>CAIZIQ010000301.1 GCA_903933015.1 uncultured Spartobacteria bacterium | reverse complement strand
GGGCAAATCTTCTGGGAAAACCGGATCAAGTCCCAGTGTTCTTAAAAAGAAGAAGGCTGTCGGATAGAAGCAAAAAGGTGAGTTTTACTTGTCCGTGGGTTCTCCTGCGGACACCCAGCCCTGGATGCCGGGTTTGAAGTGCTGGACATTGGTATAGCCTAGCTTTGCGGCAGCTTCGGCAGCGCGGGCATAGGCCCCGCAGTGGGGATTCGCGCAGTAGGCAACGATCAGTGCATTCTTGTCTGCCGGGAGAACCTTGGCCAGATCGGCGGTATGCGCCGTGTAGTCGATCGCTCCCGGGATATGACCGTGGGCGTAGGAAGCGGGTCCATTGACATCCAGGATGGTGACTTTTTTGGCAGCGATGTCCGCCTTGAGGTCATTGAGGCTGATGTCGGGGAAAGACTCGGCGTGGGCATTGAGTGAGAGAAGGACGCAGGCGAGAAGGGGAATCATCTTTTTCATGCAGGAAAACTAGCATGCGCCGGAATTTCCGCAACTTGTCCGGGAAAGCTCCCCATTACTCGTAGGGAGTGATGACAAGATCCTCTTGGCTTCATGAGGCTCCCTGCGATAGATTACTTTCTTGCCGCGCCGGCGTGGCGGAATTGGCAGACGCGCCGGACTCAAAATCCGGTATCCTCTAAAGATGTGTCGGTTCGAACCCGACCGCCGGTATTTTTTGAACAAGGGGTCGGCCTAGGGAGGGAATCCTCAGGACGTGGAGCAGTGGTTCCCGATGATATTCGACATGGCAAACGGCGTCGCGCGCTAGGCAATTGTTTTGTAAAAAAGAAAAGGGGCCTCCTTTGCAGGAAGCCCCTCTTTCAGAGGAAATTTATGACGTTGGCTTTCGTAAAAATCCTACGGGCTGTAGGGAGTTAGCTGGCTTGGGGGAGGCGTGGGCTTGGGAGTGGCCGAAGGAACCGGCAATGGAGTGGGGGTTGTAATCGGCACCGGAGTGGGAGTGGCTTTCGGAGTTGGTACCGGAGTGGGAGTCGGCTTCGGTGCCGCGTGGGCTGATGCCAACGTGATGAGTGTTGCCGCGGCCAGTGGCGCGATACGGCTCCAGCAGGAGTGGTTGCGATGGGGGGTATTCATACAAACCTTTTCATGGCATTGACCAAGGTTTTGGTCAACCTGTATTTTAATTATCCTCTTAACTTGGAGCGGTTTCCAAGTCACAGCCCCTTCCTTGGGAAGGCAGGAATCCGTCTTACCTTTGGGTTTGTATTTCTTGCCGACAACTATGTCCTGGAGCATTCTGGCGGACAGGTTTATGCCCCCACAGTCCTCTTTCACAGATTCTTCCGCCTCCCGCTCCCCTGGAGGTAGTGACCGGTCTTTCCATGTGCAGGCCCTCCTTTTGATCGCGGCTCTTCTTGCCGTCTTTTTGGCGGGTGGGCCGAGTCAGGGCGGAATGGGGCTTTTTCTGGTAATTGCAGGGTTCATTTTTGTCTTTAATGCCCCCGCCCGCAAAACTCCCTGGATCTTCTGGGGTGTAGGGGGGCTGGTGGTGGTGGCTGCGGCCCTCGCGCTGCTGCCCGTGAGTTGGACCTGGAAACCAGAATGGAGTGCAAATTTACGGCATGTCCCGGGGTTGATTCTGCCTTCCCAGCTTACGGCGGATCCCCGGGCCACTTTTTTCTGGGTGGCATGCCTGTTATTCAGTGTTCTCACGGCACTTTATTCGCTTGGGTGCCCAGTCGACATGCGACAGATGCGTTGGTTGGCGCTCCTTGCCGTCTTGGGCTGTTCTTTATATGCGGTGGAATCCTGGGGTGTCTGGCAGGCAGGCTGGTACTACCCGTTTTTTGACAAGCTCTCCTGGACCCAGGCGACTTTCGGCTTCTTTCCGAATCGCAATCACACCGCGGGATTTCTCGTGACTGGCGCGATTTTAACCCTGGGTCTGATTCACCATGGGATCAGGAGGGGAAAGCTGTTCACCTCCACTATCGCGGCGGGGGCTTTTGCGCTCCTGACCTCGATGCTTCTTTTTTACTCCTTGTCGCGGGGGGGACTTCTTTTTCTTCTGGCCGGGATCCTGATCTGGGTAATGGGGCTGGGGCGTTATCGTTCCCGGCCTTTATTACTAGGGGCGGGGGTTTTGCTCGTGATGATTTTCTTTTTCTTCATGGCATCGGGCAGTGGGCTTCTGGAGCGATTCAAAGGATATTCCCCCGAGGAGATCGCTCCCGTGGCTCCCTCGCATCCCCACACGGGTAAGCCTCCATCCGACGCACGCCTTGGAATTGCCAGGGACACTTTCTCGATCATTGCGGATCACCCGTTCACGGGAACGGGTCTGGGAACGTATCGGTATGTCTATCCCTTCTATGCGGACAAAAGTCTCCGCGATCAGACCACGGCGCTTCATGCCGAGAGTGATTGGCTGACGCTATGCACCGAGGGAGGGATTCCCGCTCTCCTTCTTGCCTTCTTGGCAATCGTGCTTCTGCTCCGAAGGGTGGAGATGCTCCAGGAGGCCTCGGTCCATGATTGGCCGATCCGCTGGGCGTTTCTTTCGGCTTTTTTCGCGGAGCTCCTGCACGGATTCGTCGATGTGCCGCTGCACAAGCCGGAGTTGGGTTGGTGGGTTTTGCTTCTGGGAGGGATCGGATTCGGAAGGATTGCTGTCAGCAAAGGTGATTCGAACCGTGCATTTTTGATTCAGCGGAATGTTTTCCGCGGTGCCGGTGTTGTCATCTGTGGTGCTGGCATCCTCATGATCCTCGCGCAGTGGAGGCTCGTTCCCGCCATGCCACCGTTCGCGCCTGCCAACGAACAAAGGGTGGCCGTGGAGATCTTCGGGAATGGAGCGAGTCCCGCTGCGGTCATCGCTTCCGAAATGGAGCTGAGAAAGGCGATTGCACGCTACCCCATGAGCCATGGCCTCTACTATCAGTTGGGGGCATTGATTCTGACGACCCGTCAGCGATCCGATGAAGCCGCCGTGCTTTTTAATGAGGAGCAGGCGCTCTGGCCTCGAGATCCGAACTTCGTCTTTGAACAAGGAAAAGCAATCGCTCCTTTTGAGCCGTTGACCGCTGCGGATTACTGGAACGAGGCGCTTGCCCGCCAGTGGTTCCTGGATAAAAAGCCAACCTCGCCCTTGCCAAGGACGGAGGACCTCTACCGTACCATGATCTCTGCGGCAACCGGGAATCAGGCCCTGCTCTACAGGATTCCCGCGATCGGAGGAGGGATCCCCGGCCTGCGGATGATCTGGCTCGCGAGCCCTCAGTGTGATGCGGGGCAGATCGGGGAGGCCATTGTCGACGAAGCATTCATGCAGGGGCTCTCTGAGAAGGAGAAGCGCCAACTATTCGATCTCTGGTGGCAGAAGGGTGACAGGAAAGCCGTGCTGGAGTTTCTCCAGTCACATCCCGAATACAAGACAACCGCCGTCACGGTGCTGGCGTCGGCCCTCGCCTCCTCCGGGCAACCCGAGCAGGGTTGCAGGCTTCTCGCCGGTGCCTTCGGGGTGCCGTTGCCCAATTCAAAAAGAGCCGACACTTCCGTCCCGTCATCGGGCAGTGATGAGCCAGCAGCCCCTCTGGCTGCAGCCGAGTATCATATCAACCGGGGTGATGAAATGTACGCGCGCAAGTTCCTGGCGGATGCGGATCCCAATGCGCCTGAAACCATGAAACTTTATGCCGAACTCGAAATGCTCCAGGAAAACTGGGTCGATGCGTTCAGCAAGCTTGTCGGGTATCTGCACGCCAGTGGTCATCTCTGAGTTCCTCCGGACCCTTCGCCGGTTGGGAAAGAATCCCAAAAACTCCTTGTAGAGCTTAGTTGATTCATATACCGAACAAATGATCGGTATATGAATCTGACCATCCGACAGACTGAAATCCTCTCCTTTCTGCATGATTGTGCGGATGGTCTGGGCACGATGCCCTCGGTCAGGGAGATCATGGATCACTTCGGGTACAGCTCCCCTGCCACCGTGGTAGGTCACCTTGATCTCATGGAAAAGAAGGGGGTTATCCGCAGGGAGTCCGGGCGTTCCCGCAACATTATTCTGGCTGATCGCAGGGTCCGCTCGCAGCTTCTTGAGGTGCCCCTTTACGGGATGATCCCGGCGGGAATTCCCGAGGGACAGGTGCAGGAATCGGATCGCTGCATCATGGTTGATCCTGAGACGCTCCGACTGCCACGTGGGGCGAAGACCTTTGCCCTGGAGGTGAGGGGAGACTCAATGATCGGAGCAGGGATCCTGGACCGTGATGTCGTGATCCTCGAGCAGACCGAACCTCGGAGCAGGGACATCGTGGCCGCACTCATCGACGGGGATGTCACACTGAAACGCTACCTGATTGAAAAGGGCCAACCCTTTCTCGGGGCTGAGAACCCCCTCTATCCCGACCTCATCCCTGCACGGGAGCTTCTCATTCAGGGAGTCTTTCGTGCCCTGATCCGCACCCATCACCCATAAACACCATGAAAACCGCCACCAAGTCACCGATCCGATCCACCGACGAGCTCTGGCAATGGGCCGCCCTCAGGAGATCCACTGATATTGCATCAAAATACGGAACCTCACGGTTTTCAGGTAATACGACCCGAACTTCATCGCCGATGGCTCAGGGGATCCTGACGCGGCTTTACACCATTCTTCGCGAGACCTGTCGCGCGCGCCGCTGATGGGGGATGATAAGACCTGAAGGGGTGAGGGCCCGTTGCTTTCCGGTTCCTCAGTTCGATTCGTCGGCCGGTTTTTGATCCGGAGAGGAGCTTGGCTCTGCAGACTTCTCATCCGCTGGGGGTGACTTGGCAGTCTTATCTGGGGTGGAGCCGTAAATCTCCTTGAGCACCTTGCCGATCAGTGGGGCCGCATGACTCCCTCCGTGAACCGAGTTGTCGCCCGGTTCCCCCTCGTAGAGGGCCGCAAAGGCGTACTGCGGATGCTCCGCTGGGACAAATCCTGCAAACCATGCCGCCGTACGCTGCTTATCCCTGTTCCCACCGCCACCCCATTGGGCCGTGCCGGTTTTTCCCGCAACGGTCGTTCCCTTGACTTGGGCCAGGTGTGCCGTTCCCTGGGCATCCTCAGTGACGGAGATGAGTGCCTTGCGCAGCGTTTCCATGTCGTCCGGCTTGAGTTGGAGATCGTCGCGGAGACGGTCCGGATAAGCTGCGATCACCTTGTTATCGAGACCTTGGATCTGCTTCACAAGGCGGGTCTGGTGAAACTGCCCTCCGGTCGCGATCACTCCGTAGGCCTGGGCCATCTGGAGAGGAGTGATTTCCAGAACCCCCTGACCGATGCTCATGTTGGCGACATCGCCCTTGAGCAGCTTGTGCTTGCTCTCGTTCGGGAGATTGCCTCTGGACTCGGCTTTGAGCGGGATACCCGTCTTGCGGCCAAGACCGAGGCGACTGGACCAGTCGATGATATTCGGCCCCCCGATCTTCAGACCTGCCTGGATGAACCAGGTATTACAGGACTGGGTGAGTGCCTCGACGAAGTTCAGGCGTCCCGCATCGACTTTCTTCCAGTTATGGAAGGTGACGTTCCCGATATCGATGGCGGTTGGCCCGCTATAGATATCCTTGGAAGTGAGTTTTCCCGATTCAAACCCGGAGAGCCCCACGATGGTCTTGAAAGTGGATCCCGGAGGATATGCTGAACGGAAGGCCCTGGGGAGAAGGGGATCGGAAGGATCCTCGCTGAGTTGCCTGTAGATTTGGGGGTTGAGAATCGGGACAAAGTGGTTGGGGTTGTATCCCGGCCATGAGGCCATGGCGATGATCTCCCCGGTCCAAGGGTCAATGAAGACGATGGCACCGCGTTTGCAATTTTCGGAAAGAACCTTCTCGCAGATACGCTGAAGATTCTGATCGAGTGTGGTGATCACGTTATCGCCGGGTACGGGTGGTTGGGCGATCCGCTCGGAGGTTTTGTTGCCCTCACCGTCGAAGGTGACATGGAGACTGCCGGACTGCCCCTTGAGTTGGTAGTCGAAGGACTGCTCAATCCCTTCCCTTCCCTGGCTTTCGGTGAAGATCAGATCCTTGTTCTCGATCGGACGGATGGAGAGGGGGGCCTCCTTGCCGGTATAGCCGATGATGTGTCCCGCAAGTTGACCGTTGGGATAGATGCGGGCATAGACCTGCTGCAGAACGAGGGCGCTGGTAAGCCCGCGCCGCGCCGCCGCCAACTCTTCCGGCTTCAGGTCCTCGATCAGAATCAGCGGGAGAACGCCCCTGTTATGATAGTGCGTCAGAATCGCCTGATCACTGGCAGGTATGTCGCGTCCCAGGAATCCCTTGGCAAAGGTGATGTGTTGTCTTGCGAAGGCCAGAACCTTGGCATCGCTCCAATCCAGCGGTGTCGGAAATTGGAGGGCCAGATTGTAACTCAGGCGACTTTGTGCCAGGGGATAGCCATTGCGGTCGGTGATCTGACCGCGGGGTGCCGGAATCGAAAGCTGAAACGTCCGCGCCTGTTTCTGGGTCTCCCAAGTCGGCTTGGGATTCTCATCGATGGGCGCATTGGTGCCGTTGAGTTGTCCGTGGCATGGGAATGTCAGGGAGAGCGCCGTCACGGCACAGAAGAGGCTAAGGCGTGCATTCATGATGCCGAGGGACGGGGCGCAGTGATGTGCGGAGGTTTCAGGTAAAGAGGCTCGGGGGTACCCGATGTCAGAAAAAAGGGATCGGATGTTTTTGCGAGCATTGCAAGCCGGGTGGCATCAGGTGTGGCCATGGTCATGTCATCGCAGCCCGGGAGTTCCGTCGCCGAGAGGATCGGAAAACTGGGGCGGGAGCGGAGATGAAGGGAGGCTTCTGGGGGTAAAAGAAGGATTGGCTTCTCAAGAAACCTTCCTTCCTTGATGGCGGCAATCCAGTAATGGCCGCCCCGCGCATCTCCCGCGGCCCAGAATCCGGAACCGGGGCCCGGCAGGCCAAGGGGTGATGGGACCGCATGAAGAGGAATATTCAGGGCTGTGGCAAAGGCCCGTGCCGCTGCAATGCCCGCCCGGAGACCGTTGTAAGATCCCGGGCCCAATCCGACACAGAGGGCATCGGGAGTCCCGCACGAGTCGACCGCCTGCTGCAGTGCCGCAAACAGGGCACTCGAATCCGATCGTGCGTGAGGGGTATTCGACTCGAAGTCCACGGTCGCGTCCCCATTTCCGAAGGACACCACGGCTACCGAGGCAATCGGAGAAGAGGAGTCAAGGGCGAGGATTTTCATGAATGCTGGCTGATGTGGATCAGTCGCGAACCGTCAGGCATCGGTTCAATACGGATCCGAAGGGTGGAGGGGGGGAGGAGTCCGGGAAATTTATCCCCCCATTCGATGAGCATCAATCCCTCCCCATGGTAATCCTCCAGTCCCAGTCCGAGGACTTCGGCATCCGATTCCAGTCGGTACCAGTCGGAGTGATGAAGCCGCAACTCTCCGGATCCGTAACTCTGGAGCAGTGTGAAGGTTGGACTGGTCACATCCTCCGTGATCCCCATCGTGAGGGCAGTTGCCTTCACAAAGTGGGTCTTCCCGGCACCTAGCGGTCCCTCCAGGCTGACCACTCCGGCCTTGAGCATCAGGGGAAGGAGTTCTGCGGCAATGGAAGTCGTCTCCTTCAGCGTCCGGGCCGTGCGAGTCCCCAAATGATGTATGACGGGATTGTCGATTGCCATTTCCGAGGCATTCTAGTTGGGTTACGGAGTCTAGCAATCCTACTGGAATATTCCTTCATTATTCATTCTTCATAATTCATTCTTTTCCCATGTCCAACCCCACCCAACTCCCCGCCTGGAAAGCTCTCGCCGCAAACCGTGACCAGATCGCCAAGACAACGCTCAAGGATCTCTTTGCCGCCGATCCGAAGCGTGGCGAGCGCCTGACTGCCGAGGCCTGCGGCCTCTATCTCGACTACTCCAAGAACCGCGTCAACGACGAGACGCTCAAGGAACTCGTTCAGCTTGCCAAGGAAGTCGGCCTCGAGGAACACCGTGACAAGATGTTCGCCGGGGAGAAGATCAACATCACCGAGAATCGCGCCGTCCTGCACGTCGCGCTCCGTGCCCCGAAGGGTGAGGTGATCAAGGTCGACGGCGTCGATGTAGTCCCCGAGGTCCACAATGTCCTTGAGGCCATGGGTGCCTTCGCCGACCGCGTCCGCTCCGGCCAGTGGAAGGGCCACACCGGCAAGCGCATCAAGAATGTCATCAATATCGGTATCGGAGGCTCCGACCTTGGTCCGGTCATGGCCTACGAGGCGCTTCGCCACTACAGCGACCGCTCGATGACATTCCGCTTTGTCTCCAATGTCGACGGCACCGACTTCGCCGAGGCCGTGCATGATCTCGATCCCGCCGAGACACTCTTCATCGTCTCCTCCAAGACCTTCACCACGCTCGAGACCATGACCAATGCCAACAGTGCCCGCGACTGGTCGCTTGCCGGCTTTGGTGGCGACAAGGCAGCTGTTGCCAAGCACTTCGTCGCTGTCTCGACAAACGCTGCCAAGGTCTCCGAGTTCGGTATCGATACCGCCAACATGTTCGGCTTTTGGGATTGGGTCGGCGGACGCTACTCGATGGATTCCGCGATCGGTCTCTCCACCATGATTGCCATCGGGCCGAAGAACTTCTCCGACCTTCTCGCCGGATTCCATGCCATGGACGAGCATTTCCGCACGGCACCGCTTGAGAAGAATCTCCCAGTGCTCCTCGGTCTTCTGGCCGTCTGGTACAACGATTTCTTCGGTGCCCAGAGTATTGCCGTTCTCCCCTACGAGCAGTACCTGAAGCGCTTCCCCGCCTATCTCCAGCAACTCACCATGGAGAGCAACGGCAAATCGATCCGTCTCGACGGCACCCATGTCACCTTTGATACGGGTCCGATCTACTGGGGCGAGCCCGGAACGAATGGTCAGCACTCCTTCTACCAGCTTATCCATCAGGGAACGCGTCTCATCCCGTGCGACTTCATCGGCTTCAACAAGGCGCTCAACGAACTCGGACATCACCACAATTACCTCATCTCGAATATTTTCGCACAGGCCGAGGCTCTCGCCTTTGGCAAGACTCCCGAGCAGGTGAAGGCCGAGGGAACGCCTGACTGGCTCACCCCTCATCGTGTCTTCGAGGGGAATCGTCCGTCGAACGTCATCATGGCCGACAAGCTCGACCCTCACACACTCGGCGTCCTGGTCGCCCTCTACGAGCACAGCGTCTTCACGCAGGGCGCTGTCTGGGGGATTAACTCTTTCGACCAGTGGGGAGTCGAACTCGGTAAGCAGCTTGCCCAACACATCATCCCCGAGTTGGAGTCCGCCACCGAGCCTGAGCTCAAGCACGACAGCTCCACCAACGCCCTCATCCGCCGCTACAGGGCGAAGAAGTAATCCCTAGGAAACCCTCTCCCATGGCACTCAAGCTCGAGGTCCTAGCAAATGATGATGCAGTCGCCAAGGCGGCCGCCGGAGTAATAGCCTCTGCCGCGCGCGAGGCTGTCGCGGCCCGAGGTGTGTTCACGCTCGCTGTCAGCGGGGGAAAGACACCTTGGGCCATGCTCAAGGATCTGGCCTCCGAGGAAGTGCCTTGGTCGCAGGTTCATGTCTTCCAGATTGACGAGAGGATCGCCCCCGAGGGTGATCCTGACCGGAATCTGACCCATCTTCACGAGTCGCTTCTGGGGAATGCCCCGATCCCAAAAGAGAACATCCACGCCATGCCGGTGAATGCCACCGATCCCGTGGAGGGAGCCGAGGAATACGAAAAAACCCTTCGGGAGATCTGTGGAAATCCTCCCACATTGGATATGGCCCATCTCGGGCTAGGTCCTGATGGGCATACCGCCTCATTGCTTCCCAATGATCCCGTCCTCGAGGTCACCGACTGCGATGTGGCGCTGACCGATCCGGTGCATCTGTATCAGAATCGGCGGCGCATGACCCTGACCTATCCGATGATCAACCGCTCACGCCGGATCATGTGGCTTGCCACCGGTGCCGCCAAGATCCCGATGATCGTGAAGCTCAAGGCAGCCGATCACTCGATTCCCGGTGGCCGAATTGCACAGCAAAACGCCCTCCTTCTGACTGACACAGCCGCCGCCGCGGGACTGTAAAAGCCCTCTATTTGCGGCCGGTCCTGCTTGCGCTCCAGAAGGGCGTAAATCAGCATGAAGAGGGAGAGGGGAATGTAGATCTTGTCCTCGATGGCTCCCGGGGGTGTGTGGGAGAAGACGATTGGCTTGATATGGGCCACGAACATCCGAAGGAATGTTTCAAGGAATTGAAGCGCCCACATGGCTGGGATCAAGGATCGGTATCGAAAGATCACCGTCCATTGGATAATCGCATAGATGAGTTGTTCTGCTCCCCACTGGGATCCGAAAAAGACAACGTCCTTGGCGCCTGCGAAATTCAGATCCAGGCCGGCAATGCTACTGAGTCCGCCCTCCGGAGCCAGCATGTGGATACAGCTCCGGAGAATCCCGATGGCTGCCAGCACGACAAACACATAAAAGGGAATCCTGGAGCCAAGGATCGTATTGTCAGCCTTGGAAGGAAAAAGAGGTTCAAGGAATCGTGACATGCTTCTGGAGTATCTTGTGTTTTATCTGTCTTTGAAGACGAGTTAGCATCTTCATAGCGGTAAGTCTTCCTAAAGAAAAAGCCCACTCGGATGAGTGGGCTTTTTCTTGAGACGAGAGGGCGATGGGCGATCAGGCCCGATCGGCGAGAGGGATCACCTCGCGTCCTGTCGGTCCCACATACTCACTGAGCGGGCGATAGAGACGGTTGTCGATGAGTTGCTCGAGGACATGGGCCGTCCATCCCGAGGTACGGGCGATCGCGAAGATCGGGGTGAACATATCGGTCGGGAGTCCGAGGGAGTAATAGACGGTTGCCGAGTAGAAATCGACATTCGCATTGAGTCCCTTCTTTTCTTTCATCAGTTCGGC
>CAIZIQ010000300.1 GCA_903933015.1 uncultured Spartobacteria bacterium | reverse complement strand
GCTGAATCTCCACTATGGAGTCCCTCTCATCTCCTCCCAGCTTCTCTGGACATTGCCGGGTTATCTCATCGCGGTCGGGCTTGGCTGGATGATCCGTGAACACCGCGGCGGCCTGCTCCCGATTCTTGCCGGAACGCTGATCGCTTCACTTGCCTTTTACCTCATTACGAACACTGGTAGCTGGCTCGGTCTCGCGGCCTATCCTCAGAATTTCGCCGGATGGATCCAGGCACTGTCCACCGGTCTTCCCGGCTATCCCCCCACCTGGACCTTCTTTCGGAACAGTCTCGTGAGCGATCTTCTCTTTGCTGCTCTCTTCGTTGGCATGGAGCGGTTCCTTGCCGTTGATTCAGCAAAGACACCCGTCAGCGCCTGATGTCAGCGTCCGGCGAGCCAGCGCAGTGCGGGGCCGATTCTCTGCTGCCAAGAGCTGATCTCTTGGGACCCTCCGTTCACACGACAAATCTCAAAATCGACCCCGTCTTTCCAGCCTCTCGTACGAAGCAGGGCCCCGAGATCTCGATGATACGGCTCATAGCACTCATCGAGGCCGATTGTGCCATAGTCGAAGAAGACTCGGCCCATAGGGAGGGACTTCCTTTCTTCGAGATTCAACAGCATGGAGGAGTGGGGAGGGGGCGCTCCCTCCACTCCCTCGAACGAGGTCGAGAGGCAGCACGTGGCACCAAAGAGTTCTGGTTGATCGAGCAGGGTGCGAAAAGCAGTCACCGCGGCATGACCTGTTCCTCCGATCCAACGAGCCGAGGGGGAGTCGAGAACTCGGAATTGATCAGAAAGAGTATCAATGATCGCAATCGGATTCATGGGATTGGAGGGGGTTTCCGCCTCCGCCACGATCATCTGAGGCAGCACTCCTTCCGCGTGCAGTCCGGCGATCGCTCCCGGGGCCTTCAGTCCCGGGGTCAGCATCAACAGAATCGGGAATTTCTGATGAGGTGTCTGGCTGTAGGAAGTGGGCAGGAACACAGAGATCTCTTTTCCCTCAACCATGATTGTTTCGGTAGCTTCCAGCATCGCCCATCCGTACCATTCCCCAACTCCTTCTCCAACCTGTAAAGCAGCTTCACTGATGATCTCCATGCTTCCCAACCACGAATCAGACGCCCTCTTGAGAGAGCTTTTCACCCGTCGCATCGCCCTGCTCGACGGAGCGATGGGAACGATGATTCAGCGTCACCCTCTGACCGAGGCGGACTTCCGCGGCGAACGCTTCAAGGATCATGGGCATGACCTGAAGGGAAATAACGATCTCCTCTCGATCACTCGTCCTGATGTGATCAAGGGGATCCATCGTGCCTACTTCGAGGGCGGAAGCGACATCGTCGAGACGAATACCTTCAGCACGACGACTGTCTCGCAGGCCGACTACGGCCTTGAGGATGCCGTGCGGGAGATTAACCTCGCTGGAGCCAAGGTGGCTCGTGAAGCGGCTGATGAATTCATGGCGGAGAATCCTGGACGCAAGGTCTTTGTCGCGGGATCGGTCGGTCCAACCAATCGGACCGCCTCGATGTCACCGGATGTCAATAATCCCGGATACCGTGCCGTGACCTTCGACGGGTTGGTGATTTCCTATGCCGAGCAGATCGAGGCCTTGCTCGATGGTGG
>CAIZIQ010000299.1 GCA_903933015.1 uncultured Spartobacteria bacterium | reverse complement strand
CACCGAGTCCATGGGACGTCAGCAAGATCTACGCGGAACCGACCAGATCGTTGCCAAGCTGAACAGCATCATCATCAATAAAATCGACCTCAGCGATTCCCCGATCAGCGAGGCAGTTGAGTATCTGAAACAGAAAAGCATTGAGCAGGATCCCAATAAGAAAGGCGTCAACATCTTCCTTAAACTGACTCCTCCGGGATCTTCTGCACCAGCAACTCCAACAACTCCCGGAGCCCCTGCGGCAACTCCTGCCGTGGCTGCAACGGGTAGCGAACCGCATGTTACCCTCTCACTCTCGCATGTTCCCCTCTATGTCGTGCTGGATTATATCAGCAAGCTCTGCAACCTGAAACTCAAGATCGACCCGTATGCTGTTTCGATCGTTCCCCTCTCGGAACCCACCGATATCCTTGTGACCAAGGAGTACAAGGTCCCTCCGACCTTCATTCCGCCTAAACCCCTGGATAATACCTCTGCTTTGCCCCAAGCAGGCACCTCTGATAGCAGCAACAATATGCCTAGGGTGGCAGCACGCTATAATGCTCAGGATTACCTTGCCTCACAAGGTGTCGATTTCCCCACGGGTGCAAGCGCAAACTACCTCCCCGCGGGTAGCAAACTCGTGGTGCGTAACACCCGGGATAATATTGACCTCATCGACTCCTTGGTGGATGCCGCCATGGGCGTGGCGCCGAGCCAGGTCAGCATCGAGACCAAGTTCTTGGAAATCACGCAGAACAACCTGCAGGAACTCGGTTTCGATTGGCTCCTCGGCCCCTTTAGCATTGGTGGAGGGGTCTACGGGAGCGGAGGCGGAGGAAAAAACTCCCTCAACCCGGCAAACTATCCCTTTAATTCCTCGGGGATGAACTCCGTGGGTGCCCTGCGCACGGGAGATCAAGCCATTCCCCAGGCTTCTGTCAATGGTCTGCTTGCGGGACAAACACCCAACTCCACCACCCCGGCCCCAGGAGTTTTTAGCGTGGGTGGAATCTTTACCGATCCCCAGTTCCAATTGGTCATCCGGGGACTTAATCAGAAAAAGGGGGTCGACCTGATGTCAGCCCCCAAGGTGACAACGAAGAGCGGGGTGAAGGCTGTCGTCAAGATCACGGATGAATTCATCTATCCAAAACAATACGATCCACCCCAGATTCCTCAGAGCGTGTCCAATACCGGAACCCCTCCGACAGTAACACCTGCATTCCCCCGTAATTTTACGGAGCAAGATCTGGGTGTCGTCCTGGAGGCCAAGCCGACGATCGGACCCGATGGGTACACGATTGACCTCGAACTTGATCCTCGGGTCGTTGATTTCGATGGGTTCGTCAACTATGGATCACCAATCAACGCAGTGGGATATACAAGAACGATCAACAACGGCTTTATTTTTGATGCCCCGATTGTCGAGACCCTTACCACTAATACGATCAATCAACCTGTCTTCACCACCCGTGAGGTGAACACATTCGTCACGGTCTGGGATGGTCAGACTGTCTCCCTCGGCGGGCTCATTACGGAAAACGTGGTCAAGGCGCAGGACAAGGTCCCGTTCCTTGGGGATATTCCCTTGGCTGGACGCCTCTTCCGCTCGAACAACGACCAGAAGATCAAGGAGAACCTGATCATCTTTGTCACACCTCGAATCCTCAATCCCGAGGGTCAACCGCGCCGCGACGACACGGAAGAACCTGAAATCGTCAAACCCTTGGGATTGCCGCAGGAGATTCCACAACCCTCGGTTTCCTCACCGGCGATCCATAGCAAGTAAATCGGGTCATGGTCCGTCTTCGGGGCCAATTCTCATCGAATATTTCCTCATGCCCGCACTGGCCATCACGGGTAGTATTGGAAGCGGTAAATCCAGCTCACTGAAACTTATTTCCTCCGCTCTCAGGACGATCGGACATGAAACAACGTCGTTCTCCGCTGATGAAGAGAATAGGCGACTTCTTGATCAGGATCCGGAAGTCAGGGACTTGATCTGCTCCCAATTCGGTAATTCCTGCTACCAAAACGACGGAACAGCTGACAGGGCCGCCATTTTCCAGATCATCGCCACCGATCCGCTTGCCAAAAAACGCCTCGAGGAGATACTTCATCCACGCATTGAAATTCTTTGGAAGCCACAGGCCATCGATTTCCACTCTAAAAAAGATGCGTTCTTTGTTGCCGAAATCCCGCTTCTTTACGAAAAACAACTGGAGTCCTTTTTTGATAAAACCCTGCTGATTGGTTGTTCCGAGAACGTCCGACGAGAGAGGCTTGAACGGACACGTTCCATGAAATCATCCGATGCTGCGCGCTGGACGAACATGCAGCAATCCCAAGAAT
>CAIZIQ010000298.1 GCA_903933015.1 uncultured Spartobacteria bacterium | reverse complement strand
GCAAATCCAAACTCTCTCGATCCAGGCAGCAGGAAGATCACCGCCGTGGCAATGGCGACAAGTATGGCACAACCATAACCAATCAATGCACGGCGGAGATGGGGACGATTCTGTCGAAGCACCTCGGCAGTCCAGAGCAGGAGCATCGGTGACATCACGACGGCGATTTTTGTATAACTCAGCGCCAGCGCCGCGGCAGCGAGTCCAAGCCCCACGATCTCTCGGGGGGATCCTTCTTCTGCTACAGCGACGATCCCCCGCAAGATCAGCGGCGTGAAGACAAAGCAGAGTCCGACAGTCCAGTGTTCGTAGTTGCCTATCGCCACATGGATCGAGGGAAGAAGGATGTACACCAGCGCAATCCATGAGGACATTGGACGCCCGAATCCAAGCCGATTGGTCAAGGCCCACATCGAGAGGGCACTCAGCGGAATAAAACTCAAAATCAATAACTTGAGGGTGATGAAAGAGCCCAAGAATCCGCCAAAGAGTAACATCATCGACTTGGCTAGAAAGGTGGCAAGCGCCGCGGCGTCATAGACTACCGAACTGTGTCCGAGCATGTAGTTGGGCGTCCAGCCAGCCACCGGCCCCTTTAGCATATCCCATAGCTTCCCGGTATCCCCGAATAATTCTTCTCTGGTAGGGGATTCACTCAGCCATCCGATGGCAATAATGAGCACAAAAAATATTCCTGCCCAAAAGGGCCAATGAAGGGATTTTTCGGTTTGTGAGGTGGTTTTTTTCGATGACATGATCAAAGTAGTAAGGATGTATCAGAAGTTGATTCGCTCTTTTTCAACAACAAGAGGGCGCTTCAAGATTTGTGTGTGAATGGCTCCTATGTATTCGCCAAGGATCCCGATGAAGAAAAGCTGTACCGAGGCAAAAAAGAAGAGCCCGATGACAAGAGGGGCTGTGCCGACAGGCAGACTGTACCAGAAGATGAGCTTGTAGATCAGGTAAACCACGGCCACGAGTAGACTTAGAATCGACATCAGAAATCCCAGCATGGCAGCTAGCCTGAGAGGCACTTTCGAGTGATTGGTAATCCCGAGCATCGCCAGATCGTAAAGTGTGAAAAAATTGTTCTTCGTGATTCCCCGCTTACGGGCCACCTGATGGTAAGGAATCTGAACAATCGGAAGACCTATTTCCGAGATCTGCCCCCTGAAATAGGGATACGGATCCGCCACCTTTCGGCAGTAATCAAGGATCACACGATCATAGAGACCAAATCCGGTGAAATTCTTGACCGTCTTGATCTCCGCCACACCCTCGACGATGCTATAGTAGAGTCTGCGAACTGCGAAGAAGAGTGGAGATTCGTCACTCGAATCCTTGATCGCAACCACGGCCTTAGCACCCTCCTCCCACTTCTTGATCATCTCGGGAATCAATTCCGGAGGTTCCTGCAAATCCGAAGCCAAAGCCACCGTGGCATCACCCGATGATTGAGTCAGAGCGTGATAAGGGGAGCGAATGTGACCGAAGTTACGAGCATTCAGGATCACTTTGAGTCGGGGATTTGCTGATGCCAACCTGCGGAGGATTTCCTGAGTCCCATCACTGGAGGCATTGTCGATGATAATCTGCTCGTAGTCGTACTGGGGCAGGGACTCCATGACCTTGGCCACACGCGCCACAAGTTCCTCGACGTTTCCGGCCTCATTGAAGCAACCGGAAACAATACTAATCTTCTTCACGATAGGGGGTTAGGGAAAACCGGGGCCACTCAGATGCCACGCTCATAAATGAGAGCTTTCAGCTCTTCATCATAGGCGTAAGGGGTATCCACGGAATCAATCATGAGGGATTGGTCTTTGGCGATATCTGTCAATAATGTCTGACCCCTCATAATCTCACGGCAAGAGAGTTGGCCCTTCTGCAAGGGAATCGCAAGATAGACATCCTCATCGCTGAGGGATTCCCCCTGCTTCAAATCGCGCTTAGCATAGACTCCGCGCACAAGGGCATCCAGATACTTCACCTCTTCGGAGGGGCAGCGCCT
>CAIZIQ010000297.1 GCA_903933015.1 uncultured Spartobacteria bacterium | reverse complement strand
GCGATTCAAACTCGGGCAATTTGACCCGGCTGATTCGGTTCCTTACACAAAGATTCCGCTCTCCGAAAACAATTCCCCTGCGCATGACGCCCTCGCGCTCGAAGCCGCGCGGCAGTCACTGGTGCTTCTGAAGAATGACGGGACACTTCCATGGAACCCTAAGAATCTCAAAACCCTGGCTATTATCGGTCCTACGGCCGACGATCGATCTGCTCTCCTCGGAAACTACAGCGGCTCCCCCGCCAAGCCTGTCACGCTGCTCAAGGGCCTTCAGTCGAAGCTTGAAAGCCTTGGGATCACGGTGCTGTACGATTCCGCGATCCCGCTGGTCACCGGGTTCCGCGAGACGGGAAGGCCATTTCCTGAAGGAGTACTCTTCACCGATACGAACCGGACCACCCCAGGCCTCAAGGGTGAGCTTTTTGAGAACGACAACTTCCAGGGTGAGCCAAAGAGCGTTCGCAATGATGCCCAGCTCGATTTGCTCTGGAACGAGGCGCAACCGGTTCCCGGAATTCCCCTGCGCGGTGCTGCAGTCCGATGGAGCGGTGTAATCATTCCACAGCAGAGCGGCGACTATGCTCTCAGTGCCACCTTTACGGGTACAGCTAAGCTCTTCCTTGATGATGCCTTAATTGCGGGGGAGGTAAAACCTCGTGACCCTAAACAAGTCACTACAATCAGCGCGGGTGTGAAGATGACGGCAGGTCAACCCTATCGGGTTCTCATTGAATATAATCAGGGAACTAATGATCCCGCTGGCCGAATCCAATTCGGATGGCGTGCGCCAGGTGGCATGCAGAGCGCGCTGGCGCTTGCCCAAAAAGCCGACCATATCGTGCTGATGCTTGGGATCACTCCGGGACTCGAGGGGGAGGAGATGAAAGTTTCGGCTGATGGATTCAGCCATGGAGACAAGGTTTCGCTCCAACTCCCCAAGATCCAACGGGAGCTGATCGAAAAGGTGGCCGCCCTTGGAAAGCCTTTCGTTGTGGTGCTGACCAACGGTAGTCCCGTGAGTCTGGATACAAGTAAACCGAACGCAATTCTGGAGGCTTGGTACTACGGGCAGAGGGGAGGGGATGCCGTAGCCGAGGCCCTGCTCGGCGAATACAACCCTGGAGGACGACTTCCTATCACCTTTTACCAATCGGAGAATGATCTCCCACCATTCACCGATTACTCTATGAAGAACCGGACCTACAGGTACTTCACCGGCAAGCCTCTCTATGCCTTCGGTCATGGTCTTAGTTACACGACCTTCGCTTACGGCAAGACGGCCCTCTCTTCTGAGAGGGCAAAAGCCGCTGATACCGTGACGGTCAGTACTGAGGTCACCAACACCGGCAAGGTAGCCGGTGATGAGGTGGTTCAAGTCTACGTTCGTGCCATTCACCCTCCGGTCACGATGCCGATCGAGTCGCTGGTTGGGTTCCAGCGGATCTCCTTGGCACCCGGTGTGACCAAGACGGTATCGATCCCTGTGAAGGTAAACTCTTTCCGTCGCTGGGATGAAAAAGCCAACCGCTATATGATCGATTCAGGAGACTACGAACTCCGTGTCGGATCAGCATCCGACGAGATCCATTCAACGAAGACCCTACATGTCG
>CAIZIQ010000296.1 GCA_903933015.1 uncultured Spartobacteria bacterium | reverse complement strand
TCTTGCTCACGATATCGGCAAGCAATGGGATGATTTCCTGGGGTTTCTTGTAGCCGTTCCGTACGCCAAGATCTTTGTCGTAATGCCACGATCCGATGCAGGTTTCGGACTGCCAAGGTTGAGGCAGGATCTCATCAGCGGTGCCCCGCTCGATATCGTATAGAAGAGCCAGTCTGCGGTCCGGAGTCAGCTTCTTGGCGGCGATGAGTCCCGTGATGGAGCCAGCGTTCAGGGCCATGTTGCTGTTGTAGAAGTGGGCGGCAATTCTCAGTCCGATGCTCGGATCGTCATTGTAGAGGGGAAGGCCCCTGCTGATGTCATCGTCGAAGTAGAGCATTTCAGGGTGGTATCGATTCACAAGATCCATGACCCGGTTGTAGTATTTGGTCATGTACTCGGCGCTCGGTTTGTCTTTGGGTCCGTGGTTCTGGGCATACAAGTCCTGCGGATTGAGTCCCTCCCACCATTTCCCTTTACCATCGGTCGTTGTCTGGACACCGTCATAAGGGATGCCCATCTTGGGGCCCTCGGTATCGCAATTCGTCGTTCCGTTATTCCATCCCCAAGCACGTGCCGCATGGATGCTAACGCCAAATGGGAGGCCCACCTCTTTGGCGGCTTCTGCCCATCCTGCGATCAGATCCTTGTGAGGACCGAGATTCACTGAATTCCAGGGCTGGTACTTGCTCTCCCAGGTGTCGAGGTTGTCATGGTGATTGGCCAAGGCCATGAAGTAACGGGCACCGCATTTCTTGTAGAAAATGAGCAGTTCCTTGGGATCCCAATGCTCGGCCTTCCAAGTGGGGATCACATCCTTGAATCCGAAGATCGAGGGATGACCGTAGTGATCCACATGATACTGATAGACGGCGTTGGTACTGCCCTTCTTGTCATGCTGGGAATAGAGATTGCGGGCATACCAGTCACCATGCTCTGCCGCACACTGCGGCCCCCAGTGTGCCCAGAGACCGAACTTTGCATCACGGAACCATTCCGGAAAACGGTAGTTTTTCTCCAACGACTCCCAGTTCGGTTGGAACTCCCCTGGTGCAACCGGCTCTTGCTGCTGGTTGGCTTTGTTCGAGGCTGCGGTAAGGGTCGCGAAATGCTCCGACTGAGTTTCCGAATACAATGATGGGATCGGAGAAACCAGCAGAAGAAGCGATAACGTCAAAGGAAAAAGGGGGAATCTTTTCACGACATAAGATTACGCATGACCACTCTGCGAACGCTTGTAAATAAACAGATCGATTTCTGATAAATCCAATCAATGCACGACCTTAGGGGCGATTTGACGATTCTTTCTGCGGATGTAGTCTCGAGGGATGAAATGCCCCCTTTCGTTGATTCTCCTGCCTTCGCTTTTTCTAGCCCTTCTTCTCCCTGCGAAGGCCGAGGTGAAGCTGCCGGCTATCTTTGCCGACCACATGGTGCTTCAGCGCCAGATGCCTGTGACTGTGTGGGGATGGGCTGCTCCTGGCGAGCAACTCACCGTGGAGTTCGGAGTAGCAAAGGCCTCGGCTACGGCCGATGCCTCGGGATCATGGAAGGTAGAGCTCCCTCCGATGGAAGCCTCCGCAGATGGCCGCCCCCTCACGGTCAAGGGAAGCAATACCCTCACTGTGAGCGATGTTTTGGTGGGCGAGGTTTGGCTCTGCTCTGGGCAATCGAACATGGAGTGGGCACTGGCTCGGAGTGAGGGCGGGACTAATGCCTGTACCACGACCAATCCGCTGCTTCGACTCTGCACGATCCCTCATAACAGCCAGGCGGAGCCTGCATCGGACGTCAATGCCAAGTGGGTCATCTCCGGAGATCCCTCGACGAAGTTCTTCTCGGCGATTGGGTGGTGGTTCGGTGACAAGTTGCAGAAGGAACTCAAGGTGCCCGTGGCGATTCTGAACGATTCCTACGGCGGCACGAGCATCCAGGCATGGATGCCTGCCGAGGCGCTGAGATCTGGTCCCTGGCCGCAGGACATCCGCTGGAACAATCCTGAGATGGCTAAAGCCGAGTATGAGAAGAAAAAGGCGGAGTTGCAGCCGGCTTACGACAAGTATCTCGCCGACAAGGCTGTGGCCGCCCAGAGCAAACTTCCCTCGCCGGAGCCCCCAAAGGGATGGCCCGGCGATTACCGGGGGCCCAGTGTGCTTTGGAATGGGATGATCCATCCGTTGCTCCCGTTCCGTTTCCGAGGGGTCTGCTGGTATCAAGGGGAGAACAATTCCTACGTCGGTATAGCCAACACCTATGGACTCATGCTTCCGGTCATGATCTCCGAGTGGCGGAAGGCCTTTGGCCAAGCTGATCTACCATTCCTTGTCTTTCAGCTTGCCCGTAATCGTAAGCCGCAGGCCGATCCGAACGAGCCAAGCGGCATAGCGGTGATCCAAGAGGCCCAGCTTCAGACTGTCCAAAAAACTCCCCGAACGGCACTCATCGTCACAGAGGATCTTGGTGAACCCGACGTCCATTATAAGAAAAAGGAGCCTGCAGCCACTCGCGCCGTTAACCTAGCCATGAGTCTGGCCTATGGCCGCGAGGGGGATGCCGCCTCTCCATCCTTCAAGTCTCTTGAGGTCAAGGGGGATCAATGCATCGTCCAGATCGACCATGTTGCCGGATCGATGAAAGCAGAAGGTGGAGCACCGAAAGGATTCACCATTGCAGGGGAGGACAGAAACTTTGTCTTTGCCGATGCGGTGATCGATGGGGAGAAAGTGATCGTCTCGAGCTCCAAAGTCCCGAAACCCGTTGCTGTCCGCTATGCCTGGGCCGATATGCCCGATGTGAATCTCTTCAATGCAAAGGATCTGCCTCTTGCTCCTTTCAGGACCGATAACTGGCCCCTGCCTGAGACTGGAGGATTCTCCGTCAGTCAGCCGACGCCAACGCCTCCCCCCGTTGCTCACCCCTAGGAAACTTATGATGGATGATCCTGCCTCGCATACCCGACGGGGTTTTCTTGGCATTGCAGTCGCAACGGCAGCGGCGCTCGTAGCAGGTGGTTGCAAGAGGAATGGGGCAACGGGTGATTCCCATGGAAAATTAAATACAGAAAGCAAAAGCGCCCGTTCATTTCCTCCTGATTTCATGTGGGGAGTTGCCACAGCTGCCTGCCAGATCGAAGGGGCCGCTGCCATCGACGGAAAGGGGCCCAGCATTTGGGATGTCTATTCCCGGAAGCGGGGTTCGATCGATGGAGGAGATACTCCCGAGGTTGCCTGTGATTTCTATCAACACTTTCCCGACGACGTGAAGCTGATGCAGGAGTTGGGGGTGAAGGACTTCCGCTTCAGCATCTCCTGGCCGAGAGTGCTGCCGGAGGGAACGGGTCGCGTGAACGAGCGGGGGCTGGACTTCTATAAGCGCCTCACCGACACCCTCTTCTCCCACGGGATCACACCACACGCCACCCTCTACCACTGGGATCTGCCGCAGGCGCTTCAGGACCGCTATGATGGATGGCAGAGTCGGCGCGTCGTGGAGGATTTCGGTGCCTATGCCGCACTCATGGGAAAGCATCTGGGAGATCGTATTCGCGATTGGATGACCCTGAATGAGATCAGCAGTTTCACTCGTGGTGCTTACGGAGTCGGCAAGCCTGGTCAAATGGCTCCCGGACATTCCCTTGCTTCCGAGAGAGATGTGAATCAGGTGGTTCATCATGCGCTGCTCGCCCATGGCATCGCCTGCCAGGCATTAAGAGCCTCTTGTCCGGCGTCTCCCCGGATTTCTATCGCGGAGAATTATTCCCCCTTCATACCTGTCTTGGAGGATCCAGCGGGAGTGGATGCTGCCTGCAAGGCCTTCCGCCGCGAGAATGGTGGCATTCTCATGCCTATTCTCACTGGAAGTTACGACCTGGAATGGATGGAGGATCACCGTGACTCCCTTCCGGAGATGCGACCCGGAGACATGGAGTTGATCCATCAACCACTCAATGCGCTCGGATCAAACTGCTACACGGGCCGCTATGTCCGTCCCGCGGAGAAACCCAAGGGGTATGAAATCATCGCTTGGTCTCCGAAGTTCCCGGTTGCCGGCCCAACGTGGCTCCATATTGTCCCCGAATCGATTTACTGGGCCGTCCGCTTAGTCGGTGAGGCGGCAGCTCGAAAGGACCTCCCGATCTTCATCAGCGAGAATGGCTGTGCCGACAGTTGTGAACCCGATGCCTCGGGGCTCGTCAGGGATATTGATCGGATCATGTATTATCGGGCGTACCTGTCACAGCTTTTGCGGGCCGTAGCTGAGGGCTATCCGGTCACCGGTTACTTCCCTTGGAGCCTGCTCGATAACTTTGAGTGGGCGAGGGGTTATTCCCAGAGGTTTGGCCTAGTGCGTGTCGACTATGCCACTCAGAAGCGGACCCCTAAGCTCAGCTATGACTGGTACCGAGGGGTGATTGCGGCGAACCGAATAGTCTGAAAACTCAGGGTGCTGCAACTGGGGACTGTGTGAAGGGGGTAATCCCACCGGGATTGAAGGAATCGACGGCAAACCAGTATCCCGGATCTGTGTTGAGACAATTGATCTCCAGGGTATTGGTCCCGCGCACCTCGAACTAATCGAGCAAGGCATCCGGCGCGACTCCGTAGCGAACGATGTAACCCTCGGCGCCGGGGGCTGGCGGCCAAGTGACCAAGGCGGAACGTCGTGACTCCGGCTTACGCTCCACGGTGACGCTTCCCTCTGCGGCAGGCGCGGGCTCATGCCCCTTGCCGAAAAGGCGGAGTCCCCTCAGGGAGAAATTTCCGTCACCCGGTGTCCCGAAGTCGGTGATACGTACGTAGCGGGCTTCTACTGGTCGGATCAACTCCAGATAGTCATGCGGAACGTCCTTTGCATTGGAGCGCTTGTCGGCAAGGGTCATCCACTTCTTGCCATCAGTGGAGCACCCGAGAAGGTAGCGTTGTGCGAATCCGGGTGAGTGGTTCTGTCCGGTGATCCCTTCCTCGGCG
>CAIZIQ010000295.1 GCA_903933015.1 uncultured Spartobacteria bacterium | reverse complement strand
TGGTCCCCCGGGCCATCCATCCTGCGATCTGCATGTTGGCCGCGCGCCTCCCAGTCTCGCATGCCAATATCAGTCTCGATTTCAAGATCAAGCGGATGCTCCGAGGTCTCTCCTATGAGGAGCTATTTCACCTGCCGGTCTGGATGGGGCCGCTGGATCCGAAGCAAATCGACGAGTATTTTGGCGATCACACATCGCCCGAGGAACTCTTCAGCGAGGCCATCGAAGCCTGGGAGGCGGCTGGCTCTGGAGCCAATCCGATCGACCGGGCCTCTCAATTCTTCACGCGTCTCTATTTGCAGGATGACATCCTAGCCAAGGTGGATCGTGCCAGCATGCTTCACGGACTCGAGGCGCGTTCTCCATTTCTGGATCTTGAGGTTGTTGATTTTGCCCGCAAGCTGCCTCACTCGGTGAAGCTACGCGGTGGGACTACAAAGTGGATTCTTAAGAAGGCGCTCGAACCCCTACTTCCGGCCTCGATTCTCTATCGGAAAAAGAAGGGTTTCGGCACGCCCCTCGGTCCGTGGTTCCATGAGGGGGCGCTTGCGCCGGAGATTCCAGTTGGCAAGGGTAGCACCGGTATTTTTGTCGAGAAAGCCGTGCGCTCCCACCAGACTGGTCGGGGTGACGAGAGGCTCTTCCTCTGGTGCCAGCATGTCCTGGCGGAGTGGAGGAAATCGACTTCCCGATGAGAATCCTGATCCTCAACTACGAGCACCCCCCGGTTGGCGGAGGTGGTGGGAGGCTGGCGGCAAAAGTGGGTGCGGGTCTCGTAACTCGTGGACATCAGGTTCGGGTGTTGACAGCGGGAATGCCTCATCTGCCCATGGAATCCATCGAGCAGGGAATGGAGATCCATCGACTCCGAGCCTTCCGCAAGCGTGAAGATACTTGCAGTGTGCCAGAGATGGCACTCTGGGTTCTCGCGGCGATTCCCGCGGCCATTGCCGAAGTGCTCCGATGGAAGTCGGATGTGATTCATGCCCACTTTGCTGTACCGACTGGCGCCGTTGCGTGGGTTACTAGCAAGCTAACGGGAATCCCTTATGTTCTGACCGCGCATCTGGGGGATGTGCCGGGGGGTGTGCCTGAGCAAACGGGTGATCTTTTTCGATGGATCCAACCCCTCTCGGTACCGATCTGGAAAGGTGCGGCAGGCACGACGGCGGTCAGTAGTTTTGTGGCCGGGCTTGCAGAGAAGGCCTATGGGATTTCACCAAAGATCATTCTCAATGGGATGGAGTTGCCAGCTCCTCCTGCCTTGGATTCCCATGAACCAATGCGACTGCTGATGGTTGGCCGGATGAGCGTTCAGAAGAATCCCCTCCTTACAGTTCAGGCCTTGGGACTTCTCAATGATCTTTCCTGGCACTGCACGATGATCGGGGATGGGCCGCTCCTCTCCGAGGTCAAGTCAAAGGCCGCGCAACTGGGCCTTGAAAATCGCATTGATTTTCAAGGATGGGCGTCTGCCGAGGAAGTCAGCGTGGCCATGGGGAAATCTGATGTTCTGCTCATCCCATCACTCTCCGAGGGATTGCCGATGGTGGGCGTGGAGGCTTTGGCTCATGGACTGGCCATCGTCGGAAGCCGGATCGGAGGCCTTGCGGATGTGGCTTATGCGGCGGGTGAGCATGCGAATGCATGTCTCTTTAATCTCGACCAGGGAGCGGAAGGATTTGCTGGAGCTTTAAAACCTTTTCTACTCAATCCTGCCGCGTTGAGGGAGGCACGGGTTGCCTCGGTGGCCTTGGCGAGTCGGTTTGATCTGAAGCATTCGCTCGATCTGTACGAGCGTCTCCTTGCTACCGCGGCGCGCTAGGCGGTGGAAGTGATCCCGGATTGAGGGTGTAAATTTCCAACTCAGTATCCGAGGCAACGAGGGTGCAGTGATCCTTGATGTAGGCATAGGTCTGCGAGGCCCAGTTAGGAAAGCGGGATGATTCGGTGTCATTCACCTTGCCGGTGCCGATGACGATCACGGCCGGATGGTGACGCTCGATATTTGCCTTGGCCTGCACGAAGA
>CAIZIQ010000294.1 GCA_903933015.1 uncultured Spartobacteria bacterium | reverse complement strand
GATGCGGTGAATGCCATGAACGATCCACGGCTCATCACTGTGCGGGATGGAGTGCCGCTCAATACAATCGTCGCCTTCCGCATTCTGGCCGCCCGCATCGATCCGCATCATCCCATTCTGCTGAAGGATACTCTTTCCCCGACACCAGAGGGTGATTTTATTGATCATCTTCTCTCATCCGCCACGGTGCTCGGCTCTCTCCTCTGCGACGGGATCGGCGACGCCGTACTGCTCCGATCCGAGGAGGCGCCGGGTCAGTCACTGCGGCTCGCCTATAATATCCTGCAAGCGGCGGGGGTTCGCATCTTCAAGACCGACTACGTGGCGTGTCCCTCCTGTGGGCGGACGCTCTTCAATCTTCAGGAGACCACCGCCCGCATCAAGACCTCGACTTCCCATCTCAAGGGGGTTCGCATTGCCGTCATGGGGTGTATCGTCAACGGCCCCGGTGAAATGGCCGATGCCGATTTCGGTTATGTCGGGGGAGCCCCCGGGAAGGTGAACCTCTATGTCGGGAAACAGGCGGTGAAGTTCAACATTCCGGAGGCAGAGGCGGTTGATCGACTGGTCGATCTGATCAAGGAGCACGGCCGATGGGTTGAGAGGGTCGAACTTCCGCGATCCTGATTTTCTAGCCCAGCATCTTCAGAAACTGAGCGGCCGCACGACCCGGAGGCCGCTGTTTCGGCCAGGCTGCCACAATCGATCGCTCGGGCTTTTTTGGATTGAGTGAACGGTAGGCGAGGCGGGATTTCTTATCCCCGTCGGCTGCCATCTCGGGAATCAGGGAGATGCCCATGCCGGCCGCAATCAAGGACTGGATCGTCTCCAGTTGGGCGCTGCGAAAGCTGACTTTCGGACGGAGTTCACGCCGATTGCAAAAACTCAGTACCTGCTCCCCGAGGCAATGACCCTCCTTCATGAGGATCAGCCGTTCCCTCTCCAGATCATGGGTTGAAATGATCTTCTTCCCGGTGAGGGGGTGCTTTCGGGGCAATGCCAGCAGAAGTTCCTCATCAAGGAGATGCTGCGTCTCAAGGCCCTCGGTATCGAACGGGGGACTGATCAGGGCAAAGTCGATCTCGTAACCCTGAAGCAGCTTGAGCAGGCGAGCGGTTGTCTCTTCCTGAACGATCATCTTCACACCCGGATAGTCTTCCGCGAAGGCGGCCATCACTTTGGGGAGGAGATAGGGGGCGATGGTCGGAATCACTCCGATGGCAATCACCCCGGAAATCAACTCCTTGGCCTCGTGAGCCTCCCTTGTGGCTGCATCGACCTCCTCGAGGATCCGGACGGCACGGCGGAGGAAAGCCTCCCCGTGTGGGGTGACCCTGGCCTCGCGCTTTGTCCGGTCGAACAGCCGCTCTCCGAGCTCCTCCTCGAGCTTCAGGATCTGCTGGCTGAGGGAGGGCTGGGAGATATGGCACTGCTCTGCGGCACGCGAGAAGTTCCCGGAGCGTGCGACTGCGATGGCATAGCGGAGTTGGTGCATTTCCATAGGAAAAAACTATGATAACTAGAGGAAATCAGTCTTTCAACAATGAGTAATTGACCTGCTAAGTTATAAAAAGTTCTCTTTCAAAGATTTTTCCAGCACCCAGCACTCCCTTAACTCAACTTCAAACGAAATAACAACGATGTCCACCGAATCCATGTGCCCGTTCCTGAACGGCAATCTGAAAAACACCACGGCTGGCGGAGCCACCACGAATGCCAAATGGTGGCCCAATCAGCTCAACCTACAGCTCCTGAATCAGCATTCCCCTCTCTTCAACCCGATGGAGAAGTCCTTCAATTACGCGGAGGAGTTCAAGAGCCTAGACCTCGAGGCTCTTAAGAAGGACCTCCATGCGCTCATGACGGATTCGCAGGAGTGGTGGCCTGCCGACTTCGGTCATTACGGCCCCCTCTTCATCCGCATGGCCTGGCACAGCGCAGGCACCTACCGCACCGCCGACGGTCGCGGCGGTGGTGGGAACGGCAGCCAGCGCTTTGCACCGCTCAATAGCTGGCCCGACAACGTGAACCTCGACAAGGCGCGACGTCTTCTTTGGCCGATCAAGCAGAAGTATGGTCATAAAATCTCCTGGGCCGACCTGATGATCCTCGCCGGTAACATGGCACTCGAGTCGATGGGTTTTAAGACTTTTGGCTTTGCCGGTGGGCGTGCCGACACATGGGAACCCGATGAAACCTACTGGGGCCCGGAGAAGACTTGGCTTGCCGACGAGCGTTACACTGGTGATCGCAACCTGGAAAACCCTCTTGCCGCAGTGCAGATGGGACTCATCTATGTGAATCCCGAAGGACCCAACGGCAATCCTGATCCGGTGGCTGCAGCCAAGGATATCCGAGAGACCTTCGCCCGTATGGCGATGAATGACGAGGAGACGGTCGCCCTGATTGCCGGCGGTCACACCTTCGGCAAGTGCCACGGAGCCGGGCCTGCCAGTCATGTTGGTCCTGAGCCCGAAGCGGCTCCCATCGAGGAGCAGGGCTTCGGATGGATCAGCAACTTCCGCAGCGGCAAGGGAGGTGACACGATCTCCAGCGGCCTGGAAGTGACCTGGACCCAGACACCCACCAAGTGGAGCAATTACTACCTGGAGAACCTCTTCAAGTATGACTGGGAGTTGACCAAGAGCCCAGCAGGAGCGCACCAGTGGGTTGCGAAGAATGCCGAGGCTACCATTCCGGATGCAGCCGATCCTTCAAAGCATCACCTTCCCACGATGCTCACCACCGATCTCTCGCTCCGCTTCGACCCAGCGTACGAGAAAATCTCGCGTCGCTTCCTTGAGAACCCCGACCAGTTTGCCGATGCCTTCGCGCGTGCTTGGTTCAAGCTCACCCACCGCGACATGGGTCCGCGGCCCCGCTATCTCGGGCCCGATGTTCCCGCCGAGGAGTTGATCTGGCAGGATCCGATCCCTGCCGTTGATCACCCGCTCATCGGGGAGCCTGAAATCGAGAGCCTCAAGGCCCGGATCCTCGGTTCCGGACTGAAGGTCACGGAATTGGTCTCAACCGCCTGGGCATCGGCTTCCACCTTCCGAGGCAGCGACAAGCGTGGCGGTGCCAACGGCGCCCGTATCCGTCTCACGCCCCAAAAGGATTGGGAAGTCAATCAGCCCGCCGAGCTCGCCAAGGTTCTTCAGGCACTCACAAAGATCCAGCAGGAGTTCAACGGTGCCCAGTCCGGCGGAAAGAAGGTATCGCTTGCCGATCTCATCGTTCTCGGCGGCTGTGCCGCCATCGAGGAGGCTGCAAAGAAGGCAGGGCACGAAGTGAAGGTTCCCTTCACGCCTGGCCGCATGGATGCCTCGCAGGCGCAGACCGATGTCGAGTCCTTTGCCGTGCTGGAGCCGATTGCCGACGGTTTCCGCAATTATCTCCGGAAGGGTCACGAGCCATACGCCGCCGAGCTACTCCTCGACCGTGCCAATCTGCTGACACTCACTGCTCCCGAAGTGACGGTGTTGATCGGTGGGCTGCGCGCCCTCGGAACCAACCACGGTCATACGGAACTCGGTGTCTTCACGAAGAATCCGGGAACGCTCACCAATGACTTCTTCGTCAATCTGCTCGACATGAGCACTAAGTGGCAGCGTTCCGCGGCCAATGCCGGCATTCTTGAGGGACGCGACCGGACGACGGGCGCGCTCAAGTGGACCGGCACCGTTGTCGATCTCGTCTTCGGATCTAATTCACAACTGCGTGCCCTCGCGGAAGTTTATGCCAGCAGGGATGCACAGGGACTCTTTGTGAAGGAATTCGTGGCGGCTTGGAACAAGGTGATGAACCTCGACCGCTACGATCTGCGCCGGGTGTAACATTTGTTTCTTCTTCGTATGTCCCCTCCAAACCGGAGGGGGACACCCCGCTCTCCATGAAGTCAGTCGCCGCCGGGTCTGAGGAGAACCGCTACCGCGAGTTCCAAAAATTAGCTTTTGCTCATGCCCGTTGCGGTGAGACAAACGCACTTGCAGGGATGATAAGGCAGGGAATTCCTTTGAATCTCTGCGATCCTCGCGGGAACTCCCTGCTCCTGCTTGCCTGCTACCATGGGCATCTCGAGACGGCCCGGATGCTTTTGAAGGCAGGGGCCGAGGTGGATTTGCGGAACTCCAAGGGCCAGACTGCGCTGGGAGGTGTCGCCTTCAAGGGACATCTCAAGCTCGCGGAGCTGTTACTTTGGCACGGAGCCGATATTCATGCCGACAACGGAGGAGGGATCACGCCGATCATGTTTGCCTCGATGTTCGGACGCGTCGCCATGGTCTCCCTGCTGGAGCAGCATGGGGCGGCCCTGATCAAGATCCATCCACTGACACGTCGGGCGCGCCTTCTAATCCTTCTTGCGCCGTTGATCAGACCCTTTATCCCGAAGTCCTAGCCGACCTCCGTTGACATTTTCCTTGATGGCCGATAATCCCCAAGCATGAGGGAAAAGTTATCAAGTCAATGATCAGGCATCTTTCCCCAGCCTCAAAAAGCCGGGTTCCTTCCGGACATGCCGGCGGCGGCCAGAGGATCCTTATTCTTTCGGCAAGCGCAGGCACGGGACATGTCCGTGCGGCGGCCGCTCTGGAAAAGGCCTTCCGGGAGATGCCCGAGGTTCAGGAGGTGCGCTCACTCGATGCGCTAAAATTCACAAACCGCTTATTCCAGGATTTCTATTCCAAGCTCTACACCCAGCTCGTCGAAAAGGCTCCTTCCTTTCTCGGTTGGTGGTACAAGACAAGTGACGAGCCATGGAAAACCGACAAGATGCGGCTGATGCTCGACCGTCTTAATACGGCTCCCCTGGTAAAGCAGATCACCGAGTTCCATCCCGACATCACCGTCTGCACGCATTTCCTTCCTGCAACACTGATTTCCTACCTGATTTCCGAAAAAAAACTGAAGGCGCGCCTCTCGATTGTGGTGACGGACCTTGATTTCCACGCCATGTGGCTTTCAAGGACTTTTCATCGCTATTTCGTGGCTTTGGAAGAGACCAAGATACACCTTCAGAAACTTGGGCTTCCCGGGGAACGGATCACAATCAGCGGGATTCCCATTGATCCCGGGTTCCGTTCTCACAGTCCCGAAGAACAACGGATGATCCGGAGGGAACTTGGACTTGACCCCGATCTTCGGGTGCTTCTTGTCTCCGCAGGTGCTTTGGGAAGGAGTCCCGCTGAGACGGTTCTCGAAGCACTTTTCGAACTCAATCAGCCGGTTCAGATCGTTCTCATTGCGGGTCGCAATGAGGATTTGAAGAGGAAGCTGGAACAACTCGGTGCCAAGGTTCCCTCTTCCAAGATCCGGGTGAAGGTCATCGGCTATACCGAGGAGATGCACCGCTGGATGTCGGTGGCAACACTTCTCATCGGAAAGCCAGGCGGGCTGACGATTTCGGAAGCGATGGCCTGCGGGTTGCCCATGGTGATCGTGTCGCCGATTCCCGGACAGGAAGAGCGTAATAGCGACCATCTCCTTGAGAAGGGTATAGCCATCAAATGCAACGAGTTCACTACGCTCTCCTACAAGGTGGGGAAACTATTGGAGCATCCTGAAAGGATCCAGCAGATGCGCGTCAATGCACTCGCCTGGGCAAAACCCGATGCAGCCTTGACGATTGCACGGATTCTGGTGGAGGAAAAAAAACGTCCGCAAGAGCCCGTGAAGCTGGATGTCACGCAGAAGACCGGAACGACCACGGTTTGAAAACGGAGGTAATCCCATGACGTTTTCCTCCCATGATTCTCATGAAAAGTGGCCCGGCCAGAAACCGAGACCTGGAAATACACGGCTGTCGGCAGATCAGGAGTTTCTCTGGGGAGTATCGACCTCTGCCTACCAACACGAGGGAGGGATCAACGGTGAAGGGGAGCCTCAGAATAACTGGGCCTGGGCCGAGAGGGAGAACAAGGTGGACCCGGCGGGAAACGCTGCCGATTTTTGGACCCGGGCCGAGGAGGATTTTGAACGGTGCCGCACCCTTGGCATCAATGCCTTTCGATTGAGTCTCTCGTGGGAACGAATCCAACCGACGAGTGAGCTGCCGCCCGGCGGGCAAGCATCCCGAAACGCTCCCCCGCCGTTTGATCATGAGGCGCTCGAGCGCTATGCCTCGGTTCTCTGCGCCTGCCGGAAGGAAGGCCTCGAGCCGTTGGTAACCCTTCATCACTTCACCCATCCTGCATGGCTCGGCCTCGATGCGTGGCTTGATCCAACAACGATTGATCACTATCTCCGTTTCGTCGAAAAAACCGTCGGGTATTTGCTCAAAGTTCTTCCGGAAAAACACGGGGTGGCGCCCCCCCGATGGTTCCTCACGATCAATGAGCCGAACCTGCTCTCCGCAAGCAGTTATTTCAACGGCACTTTCCCAGTAGGTAAGAAGACGTCCAAGAGCCCGTCCCGAGCCATCACCTGCATCTCCCACTTGATGGAGGCCCATATCCGTGCGTATCGCCTGATTCACAGGCTCTACCGCGAGCACGGGAGAAACGGCGACGAGGCTCCCCGGGTGAGTTTCAACAACTACAGCAGCGATCTCTACTGGAATGACCAGGCATGGTTGGATCTCCTCTTTGCACCATCACTCGGCATTTCAAGGAAGCAACTCTTTCCCTATCTCTGGAAGCAGACCCGGATGCTCGACGAAGCATTCCGCAAGGCTCGACTGCCCATTCGCCCGATCTTCCGATTCTGGTCCGGAGAGTTGTTGAAAAAACTGCATCATCTTCTTGCCTTTGCCTGTTGCCTCGAACCTGCGTGGCGCCGACTCCTGGATGTTCTCTACGATCCCAGGGAAGCGGTGCAACCGACGCTCGATTACATTGCTTTCGACTATTACGATCCATTCATTGCCCATGCCCTCCGCTGGCCACGATGGAACGACTTGTTTCACAAGCATCGCCATCTACAGATGACGACCCTGCCACCCTTCCATGAGCGGTTGATGGACAGCATCACGAACAAATGGTGGGACTGGCGACTCCTTCCGGAAGGCCTTTCATTCTTCGTCAGAATTTTGGAGCGCTTCAATCTCCCGATGATGATCGCGGAAAACGGCATGGCTCACCGCTCCGACCCCCGTGGGCACCATGGCAGACGGGACAATCTTTTGCGGAGTGACTATCTCAGGAAGCACATCGCCGCGGTGAAGGAATTAAAATCCGAGGGATGGCCTCTGATCGGCTATTTCTACTGGTCGCTTGTGGACAATTACGAATGGGGGTCATACGCCCCGCGATTCGGCCTCTACTCACGAGAGCGTGAACCGGTTGATTTCCTGGGAGACAATGCTGCGGAAACTTACGCCCGGGAAATCGCCGGGGCAAAGAAGACCTGGAAAGGCTAAAATTGCTTTCCGTCGCCGTGATTTCCCCGCGCCTCAGTGCTGATGACCTCCGGGTCCATGCACATGACCATGGGCGACTTCCTCGGCCGTGGCCGGGCGCACCTCGCGAATCTTGATGTCGAAGTTGAGGCGTAACCCGGCAAGGGGATGATTCCCGTCGATGGTCACGTTGTTTCCCTCGATCTTAGTGATCACGACGGTCTGCTCCCCATCCTCAGTATCCATTTCAAGTTGCATGCCCTCCTCAAGTTCCTCCTCCCCCTCGATCTCATCGGCGGAAACCACGACGACCTTTGAGGGATCCGGGAGACCATATCCCTCTGCGGCCTCTACCGTAACCCGAAAGGTATCGCCGGCGTTTTTCCCCTCCATCGCCCTTTCCAAGCCTTTCACGATCTGGCCTTCGCCATGCAAATAAGCCAGGGGCCCATCTTCCGCAGAAGAATCGATCATCTCCTTGTCGTCGTCGGTGAGTGTGTAGTCAAAGAGAACAACCGAGCCTTTGGTTATGGTCATGGGAAGAAGTGTGGTAGGTGAGGAATGATGCCGCGTCGGCAAGCTAGAGGGAATACCCGGAAACACCAGCGAGAAAAGGCGGAGTCGGCCAATACCGATACGCCTGTGTGGCAGCAGTCTCTGGTCTGGACTCCCTCATACCCTGTGACATCCTTCATAACCCACGTTAATTTCCCCTTTGTAAACCTGTGAAACCTTCCTTTCCTTTACTCACGGGTGCGACGGCTTTTCTTCTCACTTCCTGCATGGTGGGACCCAATTACCAGACACCAAAGTCCGATGTGGAGAGCCGGTGGGTGGAGAGCATTGCGGTCTCGAAGATCGCCCCCGCCGGAGCCGATGCCTTCTGGTGGAGAAAACTCAACGATCCTGTCCTGAATCATCTTGTGGAGATTGCCTACAAGAACAACCCGACGCTCCAGATGGCGGGCGTGAGCATTCTCGGGGCGCGCGCACAACTCAACCATGCCATCGGCAACCTCTTTCCCCAGCAACAGGGGGTTAGCGGTGGATCCAGCTGGTATTATCTCACGCCCAACGGCAGCGGAGGCAACTCCTCGAGCCAGTTCCAGCCAGGAACCCCGCTGGGACAGGCTTTTTCACAACAGCTCAGCAACAATCTCAACAGTGGCGGATCCCAGCTGGGCCCGAATCTCTACCTGAGCCAGTTCCTGTTTAATTCCTCCTGGGAGATTGATTTCTGGGGCAAGTACCGCCGGCAGGTCCAGGCTGACAAGGCCTCCTATCTCTCCTCGGTGGCGGCCTATGACAATGCCCTCGTGACACTCCTCGGTGATGTTGCCAACAGCTATATCAACATCCGCACCACACAGCAGTTAATCCAGGTCACGCAGGAAAACATCGCTCTCCAGAAGGAGAGTCTGCGGATCGCCACCGAGCGGTTCAAGGCAGGCCAAGTCAGCCAGCAGGATCCTGAGGAGGCGCAGACGGAGCTCTCCCAGACGGAATCCCAGATTCCCTCACTGGAAAATACCCTTCAGCAGGCCAAAAACGGACTCGCCGTGCAGTTGGGGATGACTCCGGCAGCCGTCGAACCGCTCATCAAGCCGGGACATCTTCCGACCCCTCCTTCCCGGATCGTGGCAGGAATCCCCGTGGATCTGCTGAGGCGCCGTCCCGATGTTAGGATGGCGGGTCTGAATGCCGCCTCACAGTCAGCCCTGATCGGCGTGCAGGAGGCCAACATCCTCCCCGCTTTCTCACTCACCGGCACCTTTGGCTACGCCAACCAGGCAAACAACAATTACTCCCTTGGGAACATCTTCACCTGGCAGAACTCAATCGTTGCAAGCGGAGCCTCTTTCAGCATGCCGGTTTTCAACTACATGCGGCTGGTGAATAATGTCAGGGTCCAGAACGCAACCTTCCAATCAGCGGTGCTGAATTACCAAAATACCGTGTTGAACGCTCAGAAAGAGGTGGAGAACGGCCTCTCTCAGTTCAGCTACGGGAAGCAGGGGGTTGCTTATCTCCAGAGTGCCGTCAGCTCGGCGAAAACCTCCACCGAACTCTCTCTCTACCGTTACAAGTGCGGCCAGACCGACTACACCACCGTACTCACGATCGAGCAGCAGCTCATGAGCGTGGAGGAATCGCTCGTCAGCGCGCAGGGCAATGTGCTTCTGGGGCTTGTCTCCGCCTATCGTTCCCTCGGCGGAGGCTGGGAGATTCGTGAAGCAGGTGACGTGGTCTCGCCCGAGGTCAAGAAGGAGCTCCAGAAAACCTTCTGGTGGGGCCAGATGATGAAACCCTCCCAGCACCTTCCTGCCGTGCCTCCGGAAGATCGACCCGTCAAGGTACCAATGGGAAGTCCCTCGCTGCCGAATCTGCTAAACGTCAATACCAACTCATGAACCAAGCAACGATCACACGCCTCGTGATGGCGATGCTTCTCCTCACGCTGATGGGGGCTTGTAAAAAACAAGAAGCCGTCACGGTGATTACTCCCCAGGTAACCGTGGCGAATCCCCGTCTGACCGATGTCTCCGATTACATCGACCTGACGGGAACGGTGGGGGCTCTTCAGAGTGTTACGAATGTGGCCCGTGTTTCCGGTTACCTCGAGGCGCTTTACTTCCAGGACGGCAGTTATGTGAAGAAAGGCACACCCCTCTTCCAGATCCAGCAGGACCAGTACATCCAGGATCTGAATCTCTATCAGGCCAAACTGACCTACGCGACCGCCGAGTACAACCGCCAGCTTGAGATGATCAAGAAGAACGCGACCTCCGAAAACTCCGTCGAGCAATACCTCTCGGAAATGGATCAGGATCTGGCCAACGTTGCCCTCGCAAAGCTGAACCTGAAGTATACCACCATCTCTGCCCCGTTCGACGGTTTGCTGGGAGAGCATCAGGTCGATGTCGGGAACATGGTGGGGGAAAACGCCGCCATGCCGACGGCGATCGTGACCATCGAGCAGATCGATCCTATTTACGTCAATTTCTCCATCAACACCCGAGACGCGCTGCGTCTCAGACGGCTCATGGCCGCGTCTGGAATGGCCATGAAATCCGGCGTCAACACCGCCACTGTCCTGGCCCAGCTTGAGGATGAAGCGGGTTTTCCTCACAAGGGAACGCTTGATTTCTCGAACAACAGCGTCGACACCTCCACGGGGACGATTCAGCTGAGGGGTCTCTTTCCTAATCCTGACAAGGTGATGTTCCCCGGGCTCTTCGCCGCGGTGCGCATCCCCCTTGGACCCTCGAAGCCCGGTTTGGTTTTGCCCGACAGCGCGGTCCTCAGCGACCAGGAGGGTGACTACGTCTTCACCGTGGATGCCCAAGGGGTCGTCGAGCGCAAGGCTGTGGTCAAGGGGCCGCTGCAGGGAACCGATCGCGAGGTGAAAGAGGGTGTCACGGCGGCGGATCGGGTGGTCATCAATGGGATTCCGAACATTCGAGTTGGCCAGAAGGTTGATGTCATGAGCATTGCCTCCTCAACATCCGCCACGACTCCGGCACCGGCCCGGTAGCACCCATCTCTCCGCGAGTTTTTCACACCTCCACGCAACCGTCCGGATGTTTTCCCGATTCTTCATCGAAAGACCGGTTCTCTCGAACGTCATTGCGCTAGTGACGATGTTTTTAGGGGTGGTGGCCCTGGTAGTTCTTCCGGTCAGTCAGTTCCCGCAGATCACACCACCCACCGTTGTAGTAACGGCCTATTATCCCGGTGCCAGCGCGCAGACCGTCATCGACAAGGTCGCCCTTCCCATCGAGCTCCAGGTGAACGGTGTCGCCGGTATGCTCTACATGCAGTCGAGTTCGACTGACAACGGGAACTATACCCTAACCGTTTCCTTCAAGATCGGATCGGATCCCGACACCGATCAGGTCCTTGTGCAGAACCGCGTCAATGCTGCGATCGCCCAACTTCCCGCCGCTGTCCAGACACAGGGGGTCGTCGTCGAGGCCAAGTCGACCGACATCCTTCAACTTGTGACCCTGGAATCCGAAAGCAGCAAATACGACGGTCTCTTCCTCAATAATTTCGCAACACTCAACCTCCAGAACGAACTCACCCGGATCGATGGGGTGGGTGGGGTTACCGTCTTCGGCGTCGGGCAGTACAGCATGAGGGTGTGGCTGAATCCCCAGCAACTTCAGGCGCGTTCCCTGGATCCGACCAATGTGATTTCGGCCCTGAGTAGTCAGAACACGGAGGTTACCGCAGGACAGCTCGGCAGTCCTCCGGCACCCGGCGGTCAGGCCTATCAATTGACGGTCAATGCGAACGGAGAGCTCAATACGGTCAAAGAGTTCGAGGACATTATCGTGAAGTCTGCCACCAACAACGGAGGCCAGATCACCACGGTGCACGATGTTGCCAGGGTGGAGTTGGGAGCGGTTTCCTACACCCAGTTTTCCCAGTACAATAATCGTCCGACCGGAGGGATAGCGATCTATCAACGACCCGGATCCAATGCCATCGCCACGGCGAAAAAGGTCCGCGACAAACTCAGGGAACTCTCCAAAAAATTCCCGAAAGGAATTTCCTACTCGATCCCCCTCGACAACACGGTCTTTGTGAAAGATTCGGTTCGGGAAGTCTTCAAGACGCTGATCGAGGCCGGAGTACTGGTGCTCCTGGTGATCGTACTCTTCCTCCAGGACTGGCGTGCGATTCTGGTTCCGGCGACGACGGTTCCCGTGACAATCATCGGAGCCTTTGCCGGAATGGCCGCATTGGGATTCAGCATCAACACGCTGACCCTCTTTGCGATCGTGCTTTCGATCGGCATCGTGGTCGATGATGCGATCGTCGTGGTGGAGGGCACGACGAAGCATCTGGAACTCGGGAAGTCCCCGAAGGACTCCGCGATCGCCGCGATGCGGGAACTCTTCGGACCGATCGTCGCCGTCACCCTCGTGTTGATGGCGGTCTTTCTTCCGGCGGCATTCCTTCCCGGGATCATCGGCCAGATGTACCGCCAGTTTGCCCTCGTGATCGCCGTGACCGCGCTGATCAGCGGCATCAATGCCATGACGCTCAAACCGACCCAATGCGCTCTCTGGCTAAGAACCCCCGATCCCAAGAAGGTGAAGAACTGGTTTTTTCGCGGATTCAATCGCATTTATGATCTGCTTGAGCGGTGGTACACGGCGCTCATCGCGCGGATGGTGCATCACAGCATGCTCATGACATTTTTGGCTCTGATACTCGTCGTGCTGTCACTGATCGGATTGATGCGGACACCGACCGGCTTTCTTCCCACGGAAGATCAGGGTTATGTCGTCGTGGCGGTGCAGTTGCCGGATGGCTCCTCGCTCAACAGATCTCGCTTGGCGATGGAGTCCCTTGCCAAGGCGATCCGGCAGGTACCCGGAGTCTCCGAAACCATAGTGATCGGCGGAAGCGGATCCTCACCCATCGACAGTAGTGCCGCACTCTTTAACTCAGGCGTCATCTATGCGGTTCTGAAGCCTTTCAAGGAGAGGAAGGACGCAGGCGACATTCACGTCATCCAGGAGCGGATCATCAAGTCCGCTGCAGGCATCCAGGATGCCAACTGTCTGGTCCTCCTCCCGCCGCCGGTTCCCGGGCTTGGAATCTCCGACGGATTCCAGATGCAGGTTGAGCTCAGTAACGGCACGTTCGACTACGAAAAACTGGCCCGAATCACGGAGAAGATCGTTGCGGAGGCTAACCGACAGGCCCCGATCGAATCCGCCCTGACTCCCTTTCGGGCGGATGTTCCCCAGCTTGCCCTCAAACTCAACCGCCGCGAGGCCGAGACCTTCGGTGTCTCCGTTGGGAATGTCTTCAATGCCCTGCAGACGCTGCTCGGATCAACCTATGTGAATCAGTTTACGAAATTCGGCCGGACTTTCGATGTCTATGCGCAGGCCGATGCTCCATTCCGGATGAGCCCGGAAGCTGTCCGGCAATACACGGTGAAAAGTTCCAGTGGAGGCATGGTTCCACTTGGTTCCTTGGCCTCCATCGAGCCAGCGCACGGACCCTCGGTCATCCAGCTCTACAACCTCTACCCGGCGGCCTCCATCATCGGCTCCGCACGCCATGGCTTCAGCTCAGGGGAGGCGCTTCAGTGCATGGAGCAGATCGCAAGCCGCCTGCTTCCCCAGGGAATGAAGTATCAATGGACTGCTCTCTCCTATCAGGAAAAACTGGCTGGTTCGGCCACCATCGTTGTCTTCGGACTGGCTCTGGTTCTCGTCTACCTGCTTCTGGCCGGTCAGTACGAGAGCTGGATCCTTCCCCTGGCGGTGATCGCGGCGATCCCCCTCGCCCTGCTCGGGACGGTTGCAGCCCTGCGATTGACCGGGATTCCGAACAACCTTTATGTCCAGATCGGCCTCGTCATGCTGATCGCCCTCTCGGCAAAAAATGCCATCCTGGTCGTCGAGATGGCACGCCAGCACCGGGAGCAGGGATCCTCCATCCTCGACGCCGCGGTGGCAGGTGCACGCCTCAGGTTTCGTCCCATTCTGATGACCTCCTTCACTTTCATTCTCGGGGTTGTCCCGCTGATTCTTTCCAGCGGACCCGGGGCCGTCTCACGTCAGGATCTCGGCATTACCGCTGCCAGTGGCATGCTTGCCTCTACCTGCCTGGCCGTTGTCTTTGTCCCCTCCTTTTTCGTCGTGTTGCAGCGCTGGCAGGAATCCACCCGGAAGGGGGATGTGCGGGTCGCCGCCTCGACCAGTAATCCGAGCTGATGTTCTCCCGGTATTTCATCGAGAGGCCCATCCTCTCGAATGTCATCGCGATTCTGATGATGATTCTCGGGGGTGTCGCCATTGCGACGCTGCCAGTATCGCAATACCCATCAATCACTCCCCCGACGATCCAGGTGACCGCATCGTATCCCGGTGCCAGTGCCAGAACGATGACCGAGAAGGTGGCCATCCCGATCGAGCAGCAGGTCAACGGTGTGAAGGGAATGATTTACATGCAGTCCTACTGCAGCAATACCGGGAACTACAACCTGGTGGTCAGCTTCAAGATAGGCACGGATCCGAACCAGGCCCAGATCCTTGTCCAGAACAGGGTTTCCGCAGCACTGAACCAGCTCCCCTCCGCCGTGCAGGCACAGGGAGTGGTGGTGAAGACCAAATCCACGGACATCCTCCAGATCGTCACGCTCACGTCGCCCTCCGGAAAATACGACAGCCTTTTCCTGAATAACTTCGCCACAATTAATCTGGAGAACGAGATCGAGAGGATTGACGGGGTTGGAGGCGTGACGGTTTTCGGCGTCGGCCCTTACAGCATGAGAATCTGGTTGAATCCGGGGGAGATGCAGGCACGCTCGCTTACTCCCAAGGATATCATCGACTCCCTGCAGCAACAGAATGTCGAGGTTGCTGCGGGAAAGGTGGGAGGAGCTCCCGCTCCGCCGTCGCAGGCCTATGAGTTCTCCGTGAAGGTGAACGGTTCCTTGAACTCAGTGGAACAGTTCGAGCAGATCATCATCAAATCGGATACCACCAACGGAGGAAGGATCACCAGGCTGAAAGATGTCGCGAAGGTCGAGTTCGGCTCCCAGCAGTACGGACAATTCTTCACTTTTGACGGTCGTCAGGCTGCCGGACTTGCAATCTTCCAGCTGCCCGGGTCGAACTCCATCCAGATCGCGAAGAAGGTAAGGGCCAAGATGGAGGAACTTTCCAAAACCTTCCCTCCCGACATCGTCTACGAGATCCCCTTCGATACGACCGTATTCGTCAGCGAGTCGATCAAGGAAGTCTGGAAGACGATCTTCGAGGCCGGCGTGCTGGTCCTCCTGGTGATCATGCTCTTTCTTCAGGACTGGAGGGCGACTCTGGTGCCGGCGACCACCGTGCCTGTGACCATCATCGGTGCCTTTGCCGGAATGGCCGCATTGGGATTCAGCATCAATACGCTCACCCTTTTTGGAATGGTGCTGGCAATCGGCATCGTGGTGGATGACGCGATTGTTGTGGTGGAGGGAGCCGCCAGTCAGATTGAGAACGGCAGGACACCCAAGGATGCCGCGATTGCGGCGATGAAGGTACTCTTCGGCCCGATCATCGGGATCACCCTAGTACTCATGTCGGTCTTTCTACCTGCAGCCTTTCTGCCCGGCATTACGGGGCAGATGTACCGGCAGTTCGCGCTGGTCATCGCGGTTACGGCTCTCCTGAGTGGGGTCAATGCGATGACCCTCAAGCCGACCCAGTGCGCCCAATGGCTCCGCCCCGTCCATCCGGATCGTAAAAAGAACATCCTCTTCCGCGTGTTCAACAGCGGCTTTCGTGCCGCCGAGAATGCCTATGCGGTCATGATCCGGAGAATGGTTCATCACAGCCTGATCGTGACGATGGTAGCGCTACTTCTCATTGCCGCATCGATCTGGGGCCTTGTGAAGGCCCCGACGGGATTCATTCCCACCGAGGATCAGGGTTACATGATGATGGTCGTCCAGCTTCCGAACGGCGCATCACTCGCTCGGACGCAGTCCGCCATGGGCAAGCTGGCGAAAGCGGTGAGCGCGATTCCCGGCGTTGCCCACGTGATCCAGATCGGGGGAATATCGCCCATCGACAACAACGCTTCCCTTGCCAATGCAGGTGTCCTCTATGTGATGCTCCAACCCTGGGACATCCGGGGTAAAAAGGAGGGACTTCTTCCCACCTACATGGCGATTCGGAAAGCCGCCGATACCGTTCAGGAGGCGAACACGCTGGTCGCACCGCCGCCTCCCATCCAGGGGCTTGGACTTGCCAGCGGATTCCAGATGCAGATCGAACTGACGGATGGCACCTTCAATTTCAGAAAGCTTCAGGAGACCGCGGATGCGTTGGTCGGGGAGTTGAATAAAAGTCCGGAGATTCAGATGGCACTCACACCTTTCCGCGCCGATATGCCGCAGCTTTCCTTTGAGGTGAACCGTATCCAGGCTCGCAACAACAACGTCGGGATCTCGGATCTCTTCCAGACCCTGGAGACCTATGTCGGATCGAGTTATGTGAACCAGATCACGAAATACGGCTACAATTACTATGTCTATGTCCAGGCCGACACCGAGTTCCGTAACAAGGCCTCTGAGATCAACAACTACACGGTCCGCAATCAAAACGGCCAGATGGTGCCGCTGGGATCGCTGGCTTCGATCAATGCCGCGGCAGGTCCTGCGGTCGCGAGCTTCTACAACCTCTACCCCACGGCAACGATTGTCGGCGCTCCCAACCATGGAACCAGCTCCGGTCAGGCCATGGAGTTGTTGGAAAAACTTGCGGCCAAGATGCTGCCGCAGGGCATGAGCTATGAATGGACGACAGTGGCTTATCAGGAAAAGCTCGCTGGTTCGGCGACCATCCTGATCTTCGCGATGTCGCTGGTGCTCGTCTACTTTGTCCTGGCGGGACAGTATGAGAATTGGATCACCCCTCTGGCGGTAATTCTCGCCGTGCCACTTGCTGTTCTCGGCACTGTCGGCGTGCTTCAGATCCCGGCAATGTCGAACAACATCTATGTGCAGATCGGATTGGTACTCCTGATCGCCCTCTCGGCAAAAAATGCAATTTTAGTCGTGGAGATGGCCAGGGAAGAGCAGGCCTCGGGACGCAGCATCACGGAAGCCGCCGTGGTGGCCGCGTGTTCCCGCTTCCGTCCCATCATGATGACCTCGATCACCTTCGTGCTGGGAGTCGTTCCCCTGATCCTAGCGACAGGCGCGGGGGCAAATGCCCGTAAGATGCTCGGCCTCACAGTGGCCAGTGGCATGATCGCCTCGACTTGCCTGGCCATTGTCTTTGTCCCCTCGTTCTATGTGCTCCTTCAGCGAGTTCAACAGGCGAAGGCTCCGAGAAAAAACCCTTAGAACTGCAAAAGAAAGAGCACGGGATCAAGGCGTAGACGTGGTTTGTAAATGCCCTCGGGATTTGTTTCCCTTGCAATCACCTCACGGCAAACAACTTCTGAGAGATACTTTAAAATGGCGCCGCGGGATTCATCGGTCCCAAAGATGTTCATGCCGGCAAGCGCATGAGCAATAGCCGGGGAAGCTCAAGAAACCAATCGTGTTTCCTGTGTCCGGAACGATTATTGCTTCCTGGGAGCAGTACCTCGCCCACCCCTATGCCGAAATTCACCAAGAGCGATTTTGAAATCCAGAATCTGGGTTCACCAAGATATCATTCCCCGTTGCACGAGCTTCGACAGGATGCGAATGCAAATTTTGTAACAGATGAGAGGCATCGAATCCTCTTCGATCACTCCATCGAAAAGATCATCATGGAGCTGGGTGGGGAGAAGGATCCGATCACCATAGAACGCTCCGGACCTCGTGAGAAAATCTTCTTTGATCCTGCAAAGACCACCTGTGCCATCGTCAGCTGCGGAGGCCTCTGTCCCGGCCTGAATGATGTCATCCGGGGGCTGGTCATGACCCTCAGCTACTCCTACGGAGTCAAGACGATCTACGGAATCCCCTATGGCTTTGAAGGGTTCATCGACCGGTATGGTCATTCGATCCGGAAACTGACACCGGACTTTGTCAGTAATATCCACACCGATGGGGGATCGGTCCTAGGAACGTCACGGGGTCCCCAGTCAAACAAGGAGATAGTCGATAAAATCGTCGAACTTGGAATCGACATCCTTTTTGTGATCGGAGGAGACGGCACCCTGCGTGGTGCCTCGGGCATTGTTTCCGAGATTTCCAACCGCGGTCTCAAGATCAGCGTTGTGGGCATTCCCAAAACCATTGATAACGACCTCGAGTACATGGACAAGTGCTTTGGTTTCGAGACAGCTTTTGCCGAGGCGGTGAGGGCGGTGCGCTGTGCCCACAGTGAAGCCAAAGGTCACGCGAACGGCGTGGGGCTTGTGAAACTGATGGGCCGCGACTCGGGCTTCATCGCTGCATTCGCAGCCATCGCCGACAACAGCGTCAACTATGTCCTCATTCCGGAGTCCCCTTTCCAGCTAGACGGGGAGAAAGGTCTTCTCAAGTGTCTGGAAGCACGGCTCACCGGGCGTGGTCACGCCGTGATCGTGGTGGCCGAGGGAGCCGGGCAGCATCTGATGGTGAGCGATCCCTCGGCAAAGGATGCCTCGGGCAACGCGAAATTCGGGGACATCGGCCCCTTCCTCAAAAAGCAGATTGAGATGCATTTCAAGTCCCTCGGAAAGGAAATCAATCTCAAATACATCGATCCGAGCTACGTTATCCGGAGTGTTCCGGCTTCACCACAGGACGCCATCTACTGCCTGCGCCTGGCACAGCATGCGGTACATGCCGCCATGGCGGGCAAGACCAACATGGTCGTCGGCCGTTGGCATGGTCATCATGTGAACCTCCCGATCAGCGTCGTCACGGTCCGCAGGCGCAAGGTCAGCCTCCAAGGTGACCTCTGGCTCTCCGTGCTCGAGGCAACGGGGCAGCCGGCAGAGTTTGGATCCTGAGCAGGAATCAACTTCAGGCCCCGGCGACTTACCTTTGAGAGGATCAGGCCTCGTTCAGAAGCGAGCCAAGATCGAGCGCCTTGGTGAACATCGCCAGTTGACCATCGGATGTGCGGGGCCACTCCGACATGGGGCGATCCCGATAGAGCTCCACGCCATTGCCATCGGGATCGTGCAGGTACAGAGCTTCACTGACTCCATGGTCGGCTGCCCCATCGAGCGGGATCCCCGCGGCGATCAGCCGCTTCAGTGCAACAGCAAGAGCGCCACGAGTCGGATAGAGGATCGCGACATGATAGAGACCGGTCGTGCCGGGAGCTGGAGGCTGCCCTCCCTCGCTCTCCCAGGTATTCAGGCCGATATGGTGGTGATAGCCGCCGGCTGAGAGAAAGGCAGCCTGCTTGCCGAAGAGTTGGGTCACCTCGAAGCCGAGCACATCACGCCAGAACACAAGGGATCGCTCCAGATTTGCCACCTTCAGATGGGTGTGTCCGATCCGGACACCGGAATCAATGGGTGCGGTCACAGGCATGGGATTTCATTCATTAACCTATGTTGACAGGCGTGACGGTACAATACGATTGGGCCACCGGGGCCGCTTGGGAATGGATAAATATTTTCACCCGGCATCTCCGAGTGACATTTTAGCCACGGTAGCATTTGGGAATGGATTCATCCTTTCATGGGGAATACGGATCAAGGGATGAAGAAACGATCACGACTCCTTCTTGTCTCATGGATGGTAGCCTGCGCATCCGGACTGCTTTCCACCGTTCATGCCCAACCGGGCATGGGTGGCTCCATGGACGGAGGCTCAAAGCCGCAGCATTACTATCTGACGGGCAAGGAAGTGGAATGGGTCAATTTCCCGAAAGCCCCCGCACTTGGTTCTCAAGTCGATCTGACCGATCTGGCAATCATCCTCTGCATCCAGGCTTCCCGGACACCGGAGCAAATCGCCGAGGCCAAGCTCGACAGCCACTACTCAATCAAGCTCGTGACCGATGTGATCGATCCTGCATTCGAAACCACCTATCCCAAGACCTATGCGCTCCTTGAGCATGTCAATCAGGACGAGGTTCTGATCATGGGCATGCTAAAAAAAGAGAACGGCCGTCTGCGCCCGTTTGTCCAGCACCCAACCCTCGTGATCCCGGTCGTTTCTGCAAAGGATTTCAGCTACCCCAGCGGGCATTCTTCCGGTTCCGAACTTCAGGCTCGCCTGCTCGCAAAGATTTTCCCAGCGAAGGCCGACGATCTACTCAGGCGCGCCCGTCAGATTGCCGACAGCCGCGTCGTAGCCGGAGTCCACTACCCCAGTGATACGGAGGTTGGTCAGCACCTTGGAGACATCCTCTTGAAAAAGCTCGAGTCCAACCCCAAGTTTCAGACCGATCTAATCGAGGCCGCAAAGGCGGATAAGATTCCCCTGTTATAGTTCCATTGGCTAACTTGAGAGCATGAATGTCGAACGCCTCAAGTATATCATCTGGGCTGCGGATACGGCTCGTGCCGTGAAGTTCTATACGGCCGTCTTCGGGGCGAAGATCCTCAGGGAGAATCCCGCGGTGACGGACATCGAGATTTGCAACGGTATCATCGGCATCCATGGTGGAGGTGAGGGTAAGAGAACCTGGACCGGCATAAGCTTCCAAGTGGCCGATGTGATCGTGGGAGCCGCTGAGATCGTCGCGGCAGGAGGACATTTGCTCAGGGAGCCTCAGCCTGAGAATGGGGAGCCTCCTCACCTAGCAATGTGCGTCGATACTGAGGGGAATGAGATCATGCTCTCCCGCAAGCGGAGCTAATTCATCTCGATGCGCTGGAATGACTCCGAGGAGATCGTGGCCCCTCCCGTGAATGGAAAATCCAGATCAATGATGATGCAGAAGGTCATACAGATCACGCCGGTCAGCAGCATGGTGAGAATCGCTTGAAGCCAGAAGTTTTGCGCCTCAAAGAGATAAGAAAGACCGACGGTGGCAACGGCGCCTACCAGAAGTACAAACCAAAGAACTGTAGGAAGACCGGAAGAGGAATCATCAATGCGCGATGCCCTCAAGCTGTTCATGGTCGTGAGACATTCGATTGATGTGTGAAAGAAATCTTTTTCCTGATCGGTGCTCGGTCTAAAGCGCAGGTAGGCATCTCCGACTTTCTGCAATAATTGAATGGTCTTCGGACTGGCCTCGCCCTTCGCCAAGCTCCTCCACTCATCATTCACCACGGAATTGCGATAATTTCGCAAGAGTTGTTGCAGTTCTCCCTGCGTCGGCTGAGGGAATGCCTTGGTGACAAAATAGAGATCGCGGAGATAACGCGCTTCCTGGACGACATTGGTGGATGTCGTGGAGTATGCCTGCCAGGTCACGGTGAAGACAAAGGCTAGAAAAATCCCATAAACAGTTCCAAGCGTGCTGAAAAAAGGTCCCGTGACGTCATGACTCTGTTTGAGAAAACGAAGAGGGACGGCTTTTCTGAAGAGATGGAGTCCAACGAGAGCGAGGAGCATGGTTGGAAGCACGCATAAAGCCATCAACTCTAATGGCGAAAGAGAGAAGCAGAGCGACTGCTCTAGGGACATAGTGGCTATTATGAAAACCATTAAGCCTTTGCGTAAACTTCAGCTCCGCTGTCCTTAAACTCCTTGGACTTCTCCTCCATCCCTTTCTTGAGGGCTTCTTCCTCCGAAAGATTCTGAGCGGCTGCGTATTTGCGGACGTCTTCGCTGATCTTCATCGAGCAGAAGTGAGGGCCGCACATGGAGCAGAAATGGGCTGACTTGGCTCCCTCTTGCGGAAGGGTTTCGTCATGGAACTCGCGCGCAGTGACGGGGTCGAGGCCGAGGTTGAACTGATCCTCCCAGCGGAACTCGAAGCGGGCCTTGGAGAGAGCGTTGTCGCGGTACTGGGCGCCGGGATGTCCCTTGGCGAGGTCGGCCGCGTGGGCGGCGATCTTGTAGGTGATGACGCCATCTTTCACATCCTTCTTATTCGGCAGGCCGAGGTGTTCCTTCGGCGTGACGTAGCAGAGCATGGCACAGCCGTACCAACCGATCATGGCGGCTCCGATGCCGCTGGTGATGTGATCGTAGCCGGGAGCAATATCAGTAGTGAGAGGCCCGAGCGTGTAGAAGGGGGCCTCGTGGCACCACTCGAGCTGCTTGGCCATGTTCTCCTCGATCATGTGCATCGGGACATGGCCGGGACCCTCGTTCATGACCTGGACTCCCTTGGCCCAGGCACGCTCGGTGAGTTCGCCCTGCACCTTGAGTTCCCCAAACTGGGCCTCGTCGTTGGCATCGGCCACGGAACCGGGACGGAGGCCGTCGCCGATCGAGAAGCTGACGTCATAGGCGGCCATGATGTCACAGATGTCGTCCCAGTGGGTGTAGAGGAAGTTCTCCTGGTGATGGGCGAGACACCACTTTGCCATGATGGAGCCGCCGCGGCTGACGATGCCGGTCATGCGCTTGGCAGTCAGCGGGACAAAGCGGAGGAGAACTCCGGCGTGGATCGTGAAGTAGTCGACACCCTGCTCGGCCTGCTCGATCAGGGTGTCACGGAAGATCTCCCAGGTGAGATCCTCGGCCTTCCCGTTTACTTTCTCCAGCGCCTGATAGATCGGAACGGTGCCGATCGGTACGGGGGAGTTGCGCAGGATCCACTCGCGGGTGGCGTGGATGTTCTTGCCGGTGGAGAGATCCATCACCGTGTCAGCTCCCCACTTGGTGGCCCAGCGCATCTTCTCGACCTCTTCCTCGATGGAAGAGGCAACAGCGGAGTTCCCGATGTTCGCATTGATTTTCACCAGGAAGTTGCGACCGATGATCATCGGCTCGAGTTCGGGGTGATTGATATTCGCAGGGATGATGGCGCGTCCTGCAGCGACCTCGGAGCGGACGAACTCCGCCGTAATCTCGTTGGGGATACGCTGCGGGAAGCGGCCGAAGATCGAGGGTGTATAGGGGCTCTGGGGACGCTGTCCCGATCCGGCGTGCTGCTTGTCGAGTTCGTTGCGGACGATATCGCGGTCGAGTTCCGCAAGCTTGGTCTGCTGGGCTAGGCCCATGTTCTCGCGGATGGCGATGAACTCCATCTCCGGGGTGATGATTCCCTGGCGGGCATACCAGAGCTGAGTGACAGGATGGCCCGCGGAAGCACGGAGAGGCTTGCGCTTGCTTCCCTTGAGCCCGGGAAACTCGATCAGGCGATTCCGCTCGGAGGTGCTGGCATACTCGGCATGCTTGCCTGAGAGATAGCCGTTATCCATCGGCTGAACTTCGCGTCCTGCGTAGGCGGCAACATCGCCGCGTTTCTCGATCCAGCTCTGACGCAGGGAGGGAAGTCCCTCCGAGGAATCACCGTCAAAGTTGGGGTCACCCCATGGGCCGCTGCAGTCATAGACACGAACGGGAGCATTTGGCTCCAACTCGCCGGAGAAGTTCTTGGTCGGGGAGAGCTCGACCTCACGCATCGGGACGCGCACCTCGGGATGGATGGTGCCTTCCACATAGACGCGCGTGCTGGCTGGTAGGGCATCGGTGCTCTGGGGTTCGATTGCGGATTTTGTGGAGATCATGAAGGTAGGGATTTAGTATGAAGGTTATTGGACTGTTAGGTCAGAAAAAAGGGGTGAAGGCAATAAAAGGGCCACGCGTGGGGTTCACGGCGTGGCCTGAGTCTTCTCCCTTCAACGGCATTATCCGTGTCAGGTTCAAAGGGTCGTCCGTAATATCACGGACCTCTCAGCCGGCCGGCTCCCCTGCATATTCTGCAAAGGATAAACGGCTTGCGGATGGGGTCAATCATCCATCATGCGGTTGAAGGTGGGCCTCAATGAGAGATCACATTCCACTTCCCTCTCCCGCTCAAGGTGTCTACGTTCCGCGATGATGAAACAATTCGATTTCCTCCAATCGCGAGTTCTACTGTTCGCTTTGGCGATCATTCTCTCTACCAGCGGATGTGCTGTCCACATGGCCGCTACCCAACCGAGTGCCAAGCCCACCGGCCTCTTTAGGATCGGTACTCCTAAGGAAAAGCTCATTGCCAATTTCGGAGCGCCAACCTCCACGATCGAGCGCAATGGCAGGACCTACGATATCTACACTTTCACTAACGGATCGAACGGTGGCACAAAGGTCTTCAAATGCCTCCTATACGGTGTCTGTGATCTTGCCACCCTAGGCATCACCGAAGTGATCTTTACACCCACCGAGTGCGCACTGCGGAGTCGAGACAAAGCCTATCAGGTTTCCTATGACGCTGATGGCCGCGTGGATAGCGTTGTCTGTCTCAAGTGGTAGGGAAGACTATCTTCTTTTTACTCTTTCGGGACGGTTGTTCGGTTGACGCCTTGGGGGGAAGCCTCTCCAAGGTGATGACTTAAAGCATCCTTTCCAGAAAGGAGGCTCGGTCAAAGAGCGCAAGATCGCCCGCCTGCTCCCCGGTTCCAAGGAAGCGGGGGGCAATTCCCGTCTCTCGGGCGATGGCCACGGCCACGCCTCCTTTTCCGGAGCCATCCAGCTTGGTGAGGATGAGTCCGGTGAGCGGGGTGGCCGCATGGAATTCCTTGGCCTGAACGACGGCATTGCTCCCGGTGGTGGTATCAGCCACCAGAAAGACCTCATGGGGTGCCGTCGGATCGATCTTTCCGAGAGAGCGCTTCACCTTGGAGAGCTCCTGCATGAGGTTCGACTTGGTGTGAAGGCGGCCGGCGGTGTCGCAGATGAGGAAGTCAGCCTTGAGACGCCTTGCCTTGGCAAGGGCATCATGGCAGAGGGCGGCGGGATCGGCTCCATACTCGCTGCTGACGACCTCGACACCGAGCTTCTCACCCCACGATTTGAGCTGCTCCACGGCGGCGGCGCGGAAGGTATCGGCTGCGCAGAGGAGGACGCTCTGTCCCCGTGATTTGAGCAGTGCCGCGAGTTTGGCACTGCTGGTGGTTTTGCCGGTGCCATTGACCCCGACCATCAGGATCACGACGGGACCATCCGTGGAAGGGGTGAGATCCGTGCCCTTTTCGGGAAGATACTTAGCCGCCTCCTCGCGTGCGGCCTGGAGGACATTTTCGGAGTGGAGGGCGATTCCCTTCGATCGGAGTGTCTCCAGAATGGCGGTCGCGGTCGGAGCGCCGAGATCGGATTGCCAAAGGGCGGCCTCGACCTCATCCCAATCCACCGCCTCGTGGGCGCCGGTTATGCGCCCGAGGATTCCCTGGAGCCAACCCGCCATTACTCCTCGGAAGGCTCGGATGCCGCGCCTCCCCGTGAGGCGGGGGTGCGATCCGGACGCTTGAGCGTCGCCTTGATCTTGTCGAGGACGCCATTGACGAAGCGGCCCGATTCCTCGGTGCCGTACTTCTTTGCGATATCGATCGCCTCGTTGATGGAGACCACCGGGGGGATGTCGTCGCAGAAAAGCATCTCGTGGATGGCCAGTCGGAGAATGTTGCGGTCGACGGCGGAGAGGCGCTCGAGTTCGTAGTTCTGGGTGTGCTCGCGGAGCGCCACGTCGACTTCACCCGAATGGTCGAGGATGCCGCTGACCAATCCCTGGCAGAATCGCCGGGCGGCGGGGCTGAGTCCCCGGAATGCATAGAAATCCTCGAGGTCGGAAACCCCCGCACCTCCTCCGAGGTCGCGCTGGTAGAGGAACTGGATGGCGGCCTCGCGGCCTTCGCGTCGTACTCCCATATTGGTGATTCGTTAAGTCGTTAAATAGTGGTGATGGCGTGCGCTGCGCGGAGTGCCTCGATGGCTGCGCGAGCCCCCTCGGTGCCGCGATTGATCTCATGACCGAGACAGCGTTCCCGAGCCTGGTCCTCATTCTGTAGCAGGAGCACCCCGTGGATGACGGGTGTGAGGGTCTCGACCGCCATCTGGGAAAGCGTATCGCTGACCGACGCGGCGATCAGGTCCGCGTGCCCGGTTTTCCCCTCAAAGATCACGCCGAGGCAGATGACCGCGTCGGGCTTGTTCCGCTCGATGGCAAGACGGGCCAAGAATGGAATTTCAAAGGAGCCGGGTGCCCGAATCACCTCGACCTTGGAGTTCGGCTCCACGGTGGTGATCTCCGTGATCGCCTTCTCAACCATCGGTTGCACAAATTCGTTGTTATAGCGGCTGGCCACGATGACAAACCGATGGGCCGCCTCAGGCGAGCAATCGGGTCGTGATGGAAGCGGCTTGAGCATCGGGGAAAAGACTGCGGAAAGGACTGTGAAAAGGATGAAGGCTAAACGCTAAAGGCTAAAGGGAGAAAATAAAGAGTCCCGCGCGTCAAATCATGTGCCCCAGTTTCTTCTTCTTCGTCGAGAGATAGCGGGCGTTGTGTTTGTTGGCCTCGGAACGGATCGGCACACGCTCGACGATTTCCATGCCGTAACCTTCAAGGCCGACCACCTTGCGGGGATTGTTGGTGAGGAGGCGGATTTTGCGGATGCCTAGGTCAGCCAGGATCTGCGCTCCGGTCCCGTAATCCCTGAGATCTGCTGGATAGCCGAGTCGCTCGTTCGCTTCGACGGTATCGAGCCCCTCCTCCTGGAGCTTGTAGGCGTGGATCTTGGCGGCAAGGCCGATTCCGCGTCCCTCCTGACGCATGTAGACGAGGACGCCGTGGCCGCTCTCGGCGATCTGGGCGAGGGAGCGGTGGAGCTGGCTCCCGCAATCGCAGCGGCGCGATCCGAAGACATCCCCTGTGAGGCATTCGCTGTGAACGCGGACGAGCGCCGGTTTGTCGGGATTGATGGGACCCTTCACCAGCGCCAGATGGTGACGGTTATCCATCTCTGCGCGGTAGAGGAACATCTGAAAATCCCCAAAGTCGGTCGGCATGACGATCTCCTGTTCCCGGAGGACGAGCTTCTCGCTCTTGCGGCGATAGGCGATGAGATCCTTGATCGAGCAAATCCTGAGGCCGTGCTTCTTTTTGAACTTCAGGAGATCGGGAAGACGAGCCATGGAACCGTCCTCGTTGAGGATCTCGCAGATGACCCCCGAGGGATCGAGTCCCGCAAGCCGCGCGAGATCGACTCCCGCCTCGGTGTGACCTGCCCGCTTGAGGACTCCCCCTTCGGCGGCTTGGAGTGGAAAAATATGGCCCGGTTGGCGAAGATCCTTCGGTTCGGCCTTCGGATTACTCAGCACCTTGATCGTTGCCGCGCGGTCACGCGCGCTGATGCCGGTGGTCGTCCCATGGGTGGCATCGACAGAAACGGTGAAGTCGGTGGCATGAAGCTCCCTGTTGTGTGCGACCATCCGCTGGAGTCCGAGATGGGATGCCCGCTCCTCGGTGACCGGCACGCAGATGAGGCCGCGGCCGTATTGGGCCATGAAATTGACCGCCTGCGGTGTGACCTTGGAGGCCGCCATGACGAGGTCGCCCTCGTTCTCACGATCCTCGTCATCGGTGACGACTACCATCCGGCCCTTGCGGATCTCCTCAATGACCTCGGGAATCGAATCGAAGGAGGGCGAAGGTTTGCTGGATCCGCGTGTGGCTTTGGCGGTTTTTTTCTTCATGCGAGGGCTGCCTCGGGGTTGGCCGGGATAGTCACCGTGGTGGTGCGACGGGCAATCCAGCCACCCCCGATCACGCGGTCCCCATCATAGAATACGGCAGCCTGTCCAGGAGTGACGGCCCGGAGTGGTTCCAGCGGCCTGATCACGGCGGTGTCATTTGGTCCGGCGGTTATTTCTGCAAGGTCACCGGTGTGGCCGTGACGGACTTTCACAAGAATCTTCCGAGGGGTGGAGGGTGGCTCGTCATGCCAGTTAGTCCGGTTCACGGTGAACTCCTCGCAGAGCAGATCCTCCTCACCACCCAGAATCACGCGTCCGCTTTCGGCATCGATATCGATGACATAGCGGGGAGTTCCCGCACCTCCGGGGAGTCCCTTGCGCTGACCGATGGTGAAGAGTTCGATTCCTTCGTGAGGGCCGAGATAACTTCCCTGCATGTCGTAAAAGCCGCCGGGCTGGAAGGTCTCCCCGCGATCTTTGAGGAAGGCTTTGTAGTCCTTGCCGGGCACGAAGCAGATCTCCTGGCTATCCTCCTTGTCGGCGACCTTGAGTCCGAGCTTTCGGGCGATGCCCCGAATCTCCTCCTTGGTGAGGGATCCCAGCGGAAAGAGGGCGCGGGCGAGTTGCTCCCCACGGAGGCTGAAGAGGAAGTAGGACTGGTCCTTCTTGGGGTCGAGCCCCTTTCGGAGGATCGGAGCACCTTGGCTTTCAGGGGATGGATGCTCGGCAATCGCATAGTGACCCGTGGCGATAAAGGATGCTCCCAGTGCGGTGGCCTTGTCCCAGAGGTTGCCGAACTTGAGCTTCTCGTTGCACATCACGCAGGGGTTCGGAGTGCGTCCGGCCTTGTACTCGTCGGCAAAGTAATCGATCACCAGACGCTCGAAAGGAACTGCCTCGTCGATCACATAGTGGGGTATCCCGAGCGCATGGGCGACGCCACGGGCATCGGCAATCGCCTGGGGGCCGCAACATTTGTCCTCGGCCCGGGTCATGCAGTCCTGGGGCCATAGTTTCATGGTGACTCCGATGACCTCCCATCCCTGTTCCTTGAGGAGCCATGCCGCAACACTGGAATCCACGCCACCACTCATCCCCACGACGACGCGGCGGGCAGCTGTTTTGGAAGGAACGGGTGTGGTCATGGGATCAGGCTTGTCGGAAGGTGACAAAGCTACCGCTTCCCTGAAGAGGCGTCAACGAAGGGGGAGTATCCTTCTTCTGGGAAAAACAGGAGATGCGCACTTGGAGCCGTTACAAAAAAAGGCCCCGGAGTTTCCCCCGGGGCCTTTTTGAAGAGTTTCTTTATTTCTAAAGCTTAGAACACGAAACGGAGACCTGCACGGGTAAGGGTCTCGTTGAGACCGTTGTTGCCGTAGAGGTAGCGGGAATCGGCAAAGATTCCGATGCCACGGTTGATGCGGTACTCAGCGCCAACGCCGACGTTACCGTCGCCCTGGCTCTTGGTGCCCCAGGTCGCGCCACCGCCAACGAGGGCGTAAGGAGCGAGGTGCCAGCTCTCGATCGGGAGACGGGCGATGATGTCACCCTGGGTGCTGTTGTACGTGTGTCCGTTGCCATTGAGGCTGGAGAGGGTGTCGTCTGCACCGATGCCGAAGTACTTCGTGAGGAAGTAGTTCACGCCGAGACCGCCACCGAAACCGTTAACGGATCCGTTGTTGTAGTTGCCGGCCGCACCAGCAGCGAAAGCATCGACCTGGACTTCACCAGCGCGGAAAAGATCCTGCTGGGGAGCAACGACGACCTTCTTGGAGACGTCGCCTGCGAAAGTCGTTGCGGCGGTGGCCAGAACAACTGCGAGGAGTGTAAGGGTTTTATTCATGTGATATGTTTGGTTTGTGGTTTTCTGACTGACCCCGAAATAAATATGTAAAATCACGATGTGTGTCAACAACTGTATTGTTAACTTACCGCCATGCTTTGATAGATAGTTAGCGCGACACTTTGGGAAGTTCTTTGGTTTTTCAGAGATTCTCCCTTGAAGCGAATCATGGAGGTGCTACTCTTCGCGCCCAGCGCCAGTATAGCTCAGCGGTAGAGTAGGGGACTCATAAGCCCTTGGTCGCAGGTTCGAATCCTGCTACTGGCACCATCCGATCATCCAACGACCCACCCCATTCCTTTCCTATGGCTACCACCAAAGCAACCGTCAAAAAGAGCAATTCCGAACTGAAGCGCAAGCGCCAGACAATCAAGCGTCAGGCCCGCAATACCAGCGTCCTCAGCCGCCTCAAGACCGAGGAGAAGAAGCTTCGCGCTGCTCTTGAAACCGGTGTCGATGAGGTGAAGGCCCTCTATCAGAATTTTGCCTCGGCTCTTGATAAGGCAGCCAAGCAGGGAGTCATCCACAAGAACGCCGCCGCCCGCAAGAAGAGCCGCCTCAACACCCGTGTTGCCGGTGGTGCCAAGCCTGCCGCTCCCAAGAAGAAGAGCACGGCCAAGAAGGCTGCTCCCAAGGCAAAAGCCGCAAAGAAGAAGTAAACTTCCCGTCGTCTTTTAAAATTTCAAAGCCCGGCTTTCCGAAAGGTAGCCGGGCTTTTGTTTGTACTCGCTCTCTCCCGAGAGGCTCGCCCTTCGGGTCCGCCTCTGGCGGCTACAACTCGGCCATCCGTTGGCCTCGTTTGCCTATCTGTTACCTGCCCCGGACGAAGGCGCAGAGTTCCTCGGTGGTCTGGTAGGCGAGGAAGGGGGTCATGAAGTAGACGCCCGGGAAGTGGTCGAGCACGGCACGGGTGACTTCCTTGGCAATCGCCACACCCTCCTTGCGGCCCTCCAACCCCTCGAGTCCCGACATCCGAGACATGATCGGTTCGGGAATCGAGATGCCCGGCACCTCGTTATGAAGGAAGACAGATTGCCTGCCGTTCAGGAGGGGCCAGACCCCCATGAAGACCGGTACTCCGAAATGAGCGGTCCGCTTCGCGGTCTCCTCCACCAGACGTGTCTCGAAAACGGGTTGGGTCATCACATAGCGGGCCCCGGCGTTGATCTTGCGTTCCAGACGCTGGATCTGGGTGTCGAGGTTGCGTGCATTCGGGTTGAACGTGCAACCGGCGATCAGATCGGGGCGGGCCTGAAGGTCGGTGCCCGCCTGGGTGTATCCCTCGTTCAGTCTTCGGATGATCTCTAGCAATCCGACCGAATTCACATCATAGACAGAGGTCGCGTCGGGATGGTCTCCTCCCTTCGCGGGATCACCGGTGAGTGCAAGCACATGACGCATCCCAAGGGCGGCCATGCCTAGGAGTTCGCTTTGGAGGCCGATCACATTGCTGTCGCGGCAGCTCAGGTGGAGCAGCGGAGTGACCCCACGCTGCTTCAGCATCGCGGCCACGGCGAAGTTGCTGACACGGAGAATGGCCAGGGAGTTGTCGGCAAGGGTAATGGCGTCGCTTCCCGCCCGGGTCAGCGCTTCGGCTGCCGTGAAGAATTTTTCCAGGGGTAGGGTCTTCGGTGGATCGAGTTCCGTGACGATCACGGTTTTCCCCTCGGCGATGAGATCGAGAATGCTTTTTTCCGCCACCACGACGGAGGGTGCCGGTTCCTCCAGAGTGCTGATGGCGGGTACCTTTCGAAGCACGGGCTTGAGTCCCTTCAATGACGCAGCCAGGGCCTTGATATGAAGAGGCATGGTGCCGCAGCAACCGCCGACCAGCATGGCTCCCGACTCGGCCATCTTGCGCCCCAGGTCTGCGAAGTATTCCGGAGTCGTGCCGTACCCGATCCGTCCTTCCTGATAGGTGGGTCGTCCGGCATTCGGATAGACAGCGAGGGGGCTCGTCGGGGAGATCTTTTCCACGAGACGAAGCATGGCCTGGGGACCGTTGACGCAGTTGAGGCCGACAAGATCAGCTCCCTCCTCACCGAGGGTTTCGAGCACGTCACCGATCCATGCGCCACCCGGCAGGCGGCCGCTTTCGGGGGAGGCGAGCAGCGTGATCACGGGGGGATTGCCGAGTGATTTGGCAACACCCAGAGCGAGCAGAAGTTCGTCCGGGTTCTGGAAGGTCTCCAGAAGGATGAGGTCGGCGCCTCCCTCCAGAAGAGCCGCGATCTGCTCCCGGAAGAGTGCGGCGCGATCCACGCCGCGATCGGCGGCTTCAGTTTCGGAAATTCCAAGAGGCCCGACGCTCCCGGCAACCCATGCTTTGGATCCGCTTTCGTCGACCGAGTTGCGGGCGATGCGTGCTGCGGCACCGTTGATCTGAGGGACGTTCCTTTCGAGTCCGAACGCGGAAAGTTTCTGCGCGTTGGCCCCGAAGGAATTGGTGGTGATCACCCGTGCTCCAGCCTTCAGGTATTCCCGATGGATTGCGGCGATCTTTTCGGGTTGCGAGAGGCAAAGCTCCTCAAAGCAGCTTCCCGACGGGATGCCCCGTTCTGCCAAGAGCGTCCCCATGGCGCCATCGCCGCACACAACGCCATTTTTCAGTTCTTCAAGCAATGTATCCATGGGAGATCAGTAAGTGCCCGGGGAATGTCACCGGGGAAGCTCCAGTTTTGCAATCGCCTCCATAACGCGGTCGGAAAGCCACTGGTAGAGGACGCGTTCGTTCCCGCCATGGTTTTTCGGATCGAGTTCCTCTGGCGTGAAGCGGATGGGTTCCCCAACCACCACGGTGACAGGAACGGCCGTGATCTTGCCTGAACCTTTGGGGAAGGCCTCGAACGATCCGAAGATGCGCATCGGTTGCACGGGAGCGCGGGTCTTTGCGATGACAAGGCCGATGCCCGCCTTTCCCGCTTGAAGTTGGCCGTTCGGCGAACGGGTTCCTTCCGGAAAAAGAACGACGCCGTTCCCCGCCCTGACGGTGCGGATCACGCTCTTGAGCGCCGACATGTCGTTCCCGTCGCGGTCCACAAGGATGACATTGATGTGGGGGAGAAGCTTCCCGAGCAGGGGGATCTGGAGGAGCGTCTTGCGCGCGAGGTAGTAGACGCCGCGTCTGGAGCAGATCCCGATGAGGGGTGGGTCGAAGTAGCTCTGGTGATTGGAGGCAAGGATCAGGGATCCTTCCTCGATCAGGCGTTCCGGATAGACGACGCGGAAGCTGAAGAAGAGCCGAGCCGTGATCTTCGAAAGCGTGTACCAGAAGTAGTAGGTGAAGCCCATCATTGCGGAGACGCTGCAGGGGGATTTTTGGCGAGATGATCCAGAATGGCGGTGATTACCTGGGGAATATCGAGGTGTGTCGTGTCGATCACGATAGCTCCCCGGGGAATCGTGAGCGGAGCCGTGGCTCTTGTGGAATCAAGACGGTCGCGTTCGGCTACCGAATCGATCTTTCCCTCGCCGGCACGCCGCCTGGCGCGCTCTTCGGGGGAAGCATCGAGATAGAATTTGAACGGGGTTTCCGGGAAAACCACCGATCCGACATCTCGGCCTTCCATCACGAGGCTGTGGGATTCTGCAAGGCTCCGCAGACGGGAATTCACGTAATCACGCACGGCCGGGAATGCCGCAATCACGGAAACCTTCGCCGCCACATCAGGCTCCGAGAGATGCGGGGTTACATCTTCTCCGTCAAGCAACAGGAGAAGGCCTCCAGTCGACACATTCACATCCAACGAGCGCTTTCCGATCCATTCGGCAATCCCCTCATTGCTGAGATGGTCGCGAACCGTTCCCCAGGCCAGCGCACGGTAAAAGTGTCCAGAACTCACGAATAGGTAGCCCAGCGCGGAAGCGATGCCGCGCGAGACCGTGCTCTTCCCCGAAGCTGCCGGACCATCAATGGCGATGACGTTCTTCAATGTGTACTTCTCTGCTATGATCGGGTGGCTAGCTTGCCGGCCTTGCCGAGTTCCTTGAGTTCCGCGATGCAGCGGCGGTTCTGATCCATGGTGCCGACCGAGATACGGATCCATTCCGGAAGGCCGTAGCTCCCCATGGCACGGAGGATGATCCCCTTGCGGAGCATCGCTTCGAAGATCTCCTTGCCGTCGCCCACCTTCACGAGGACGAAATTGGCGAAGCTAGGAACATACTCAAGTCCCATGGCAGCGAATTCCCTCTCGAAATACTCGCGTCCCTCGTGCGTGAGTTCACGGGTCTGGCGCATGTGATCCTCGTCGAGCAGTCCGGCGAGAGCTCCAGCCTGAGCAATGCCGTTGGCGTTGAAGGGTTGGCGTGTCCGCTGAAGAACCGCGGCCAGCTCAGGGGTTGTGATTCCGTAGCCGATGCGGAGATTTGCGAGGCCCATGATCTTGGAAAAGGTCCGCATCACGACGACATTCCGCCCCTGCCGGACATACGGAAGGACATCAGGAGCCTTGTCGAGGAACTCATGGTAGGCCTCGTCGAAGATTACCAGCACATGATCCGGTACCTGGGCCATGAATCGGTCGATTGCCTCCTGACCCACCATGGTGCCGGTCGGGTTATTCGGGTTGGCGATGAAGACCGCGCGGGTCTTCGGCGTGATCGCCTTGAGCATGGCATCGAGATCGGCGGTATACTCCGGATCGGGGACTTCGATCGTATCAGCGCCGAAGAGTTGGGCCATGAGCTTATAGACGGCAAAGGAGTGGCGGGCCACGACGACCTCGTCGCCGGGCCCCAGGAAGGCGTGCCCTATGAATTCGATGATCTCGTTGGAGCCGTTTCCGAGGACGATGTTCTCCCGGGAGACCCCCAGGCGTTCTGCAATGGCTCCGCGAAGGTCGTATCCTCCACCATCCGGGTAGAAGTGTGCGCGCTCCAGGGTCCGGCGCATCGCCTCCAGGGCCTTGGGCGAAGGGCCGAGGGGATTCTCGTTCGAGGCGAGCTTGATGATCTCCTCTTCGCGTAGGCCGAGATCACGGGCCAACTCCTCCACGGGCTTGCCGGGCTCATAGACGGTCAGCTTCAGGATATGCTCATGGGCTGTTTTCCACATCCGGTGATCCTAGAGGAGGGAAAAGTCGAGCGTCGAGCGTTCATCCTTCCGGGACGGATCTCCGGTGTTCTGATCTCGCTTGGAGATCCGAAGGGACTCCCTCATAATGCCCCACCCAGCATCCGATGCCGACCCGATCCACATCATCATCCCACGAGTCCGCCATGCATGGCGTGGCTTTCAGCGGCCGGGATCGTTTTCTCGGAGCTTGTCGCTGCGAGATGGTCGATCGCACGCCCGTCTGGCTGATGAGGCAGGCCGGAAGAGCCTTGCCCGAATACCGTGCCCTGAAGGAAAAGCACACCTTTCTGGAGCTGGCCCGGACACCGGAACTTGCGGCGGAGGTGACCCTTCAGCCGATCCGGAGATTCGGCTTCGATGCGGCGGTTCTTTTCAGTGACATCCTGGTGGTGCCCGAGGCAATGGGTCAGCCCTATCGGTTTGGTGAACTAGGGGGAGGCATTGAAATGGAGTTCGCCGTGCGTACGGCGGAGGATATCCGGAAGCTGGATCATCAAAATGCCGTCGAGAGGCTCCGTTATGTGGCCGATGCGTTGGATCTGATCAAACCCGCGCTGGAAGGGCGCACGGCACTGCTTGGTTTCGCCGGTTCCCCCTGGACCCTGGCCCGCTACATGGTGGAGGGGGGCAGTTCGGGGAAGAGCGAATTTGCCAAGCAGCTCTTCTACACGGAACCGAAACTTTTCGGGGAGCTGATGGAGAAGATCACCGCCGTGGTGAGTTCCTTCCTTCAGATGCAGATCGATCATGGAGCCGAGGCGGTGCAGATCTTCGACAGCAACGGCGACATGCTGGCTGACAATGCTTTTGAGGCGGCCTCAGGGCGATGGATCCGCGAAATCGTCGCCTCCCTTAAAGGACAGGTGCCGGTCATTCTTTTCTCCAAGGGAGTGCAGGGACGACTGGATGCCCTGGTCTCGACCGGTGCCAATGTGCTCAGTGTCGACTGGACGCAGTCGCTGGCCGCGATCCGCGGAGCCCTTCCGGAAAAGGTCGGCGTTCAGGGGAATCTCGACCCCTTCCTGCTCACCACCACGCCAGAACTCGTCTCCGCAGAAACTTCCCGTATCCTGCGCGAGATGAAGGCCTTGGGCCGGGGAGGTCATGTCTTCAACCTGGGGCATGGCGTCATCCCTGCCGCAAAGCTCGAGTGCATCCAGGCACTGGTCGATACCGTGAGGAGCTTTGCATGAACGGCAACGCATCCCTCCATGGCGAGGTGAGTCACCCTCTCCATGTCGACCTGGAACTGGTGAAAAAATACAACGTCGCGGGCCCGCGCTACACCAGCTATCCCCCGGCCACAAAATTCACCGCCGATTTTTCCCGCGACGAACTCGCCAATCGCATTGAGGCGAATAATCGGACAGACAGGGACCTCTCGCTCTACTTCCATATTCCATTCTGCGAGACGCTCTGCTGGTTCTGCGGCTGCACCACGGTCATCACGAAGGATCACGGGCAGGGCGGCGATTACATCGGCACCCTGGAGCGCGAGGTGGCCACCCTGAAACATCGCATCAATCCCGAACGAAAACTCGTCCAGCTGCATTTCGGGGGAGGCTCCCCGACCTTTTTGCAACCGGATGAAATCCGGAGACTCGGCCGTCTGATCCACGGCAACTTCAG
>CAIZIQ010000293.1 GCA_903933015.1 uncultured Spartobacteria bacterium | reverse complement strand
GGCGTTCATAAAAGTGAGGTTGAGAATCGGGCGGTGCGTTTGAAATCAGGAATGCCCTTTGAACCAAGTGCCGACGCCGATGATAATCGTGGAGATAATCAGCGTGGCGATGCCAAGTGCGATGAGGGCGTGGGTCTTTTTGCTCGATCCCTTCCACTCGTGGAAGATCCAGCCCCACATCGTGCTGAAGATGATGATGCTGGCCATATGGAGGGTCCAGCTGGCGAACCCGAACTTGCCCATCTGGGTCTCACCCATGGTGTAGAAGAAGAACTGCAGGTACCAGATCGTCCCGGCTAGGGCTGAGAAGAGATAGTTGCCGAGCATCGGCACCTTCAGGTTTCCATCGACGGGGGCAGCCGGTGCCGCACCGCCATGCTCACCGCCCCCAGCACTCCCAAGCGTGGCATGTTCCTCGCGGATCGTGCTGCTGAGATACTGGTAGGCCGTGCCGTTCTTGAAATGGAGGTAGGCGCACCAGAGGAAATTCGTGGTGAAGCCGCCGAGAAGCACGACGACGAGCTTCGGAAGACCCGTCCAGATCTGATCGGTCCCTGCTAGGAGTGACGCATCGCCGATCGGCTTGCCGGCGGTCAGTGCAAAGGCAAAGCAGGCGCTCATCACGCCGGAGAAGGTTGCGACGGCGATACCCTTTGGGAAATTGAACTCCTTGATCGCCTCGGTTTTCTGGTATGCATCCATTTCCCGTTCCTTGTTCAGCCCCGCCAGCGCCGCAAGGGCGATGCCGACGAGACAGGCCATAACGCCGATCAGTGTGATCTGTCCGGGGAGGTTCGACGCAATCTGGACGATCGTCTCATCGCATGGGATTCCTGGAAGGAAGAGCTTGGCGATGGGGGGCAGCAGGGTTCCGAAGGCAGCGCAATACCCGAGCGCCACCCCCATACCGAGTGACATTCCCAGATAGCGCATCGTGAGTCCGAAGGTCAGACCACCCAACCCCCAGAGACATCCGAAGAAATAGGTCCAGCAAAGCGTGTTGCCGCTCTGACTCACCAATACCCCGTGGAGATCATGGGTCATCAGGAGTGCCAGGAGTGAAGGCATGATGATCCAGGAGAAGAATCCACCCACCATCCAGGCGGTCTCCCAAGCCCACTTCTTCACGAAGCGATACGGAACGTAGAAACTTCCGGAGGCAAAGCCGCCCAGCCAATGAAAAAAGACACCGAGGAAAGGATTCATAATAATGGGGGATGTTTAAGGGTAATTCTGGGGAGGAATGCGATTTATGGGTTCTGCAACGTCGAGGTGATGGAGTAACTACCCGTAGCAACTTCAAAAGTGGATCTTCCATTCATGATCCCGAGTGATTTTGGGACCGAAGATCCATCTCTCTCATCAATAAACTGCGCATCCTTACCAGGAACCTCAATACGTGCGGTTGTCCCCGGAGGAATCGTCACATCGAGGGAGAACTTTCCACCTTCCACCTTCCAGGAGACATCCACCTTGCCATGAGGCGTCGGCACCGATCCCTTGGCCCAACTCAGGCCGCAGGTCTCGGGTTTGATCAACACAGAGCTAAATGCAGGCGAAGTGGGCCTTACCCCGAGGATCTTGCTCGGCATCTGATAGGCGGGTGTGGCGATCCATCCGTGACTGTAATCACCTCTCTCCGGCCCCATCTCTCGAACAGTCTGGGTCTCGGGAACCACCTTGTACTCATGCATCTTTTGGATGCCGTATTTGCCAAAGAGATCGGCTTCGTCGAGGGCATTGAAGACGAAGTGCATGAAGTAGGGGGTAACATCCCAGTTCGTATTGGACATGGTCGTTTCCATGACGGCGGTCTGCCGATTTTTCGGAACTATTCCAGCAAGCAATGCCAATGCATTATTCTGCACACTGAAGCTCTCCATCGGAACATCAGGCGGCATCCACTTGTTGGTGCTGACGGATGTCGCGAAGGGCTTTCCATCACGGTAGAGGCCCCGGTCTGGATTCCAGAGCTCCTTCTCATAAGAGTCGCCTACCTGCTTACGGAGTTTCTCATACTTCTCGCCATGGGTTGAGTCACCGGTGAGTTGTGAGATCCGGATCGCATCACCTAGCGCCTGATAGAAGAGGGCTGTCATGTACCCTTGGCCGATGACGGCTGGAGGATGATGACAGGCAAAGGAGATCTTTGGATTCTTGTCGTCATGGACATTCACCCAGTCCATGAACATGTAGTTCGGGGCCTCGGAGATGATCCCGCTCTTTCCGAGATAGAAAGTGAACTGGTCAATCACCGCATGGACATTCGGTGTCAGCTCCTTGAGCAACTCCTTGTCTCCTGTGAAGTCGTAGTAGTTCAATAACGCCTGCAACCAGTAGAACATGTAGCTGGTGTGGAAGGTCTGGTACTTGGCGTTTTCCATCACCCATGCCCACTTGCGAAGATCCTGTTTGGCGAGCCAAGGATTATTACCCATCGTGTAGTAGTTCACTAGGTCAGCGATCAGGTAATCCCCGTAGTCGCTGATCGGCTCCTGATGCTGCGGTGAATCAAGATGGTGTGTGATCATGCAGATCTGCGTCGACCAGCGCGCGCTCTTGTAAAGCTTGTTCAGCGCCTCGTCGCTGCAAATGAACGAGCCTCGGTACTCAATCGGTTGTGAGAGAAAGTCGGCAGTCAAATCGAGGATCTCCACCGGAGTGGTTGCATTCCTGACAATCACCGTCACGGATCCCAGCGCATAGTAATCCCGGGACTCGAAGGTCTGGACTCCATCCCTCAATGCAATCTGATAAGCGCGGCTGCCGCCAATGGCACTGGTCTCATTCGAGAGGAGCAGGATACTGGCTCCCTGGGCTCCCTTGACCTTGATGCCGCAGCGGCCTGCCATGATCTTGTCAAAGTGTACGGAGAACTGCCCGTCACCCTTCACGAGGATGGGATGGCCGGGTGTTAGAGGTTTTAGGGGTTCCTTAGGAACCGTCACGTCACCCTGAACATTCGTGATTTCAAAGTAGGGGTACCTCACCTCCATCAGGGGAGGCAACTCACTCATGACCAACAGCTCCCTGGGAGCCTCCGTGACTTTACATGCCGGCCACTTGGAATCATCAAATCCTACCTGCAACCATCCCACAGGCTCCATTGCGGCATCAAAGAATGGAAGCGCCCGTGGCTTCCCTCCGAGCAACTTGAGATCCTCCTCCGGCAGGTTTTTCTTCAGCAGATATGACGAGGCTAGCCCCTTCCAAGTCGCATCCGTCACCAAGGTGACTTTCTTCCCATCAGGATATTCCACGAGCAACTCCAGGAGCAGCTTGTTGGAACCGAGCAGCTCCACGGCCACGGCATTTTTCCCCTGATGAAACAATGGCGTGAGATCGCGTGTTTCGTAAAATCTGCGCCCACTGGCGGCTCCAACAAAGTCCCTTCCCTGATCTGCGGAACCTCGGCCTGCAGGGATGCCATTTACATAGAGCAGGTAATTATCCCCGGAGATCCAGGCAGTCACTTTCTTAGGAGGCGGATCGAGAGTAATTTCCTTACGCAGGCATGTGGCTGAGGAGTCGGGAGGTCCTTTGCCGATGGAGCCGATCCATTGTGCCTTCCATTCGGTTTTTGCTTCCGGCTTCTCCCAATGATAACCCGGTGCCTGCACTCCATCCTGATCCACCTGAACAGTCATACCGGTGTTTTGGACAGGTCCTCGGGTCTCCGTAACGTCATCGGCCCCGGCTGCCTGAAGACAAAAACTCAAGAGAGTCAGCGTCATAAGCCAAGTGCAAGTGGTTTTCATGGCAAGCTGTACTCTTCCAGCGAATCTCACTCTGCTTTCTTGGCACCCCACGCATTCATGACTCCGGATTGATTGGAAAGCGGTTCAATGGTGAAGGGTGCAGCGACTCCCTCGGTGTGGAGGACGACTTGCTCTCCCTTTTTGAGATCGATTTCCAGCAGGCCGTTAATACGCCGGATTGCCGACGCCGGAATGCCCTCAGCGATGATCGGTTCGGCGAGATCGGTTTTGAGATGGCATGGCTCGCCAGCCAGACTCTTGATCCCGATAAAGAGCGTCTTGCCATTCGAGCGCTTCGCACTGACGAGGAACGCCCCCTCGGTTCGGAGATCGTAGAAGGCGGCTTCCTTCCACAAATCGGGGAATGCAGGAAAGACCCGGATCTTGCCGCCCCAGCTCTGGATCAGCATGTCCAGAATGGCTCGCTGGGCAGAGATCGGGGATTCAAAGGTCGGCCACCCGTTTTCACTGTAAAGCGTATTCGGAGTTACGGTCGGCCCCTTGGCCTGCGGCTCCAAGGCACGGTTCAAGCACTTCAACGCATCATTTCCATCTCCGAGGGCCGCGTAGAGCGAGGCCGCCCCAGTGAATTTGAACATGCAGTCGTCTCCATTGAAGCTCAGGAAATGAGCGAGCGATTTTTCCATCAGGGGTCTTTTCTCCGGCTGATCCTCCACGTTCATCACATAGAGAGGAAAAATGGAGAAGAGGTGACTTGAGTGGCGGTGCGGCTTTGCGAACGGGGTATCCTTTCCGATCATCAGACCCGTCTCATCGACGGGATAGTCGGTAAGTTTATCGAGAACCTCTTTCCATTTAGCGGCATCGGGATCGTTGAGCTTCAAGCGCTCGTTATCGGCAATTAGCGTCTGGAGGCCCCATCGAAGCAGGGCCAGATTGAGATTGGTGTCGGGTGCGTTTCCGTACTCATCCGAGAACGCCATTGGGATGTGGTAACGGCCGTCTGGCCCAAGATCGATCACATGGAGGTAGGTATTCATGGTCCGCTTGAGCAGGGGATGGATCTCCCGACGCAATCGCTCCTCATCCATTGTGAAGCGGTACTGAAGCCAAAACTGCTGCATCAGCCACGGCAAGGCGATGAAATGATAGGAAGCATTACCCAGTTTTTCCCGGACGGGTCCGGGTCCCGGGGCATGAAGGTCACCATAGCCAGTGGG
>CAIZIQ010000292.1 GCA_903933015.1 uncultured Spartobacteria bacterium | reverse complement strand
TCAGCGTGAAGGACTCCGACAAGCAGGCGATCGTCCCGATCGTGAAGGACTTCGCCGATCTCGGCTTCAAGATCCATGCGACCGATGGCACCGCCGCTCTCCTTAAGGAAGCAGGCATCCCCGTCACCCGCCTGAACAAACTCGCCCAGGGACGCCCCAACGTCGTCGACATGATCAAGAACGGCGAGATGCAGTTCATCATCAACACGCCCGCCGGGAAGCAACCCCGTCAGGATGAAGTGGTGATCCGCAGCACGGCCGTCGCGAATCGCATCCCGATCATGACCACCCTCCGCGCCGCGGCCGCCAGCGTCTCGGCGATCAAGTCGACAGCAGAGGCACCGCTAACAGTCAAATCTCTCCAAGAACACCACGCTTAGGCGTGGTGGATTGGGAATACCGCGCCTGGCATCCCGATTTTCAAGATTTGATTCCTAGTTCGATGAAACCTTGGATTCTCTACGCTTTGATCTCGATGATCTTTGCTGGGTTCACCTCCGTCATCGCCAAGCTTGGATTATCCGGTATTTCGGCGGAGCTTGGTCTGGCCATCAGGACCTGCTTTGTCTTTGTGTTTGTCGTGGCATTCGCCGGTCTCGTTGTCCCCATCAGCCAGTTAACGGGCTTAACCCGTGGAAATTATCTATGGCTCGGACTCTCCGGGATCACCACAGCCGTTTCATGGGTGTTTTACTACAAGGCTATCAAGGAAGGTGAGGTTTCCACCGTAGCCCTGATTGATAAAGGCAGCATGGTCGTAGCCGTCCTCCTGGCTTTCTTCATCCTCAAGGAGCAAATCACAGCCCGAACTTTGGCAGGTGCTTCGCTCATGATCGTGGGACTTATCGTCATTGCCCGCAAATGAGCGAGTAGCAACAACGCCCATCACTAAAAGACCATGCCTTAGAGAGACTCGAGAAAGGTAGTGAAGAATTGTACTCCCTCTTCAAGATCCCTGACCGAGATAAACTCATCGGCTGTATGAGCCTGAGCGATGGAGCCGGGACCGAGGGCCACGGAGGGCATTCCTTGTGCGGCAAAGACAGCTGCATCGCAGAACCAAGGGGCTCCCACGGGCATTGCCCCAAGGGAGGAGAGTTTTTGAATGAGGACGTTTGACGGATCGGTATAGAGAGGCGCGGAGCCGTGATGGACAATTTCCAAATCGGGAGCTGCCTTTTGAAGGAGAGCGATGATGTGCTGGGGATCATCTCCCGGAATCAACCGGATATCGACCGTCGCCTCGCAATGATCGGGAACGATGTTCGTCTTGGACCCTCCACGGACGGTGCCTACGCTGAGCGTTGAGCGACCGAGCAGGGTGTGCTCGTTCCTGGCGAGTGCGGGAATCACCTCGGAGCGGATTCTCTCAATCGCTGAGCTCATCTTGTAGATGGCATTATCCCCCCGCTCGGGTGCGGAGGCATGGACCGCCTTGCCATGGGCTGTGAGGGTGACCCAGAGCGATCCCTTGTGGGCATGGACCGTTTTGAGATCAGTCGGCTCTCCGGCGATCACAAAATCAAACTGCTCTTCCGAGGCAAGCGCCTTGGCTCCGAACTGGCCTGACTCCTCCCCCATGAGGCCCGCGAACCAGATTTCATGACCGAGTGTCGGGAGGCGATCCTTCAAGCGAGCCAGGGCACCGAGCATTGCAGCCATCGGCCCCTTTGTATCGCTGGCACCACGGCCCCAGATCTTACCATCACGAACCTCCCCGCTGAAGGGGGGGATTGTCATCCCGACGACGCTGACCGTGTCGGTATGGGGAGCAAGAAGAAGCTTCGGTTTTCCGGGACGATCACTTGGAAAGCGGGCGACAACATTCGGACGACCAGGCAGCACCTCGCGAAGCCAGACCTCGGCACCCAGTCCCCTCAGCAGCTTCTCCAGGGCGATCGCCAGAGTTGCCTCGCCGGGATCGGTAACTCCGGGATCTCCCTCGGGATTCACGCTCGCGATTCGTATCAGATCGCCAAGCAGTTCGACTGAAGAGAGGGGATTCATGCCTTCTCTCCACCGGGTGCTTTCCCGTGCAATTCCCGATACCAAGCCACGAATTTCGGGATCCCGATGCGGATCGGCGTGTGCGGTGCATATCCGAGCAGCGTACGGGCCTTTGTGATATCTGCCGCGGTAAGGGGCATATCTCCTTTCTGCTCGGGAAGCCGTTCAATGACGGCTTTCTTGCCGAGAGCCTTCTCGATGCCGCCAATAAGCTGTGCCAGCGTTGTCGTCTCGTTCTCTCCGAGGTTAAAGATCTCGAAGAGAGGCCCCTCACCCTCGATGTAGGACAGGGCTCCCATGACACCTTGGACGATGTCGTCGATGTAGGTGTAATCGCGTCGTGTGGTGCCGTCTCCGAACTGCTTGATCGATCGACCGTTCTCAATGGCATCGGTGAAGCTGTGGATGGCCAGATCGGGTCGCTGTCCCGGGCCGTAAACCGTGAAAAAGCGTAGCGCCGCAATCCTCATCCCGTGGAGATTCACGTAGTTCCCGCAGAGTTGTTCTCCCGCAAGCTTGGTGGCAGCATAAGGGGATAGGGTCTGGAGAAGAGCCTGGTCCTCGCGGAAGGGAACCTTCTTGGAGAGTCCGTAGACCGAGGAACTGGAGGCAAAAAGCACCTTGCGGCATCCGGCATGCCGGGCGGCCTCCAGCACATGGAAAGTTCCCGTGATATTCGTGTCAATGTAGAGCTTGGGGTCCTGAATGGAGGGTCTGACCCCGGCTCTGGCGGCCAGATGGATGACGGCGTCAGGCTTCACTCTTCCGAAGAGTCCCCGAACCGCCTCCCAGTCACGCAAGTCGATCTCGGCAACCTCGACTGGATATCCCTCAGTGGTAAGCAAAGCGAAAGAGGCGACATTGGCCCGCTTGATAGCCGGATCATAGAAGTCGTTGAAATCATCAATGATTGTCACCTCATGCCCCTCCCCGATCAGGGCATGGACCACATGGGAACCGATAAAGCCGGCCCCTCCTGTGACGATGATTTTCATGAGACAGAGGTTAACCGGAGAAGAGAGCGGCTTAAAACCCTAAATCCCCTGAAATCCAACGAAGTCATGCCGAATTCGTTTCCGGATCATGAATCCGGAGCTTTTCCCTGAAGGAAGGATACCCCATAGTAAAGAGATGGTCCGCGTCAGGAAGCAGCTTCAGGAATCCCTCCCCAAGAGAACTTGGGTAGAAATCGATCTCCCGGCGATCCGTCATAATCTCAATGCCGTCCGCAAACTGGCTGGTAAAGCCGGCATCATGGCCGTGGTGAAGGCCAATGGCTACGGACATGGCCTGAACGAGGTCGCCTCCACATTGAGCGACGGCGTCGAGGTGTTCGCCGTGGCATCGCTCGGAGAGGCGATGCTTCTGCGTCACACTGAAAAATCCAAGCCAATCCTGCTGCTCAGCGCCGCACTTCCCGCGGAATACGCCGAGATTGCGCGGCATGAGTTCATTCCAACGATTTCTTCACTGCAAGAGGCACGCCTCTTTTCGAAAGCGGCATCGGAGGGCGCCGCCATTCACTTCAAAATTGATACCGGCATGGGACGTCTCGG
>CAIZIQ010000291.1 GCA_903933015.1 uncultured Spartobacteria bacterium | reverse complement strand
AGTCTGAAACCGAACTCGCGCCGGAAGAACGTTTGCTGCGCGCCATCTTCGGTGAAAAGGCGGCCGACGTGAAGGATACTTCGCTCAAGGTTCCGTCCGGAACTTACGGCATCGTCATGGATGTCCGCGTCTCCTCCAAGGAGAAGGCTGCCAAGATCAAGATGACCCCTGCCGAGAGCAAGCGTCAGCAGAAGATGATCCAGGACGATAACAAGAAGCGTAAGGATGAGCTCTTCGAGCAGCTCACCGAAGGCCTTGCAAACGTCCTTCTCGGCGAGAAGATCCCGCTCGATGTCGTCAACGGCGAGACCGGCGAGATCATCATCCCCGCCAACCGTAAGATCACCAAGATGCTTCTGCGCAAGCTGGCAGGCGTCTACAACGTGGTCGAGATCGACCCGAGCCCCATCCGCAACAAGATCCGCGAGATCATCGGCCAGTTCGAGCACCGCTTCGCCGATCTCGAGAACGAGAAAGAGGAGAACCTCGGCCGCGTCGAAAGCGGCGATGACGTTGATCCCGGCATCATCAAGCAGGTCAAGGTCTTCATCGCCAGCAAGCGTAAGCTTTCCGTCGGTGACAAGATGGCCGGACGCCACGGTAACAAGGGTGTTGTCGCCAAGATCGTTCCCGAAGAGGACATGCCGTTCCTCTCCGACGGCACCCCCGTCGACATCGTGCTCAATCCGCTCGGTGTGCCAAGCCGAATGAATGTCGGCCAGGTTCTCGAGACCCATCTGGGTATCGCCGCCAAGGCCCTCGGATTCAAGGTTGCCACTCCCGTCTTCGACGGTATTCCCGAGACCCGTATCCGCGAGTATCTCGTGGAGGCCGGTAAGAAGGAAGGATTCGAGTGGATTCAGGAGAACGGCAAGTCGCAACTCTTCGATGGTCGCACCGGTGAGGCGTTCGACCAGGAAGTCGTCGTCGGCATCATCTACATGCTCAAGCTCGGACACCTCGTGGCCGACAAGATCCACGCACGCGCCGTCGGTCCTTACTCCCTCGTCACCCAGCAACCGCTTGGTGGAAAGGCGCAGTACGGAGGCCAGCGTTTCGGAGAGATGGAAGTCTGGGCTCTCGAGGCCTATGGCGCCGCCTACACGCTGCAGGAACTGCTCACCGTCAAATCCGACGATGTCCAGGGCCGCACCCGCATCTACGAGAGCATCGTCAAGGGAGATAATTCCCTGGAGGCCGGCATTCCAGAGTCCTTCAACGTGCTCATCAAGGAAATGCAGGGACTCGGACTCGATGTCCGCGTGGGCAGCAAGGATGCACCTCGCTCCTTCATTGATACCGCCGCCTAAAAAGCAGCTCAAACGCCTAACTACTTCCAGCACCCGCTAAGCCGCAACACCGCAGCAACCAGCACACCTAAGAGCCATGACCGACACAGCACTTGCAGCAGCAGTACCCGACCTTCTGGCGGATCCCATCAAAACCTCCTTCGATGAGGTTGGAATTACCGTCGCCAATCCGGAGACCATCCGCAGTTGGAGCAAAGGGGAAGTCAAGAACCCCGAGACCATCAACTACCGGACCTTCAAACCTGAGAAGGGCGGTCTCTTCTGCGAGCGTATTTTCGGTCCCACCCGGGACTGGGAGTGCTCCTGCGGAAAGTACAAGCGCATCAAGCACAAGAATGTTGTCTGTGACCGTTGCGGTGTCGAGGTGACGCTCAGCCGCGTCCGCCGCGAGCGCATGGGTCACATCGATCTGGCCGTTCCCGTCTCCCACATCTGGTTCTACAAGTGCATGCCTTCGCGCATCGGCCTCATGCTCGACCTCACCGGTCGCCAGCTTGAGCGCGTGATCTATTACGAGGATTACATCGTGATCGATCCGGGTAAGACTCCCTTCGAGAAGGGCCAGCTCCTGACCGAGACCGAGTATCGCGAGGCCGAGGACCAGTACGGCGAGGATTTTGTCGCCGGCATGGGTGCCGAGGCGATCCAGAAACTGCTTGAGAACCTGGATCTGCTCGAGGAGCAGCAGGTGATCGAGAAGCAGATGACCCAGACGAAGAGCAAGCAAATCCGCAAGAAGCTTGCGAAGCGCCTGAAGCTTGTCCAGGGGTTCATCAGCTCGAAGACCCGTCCCGAGTGGATGATCTTGAGCGTGCTGCCTGTCATCCCTCCTGATCTCCGCCCACTCGTACCGCTTGAGGGCGGCCGTTTCGCGACTTCCGATCTCAACGATCTCTACCGCCGCGTCATCAACCGCAACAACCGTCTCCGCACCCTTCTCCAGCTTAAGACCCCCGAGGTCATCATCCGCAACGAGAAGCGCATGCTCCAAGAGGCTGTCGATGCCCTCTATGACAACGGTCGTCACGGCCGTGCCGTCACCGGTGCTGCTAACCGTCCCCTCAAGTCCCTCAGCGACATGCTCAAGGGCAAGGGAGGCCGTTTCCGTCAGAACCTGCTCGGCAAACGCGTCGATTACTCCGGTCGTTCGGTCATCGTTATCGGACCCGAACTCAAGCTCAACCAGTGCGGTCTTCCCAAGAAGATGGCGCTCGTTCTCTTCGAGCCTTTCATTATCCGCCGCCTCAAGGAACTCGGCTACGTGCATACCGTGCGCAGCGCGAAGAAATTGATCGAGCGCCAGACCCCCGAGGTTTGGGACATCCTGGAAGAGGTCACCAAGGGGCATGCCGTTCTGTTGAACCGCGCCCCGACCCTCCACCGCCTCTCGATCCAGGCCTTCGAGCCGATCCTCATTGAGGGCGAAGCGATCCGTGTTCACCCGCTCGTCTGCACGGCTTATAATGCCGACTTCGACGGTGACCAGATGGCCGTCCATGTGCCCCTCTCCGTCGAGGCGCAGCTTGAGGCCCGAACACTGATGCTGGCTCCGAACAACATCTTCTCGCCCTCCAGCGGCAAGCCGATCACCAACCCTTCGCAGGATATTCCTCTCGGTTGCTACTACCTCACGCAGAACCCGCGTGTGGTCAATGGCAAGGACGGCAAACCCAAGGAGGCTGCCCGCATGCCGCTCTTCGCCGACACGACCGAGGTCGAGTTGGCCCTTTCCGAAAAGAGCGTCAAGATCCATACCCGCATCCGTCTTGCGAATCCCGATCGTGGCGTGGCGAGCGTCTACGGCAATTCCGAACTCTCGGTTATCGAGACCACCGTCGGCCGTGTCCTCTTCAACCAGATCTGGCCCAAGGAGCTTGGCTTCTACAACAAGGTTGCCGGCAAGAAGCAACTCTCCGACATCATCTGGCGCTGCTACAAGGCGGTTGGTCAGGCCCGCACCGTCGAGACCCTCGACAAGCTCAAGGAGTTGGGATTCCGCGAGGCCACCCGTGCCGGTGCTTCCATCGGTATCAATGACATGATCATTCCGAAGGAGAAGGCTGTCCTTATTGAGAGTGCCCAAAAGCAGATCTCCGAGGTTGAGAAGCAGTACCGCCGAGGCATCATCACCGACGGCGAGCGCAAGAACAAGGTGCAGGATATCTGGACCCACACGGGTGAAGAGATCGCAAACGCACTCTTCCGCACGCTCGAGCATAATAACGGACAAGCCCAGGCCAATCCCGTCTTCATGATGGTCGACTCCGGAGCTCGAGGCAACCGCACCCAGGTCAAGCAGTTGGCCGGCATGCGCGGTCTGATGGCCAAGCCCTCAGGCGAAATCATCGAACGCCCGATTCTATCCAACTTCCGCGAGGGTCTCTCCGTGCTCGAGTACTTCATCTCGACCCACGGTGCCCGTAAGGGACTGGCCGATACGGCGCTCAAGACCGCCGATTCCGGTTACCTCACCCGCAAGCTTGTCGATGCGGCCCAGGACGTGATCATCACGACCGAGGATTGCGGCACCGTCAACGGCATTGTCGTCCGCCCGATCTATGAGGGCGACGAGGAAGTTGTCAGTCTTGCCACGCGCATCATCGGGCGTGTCAGCTGCGAGACCGTCAAGGATCCTGTTTCCAACACACCTATCGTGAAGGCAAATCAGCTCATCGATGAGGAGATTGCAGCCGCCTTGGACAAGGTCGGTCACGAGCAGATCAAGATCCGTTCGGTCCTCACCTGTGAGAACAAGCGCGGCGTCTGCGCCAAGTGCTACGGCCGCAACCTCTCCACCGGTCTCATGATCGGACTCGGCGAGGCGGTCGGCATCATCGCCGCCCAGTCGATCGGTGAGCCGGGAACCCAGCTGACCATGCGTACCTTCCACGTTGGAGGAACGGCCAGCCAGACCTTCAAGCAGCCCATTATCAAGGCCAAGAACGAGGGTGTTCTCCGCTTCAACGACCTCCGCGCCGTGCAGGCCCTCGACGGCACCTTTATCGTGCTCTCCAAGAACGGTACGGTCGGTCTCTATGCCAAGGACGGCCGCGAACTCGAGAGCTATCCTGTCGTCATCGGCTCCGTCATCTCGGTGGCCGAAGGCAGTGTGGTCAAGAAGGGCGAAACCTTCGTCCAATGGGATCCGTACAACGTCCCCATCATCACGGAGAAGACCGGTAAGATCGAGTTCCGCGACATGATCAGCGGCGTCACCATCCGCAAGGAGGTCGACGACGAGACTGGTGTCATGGGCACAGTCGTCATCGAGCACAAGGAGGATCTCCATCCCCAGATCGTCATCGTCGATGACAAGAAGGAAATTGTCGCCAGCTACTCCATCCCTGCCGGCGCCCACCTTGAAGTCAAGGAAGGCGAGAAGGTTCAGGCCGGACAGCGCATGGCCAAGACCCCCCGTAAGATCGCCAAGACCAAGGATATCACCGGCGGTCTGCCGCGTGTTGCCGAACTCTTTGAGGCCCGTCGTCCTAAGGATGCCTGCGAAATCGCCCGCATCGACGGCGTCGTCGACATCGGCGGCACCGTGCGCGGCAAGCGCAAGCTCATCGTCCGTGATCCTCAGACCGGCTCCGAGGAGGAGCACCTTATCCCGCTCTCCAAGCACATCATTGCTTTCAAGGGAGACTTCGTGAAGAAGGGTCAGCAACTCACCGAAGGCCCCGTCGTTCCGCACGAGATCCTCGATGTCTGCGGTCCTCAGGAACTCCAAGAGCATCTCCTCAACGAGGTGCAGGAGGTCTACCGCCTCCAGGGTGTGGAGATCAACGACAAGCATATTGAGATCATCGTCCGACAGATGCTCCGCAAGGTGAAGATCACCGATCCGGGCGACACCACGCTCCTCTGGGGCGACCAGATCGACCGCCTCGAGTTCGAGGGGGAGAACGATCGCGTTGCTTCCAAGGGTGGCAAGCCTGCGGAGGCCGCACCGGTCCTCCTTGGCATCACCAAGGCATCCCTCGAGACAGACAGCTTCATCTCCGCCGCATCCTTCCAGGATACCACGCGTGTTCTCACGGAGGCAGCCACGCTCGGCAAGGCCGACAGGCTCCGCGGGTTCAAGGAGAACGTCATCATGGGTCACCTCATCCCTGCGGGTTCGGGCTTCAACTCGAACCGCAACTTTGATCTGGTCCATCTCGGCGAACCGGCCCTGTTCGAGGGTGATGCCGCCACAGAGGAAGCTGCCAACTAAGCAATCAATCCGCAACGAAGCCCAACAAACCATCCATTCCCATGTCCGTAGAAACAATGACCGAACTCCTTGAAGCCGGTGTCCATTATGGCCACCAGACCAAGCGTTGGAATCCCCGCATGCGTGATTTCATCCTCGAGGAAAAAAATTCCATCCACATCATCGATCTCTCCAAGACGGTCGAGCAACTCGCCAAGGCGGGTGAATTCCTCTCCGGAATCACCAAGCAGGGTGGCAAAATCCTCTTCGTCGGCTGCAAGAAGCAGGCGCAGGAGGCAGTCAAGGAGGCCGCCCAGGCCTGCGGACAGTACTATGTCAACCAGCGCTGGCTCGGCGGCACCCTCACCAATCTGGTGACCATTCGCAAGAGCGTCTCCAAGCTCAAGGACTTCGAGGCCCTTGAGAAGAGCGCCGGATTCAACAAGATCAACAAGGCAGAGGCCTCTGCGCTACGCCGCGAAGCTACCCGCATCCGCCACAATCTCGAGGGTGTCCTCGAGATGGAGAAACTGCCCGATGCCATCGTCATCATCGATACCGTCAAGGAAAGCATTGCCGTCGCCGAGGCTCTCCGGCTTGGAATTCCCATCGTTGCCATCGTTGATTCCAACAGCAACCCTGAGGAGATCAATTTCCCGATCGCCGGTAACGACGATGCCATCCGTGCCATCCGCATCATTCTGCAGAAGCTTGTCGATGTGATCGTGAAGTCACGCGGAGGAGTCCGTGCTGCCGCACCCGCCGGCGAGGCGCTTGCGGCAGTAGCCGAATAAGGCACTGTCCGAGCGACCAACTTCAACGTTCATTCTTCATTCCCATGGCTGAAATTAATCCAGCAATCGTCAAGTCACTCCGCGAGAAGACCAACGCGGGCATGATGGACTGCAAGCGCGCACTTACCGAGGCGGGCGGCGACATCGAGAAGGCTGAGGCAATCCTTCGAACCAAAGGCATTGCCAGTGCAGGCAAGAAGGCTTCCCGCCACGCCAAGGAAGGAGCGGTTGTCTCTTTTATTCAGCCTTCGGGCAAAGTCGGAGTCCTTGTGGAGATCAATTGCGAAACCGACTTCGTTGCCAAGAATGAGATCTTCACCAAGTTCGTGAAGGAAATCACCGAGGAGATCGCTGCATCCAAGGCCGATACCGTCGATGCGCTGCTCGAGGTTTCCGGCTCCACCGGTGTTCTCTTCAAGGATGCCATCGCCACAACCATCGCTGCTCTTGGCGAGAACATCGTCATCCGCCGTTTTGCACGCTTTCAGGTCAATGGAGGCCTTGTTGCCTCATACATCCACCTTCAGGGCAAGGTCGGAGTCCTTGCCGAGATCACCTGTGAAAATGAGGCCACCACCAAGAGCGAGAGTTTCCGCGAGTTCGTGAAGGACATCACCCTTCAGATCGCTGCAGCCCATCCGACGGTCGTCAACCGTGACCAGGTGGATGCAGCCCTGGTGGCCTCGGAGCGTGAGATCTACAAGGCACAGGTTCAGGGCAAGCCCGAGAACATCGTCGAGAAGATCGTCGACGGGAAGATGGATAAATTCTACAGCACCGCCTGCCTTCTTGAGCAGGCCTGCATCAAGAACCCTGACATCACCGTCAAGGAACTTGTGGCAACGAAGGAGAAGGAACTTTCCGACAAGATCGTCATCACCCGTTTTGTCCGTTATGCACTCGGCGAGGAGTCAGGAGAGGCTCCGCCAGAGGAAGCCGTTTAATTTACAGGTTTCCAAGGATTTGATCCCATGACTCTCGCGAGCCTGCTCTCCGAGGATCAGATCATCCCCGAGATGGTCGCCACAGACAAGTGGCAGGCCATCGAGGAGATTGTCGGTCGACTTGTATCGGACGGTCGACTGGAGCCCACCCACAAGGAGGAAGCTATTGCCGCGCTCCGTCACCGAGAGGAGACGATGAGTACCGGCATAGGCTTTGGGATCGCGATTCCCCATGCCAGCTGCGACGCTGTCGATGAGGTCACTGCCTGCTTCGGTCGTTCCCTGGCAGGGATCGATTTCGAATCACTCGACGGAAAGCCTGTCCATTTCATCGTCCTCTTTCTGGTGCCGAGAGATCAGTTCCAGACCCATCTCCGGACGCTTGCCGCAATTGCCAAATTCCTCAACGACCCCGCCGTCCGGTCGGAACTCTCGGTGGCACCGGATGCCAAGGCGATCCTTGAGGTGTTTGACCGTAAGCGCTCCTAATTTCGGGCCTCTAGCGGTTTAGTCACCTAGGCTTTAGGCAAAAGAGAATAACCTTCTGGCGCTTGGAATCTAGATTCTAAAAACCTAGATTCAAAATTTCTTCATCCCATGTCTTTACAGGCTGAACTCCAACAACGCGTTGCTGCGGCCCTTTGTTCCGTCGGGATTGAGGAATCTCTGGCAGTCGTCACTCCGGCGACCGACACGCGCTTTGGGGATTTTCAAACCAATGCCGCAATGGTCGCGGCCAAGGTGCTGAAAAAAAACCCCCGAGAAGTTGCGGCGGAGATCCTCGCACATCTTAAGTTGGAGGATCTGTGCCAGACAACGACGATAGCCGGTGCCGGATTCATCAATTTTAAGGTGCTCGATATCGCCATCTCCTGTGAGGTCAATCGTGTTCGAGAGGATGCCCGCAATGGGGTTGTGCAGGTTGAGAAGCCAAAAACCATCATCATCGATTTCAGCTCTCCGAATGTGGCCAAGCCGATGCATGTAGGACACATTCGCAGCACCATCCTCGGGGACTCGCTGGCAAGGATTGCCCGTCATCTTGGTCATCGCGTGATCACCGACAATCATATCGGCGACTGGGGCACTCAGTTTGGAAAGGTGATTTACGGATGGAAGCATCTGCTCAACGAGGAGGCTCTTGAGCAGACTCCCATCGCGGAGTTGGTGCGTCTTTACCGGGAGGTGAATGAGCTTGAGGAAAAGGATCCCGCACTTAAGGAAACCGTCCGTCACGAGCTGGTAAAACTCCAGCGGGGAGATGCAGAGAATCTCGGGATCTGGAAGCAGGCCGTGGCTCTCTCCTGGAAGGAATTCGAGCGACTATACGGACTACTCGACATCACTTTTGATGAACGCCTTGGGGAGAGTTTTTACAACGATGCGCTTGGACCTCTGGTGGATCGTCTCCTGGAGGAGAAGATTGCCGAAATCAGTCAGGGTGCTGTCTGCATCTTCTTCCCTGGCAGCCCGGAACTGCAGGAAAAGCCGTGCCTCATTCGCAAGGGTGATGGAGGCTTTCTCTACGCCACCACCGATCTTGCCACCCTTGAATACCGGGAGATGCGTTGGAAGCCCGATGCCATCTGGTATGTCACGGGTGCCCCGCAGCAATTGCACTTCGAACAGGTCTTTGCCTCCGGACGCAGGATGGGTGTGGTCACCGACCTCCGTCACATCGCCTTCGGTAGCATCCTCGGCGAGGACCGAAAAATGATGAAGACCCGCTCCGGTGAGAATGTCGAGTTGGGTGGACTCCTGAACGAGGCGATCGAGCGTGCACTCGCCGTTGTCGAGGAAAAGAACGCCGAACTTTCAAGGGGTGAGCAGGAAGAGATCGCACGGATCATCGGTCTTGGCGCGGTGAAATATGCGGACCTGATGCAGCACCGACTCACTGATTATGTCTTCTCCTGGGAGAAGATGCTCTCCTTCCAGGGGAATACTGCCCCTTACCTCCAAAATGCCTACGTTCGTATCCGCTCCATTTTCCGGAAGGCGGAGGCCGAGGGAATTTCTGTTGAGGCAGTCCCCATTGTGATTGCTGATGCAGCGGAGCGTGCACTCGCCCTCCAAATTCTCCAGTTTGGGGAGGTTCTCCATACTGTTCTTGAGGACCAGCGCCCAAACCTCCTCTGTCTGTACTTGTATGAACTGGCAGACCGTTTCCACCGTTTCTATGAGGCCTGCCCGATTTTGAAATCCGAGGGGGGAGTCCGCTCTTCAAGGCTGACTCTTGCCGGAGTGACGGCTGAAGTGCTCAAGACGGGCCTGTCGCTGCTGGGGATCGGTGTTCCTGAACGGATGTAATGATTTCACACAGCATCCACTAATCTGGATGCACTCAACGATATGTCCCTCAAAGGGATGAAACGTTACCCCCCTCGCAGGCATCCCCGCTTGATTCCCGAGGTTACTGCTTCTCGACAGACACGGGTGTACCCACCGGAGTGACGGAGAAGAAGATTCTGGCCATCTTATCCGGGAGGCGGATGCAACCGTGGGAGTCAGGCACTCCGGGAAGGAATCCCGTATGCATTCCCACCCCAGGAGCGAACTGCATGAACCAGGGCATTGAGGATCCCTGGAAGTGGGTTCCGGGAGGGGGAACATCCACCTTATAGGTGACATTTTTCACGATCACCTTGCCAGAGGCATCGACGAAGTCGCCGTAGAGACTGGAGGCGTGATCTTTCTCCTTCTTCTGGACTTTGAAGTTTCCGACCGGGGAGTCGTGTCCCTCACGGCCCGTGGAGACAGCCGAGATGCCCACAAGTTTATCCCCCTTGTAGTAAAAGAGTTTCTGCTGGGGGATGTTGATCACGATCCTTGCGGGTCCGTTGGCAGACTCTCCGGCCCAGTAAGAGATGCGTTCTGCAAGGGAGGCCGTGGAGGTTCTTGTCACGATCGAACCGTCGGTGCCAAGGTACTGCGTGGTATTGGAATTCAGGCGCCCATCGTAGGACGCACACGCCGAAAGCAGGAGCGCGACTGCCGTGAGGCAGGCAAAGGGTAGAAATCTCTGGAGAAACACAAATTGCATGAACCTTATACTTATTAACCAGAAAGCCGCGCCGTCAAGGTGCTGTCTGCGACAGTCAGTCGATTTTGAGAGTGGTGGTGGTGGGTTGTGGATTTGGTTTGGATTTCGGGGTAGTGGGTCTTGCGGAGGCAGGGCGCCCCGGCGTCGGTTTCGGGGTTGGTTTTCCTTGCACCACCGGTGTGGGTGAGATTTGTTCCACCGGAAGGGCAACAGGGCGATCGGAGAGGTTTGGAATCTGTGCCGGCGTCGGGGTGGCTCGTGGATCGAATGGAATGCCGCCCACAACCACGATGTTCCCGTCCTGGGTATGCTGGAGACGTGGACGATCCTTCGGTGCATTCAGGGAGACGCGGTCGAGAATTTTCCCATTGAGGGCGATTTTGGAGTAAATGAACTCTCTGGGGATGTTGTTCTGCAGCACATGAATCGTATTGGAGGTGTCGAGCATGATTTCCGGTTTTCCGAAAGCGATGTAGTCGCCGAGACGATGGGTGCAGTAGACGATGCCGGCCGCCTTGTCCTGGATCCGCAGATAGAGATCGGTACGGTCGGCAAGACGTTCTGAGAGCAGGCTGATGGTGCGGGAGGAACTCTGCAATCCCTCCGTTCCCGGGACCCCGACGGTTTGCTCCCAGAGGAGCCGCCCCTCCGTGATCTCGACAGTGAGCGGGGGACTGTTGAAGTAATTGGAGAGTTCCGCAGCGTAGACGCTGGCTCTGACGCGGTAGCTCCCGAAGTCGCTCATGGGGTAGAGCTGGGTCAGGTTGACTGTCCGGGCAATCGATTCACCCGGAGCGAGCTTGAGTGGTTGGATCTCGTAATTGGGATCACGCGGTGGAATAGGGCGGCCATCAAGAGTCTCGATATCGAACCCGAACCATTTCTTCCCCTCCACGTCGGCGAGAAGAAGAGTGTTGCCGGAGAGATTGGTGATGCGCACGGTGACCAGCAGCGGTTCGTAGGCGATGTAGATGTTGCGCTTGATCGAGAGATCCACCAGGACCTGGGCACGTAACGACTGCAGGAACGGAAAAAGAATCCCGAATAAGGCGACAGCAAACACCAACCGCCGGAGGGGGGGGGAGCGTCGGGGAGTGATCATTGGGACGACAGTCCTCACTCGTCTGAGCCGATATAGTACTTCGGCTCAAAGAGTTTTTTCAGGCGTGCAGGGTTGGCGCGGCAATCCTGTAGATCCCCCTTGTAGTAGATGGCGACCAGATAGCCGGCAAAGGTGACATCCGTGGAGGAGGTGTCGGGCAGGTACTGCACCTCGAGAAGTTCGGGTTCTCCCTTTCTCCAGTCGATCGGCGTACTGAGCCAGTTGGAAGTGACCTGAGCCTTGCTTGGGACGATCTCCCCGCTGTCCTGATCGTAGAAGTAGACCTGCACCCTCACCTGCGGAACATCGATCGGATCATGAGAGTTCGCCTTGATCGAGATCTGGAGTTTTTTGGAGCCGTCATCACCCGAGAGAAGCTTGGCATTGACGATCTGAAGGGTTGGGGCACCTGTCACCGCTGTCTCCGCGAGCGAGTTATTCGAGGGGATCCCTGCCGGTTGATCATTCTGCGTCGCCACGGAAGAAGGTGGCAGGGGTATCTGCGGCTGAGGAAGTCCTGCGGGCTGTGGGGGCAACATCGAGGAAGCGGTTGATCCCGGGAAAGCTGACGCTCCATTGGCCGGAGATTGGGTGGAGATTCCCGCCCTCATTCCCGACGCTACCCGCGGAGCCAGAGCGACGGCGGCAAGGATGACCTCAATCACTGCAACAACCGCAATCACCCAGAGGGCGGCGATAACGGCATTGTTGCCGCGAGGTCGGAATGTTCCCGTGGAGGAATCGGTGGCCATATCAGGGGGCAAATCTATTCCCTGAAGGGGCTTGTCCGCAAGTATCTCGGATCATGGATTCAACGAAGCAACCTGAAAAGGGGGGTTCCTCGGGTTCAGTTTCCCGGAGCCTCCTCCATGACCACATTCAGATCGACCGGTTTGCCGGCACGGAGGATCCGAAGAGCGACCGAATTTCCGATCGGGGCCTCGGCGACGCGATTGCGCAGGTCCGAACCATCGATGATGGGGTGGGCATTAAAAGCTAGGATCACATCCCCGCTCCGAAGCCCGCATTTCTCGGCCGGCGAGGAGGCCAGGGTGGCGGCAACGAGTGCTCCCCTGGCATCGGGAAGGCCAAGTTGTTGGGAGAGGTTTGCATTCAGGGGGCGCATGACGACCCCGAACCAGGGTCGGATGACGCGGCCCCGCTGGACGATGTCATCATAAACCCTGCGGGCAACATTGGAGGGGATGGCGAATCCTATTCCCTCGGACACACCGTTATGGCTGATGATGAAGTTGTTGATGCCGATGACCTGCCCCCGGATATCGATGAGGGGGCCGCCAGAGTTGCCCGAGTTGATAGTGCTGCTGGTCTGGAAGAATTCATTCGCCGCGTCGCTGAGGGTACGTCTTCCTTTGGCACTGATGATTCCCTGGGTAACGGTTTCCTGTAGGCCGAAGGGATTGCCGATGGCAAAAACCATCTGTCCCACGCGCACCTGTTCAGAATCACCGAAGAGAATCGGGGAAAGGCCGTCGGCTGCGATCTTGAGAATTGCAATGTCGGAGCGCGGGTCGGCACCGGTCAGGGTGGCAGGGAAGGAGCGGCCATCGTTGAGTTGAACGGTGACCTGGGAAGCGCCCTCAATGACATGCCAGTTTGTCACGATGTGACCATCCGGGGAGACGATGATTCCGGAGCCCATCTTATTGTTCTGATTCACTCCTCCGCCGCCAAGGCCGAAGAACTGTCTGATCAGGGCATCCCTGTCGGGAGGAGTGCTGGTGGTGATGCTCACGACCGAGGGAACCACATGATGGACGAGGTCGGTGAACTCCCGGTCCATCTTCTCCAGAAGATGCCCCTGAAGCACAGGGCCATTATTGTCCGTTGCCGTCATCGCTTCTCCCTGGATCAAGGGGGAACCAGGGCGGGATGCTGGATGGCGCCTCATTTTCCAGGACGCTATCCCAGCCACCGCGACGGAAAGCACGACGAGGAAAACAAGGAATCCCAAGAGATTTCCCCTCCGGTTTTTATACGGTCTCATCACTGATTGGGATCAAGGGTCAACCCTGCAAGGATGGCATCGCGGAGTCCTTGGAGTTGAGGAGATTCGGATTTAGGTGTTTGCCAGAGGATGACTGCGAGTGTGCCCGTGGAGTCATTGGCCCGAAGAAGTTCGGTCACCTGCAGCGGTTGGTCCGCTGAGATGGGAAACTCAAAGCGGATTTCATGGAAACCACCGGCTTGTGATTCCTTGAGGGGAGTTGCTTCGTCACCTGCTTTTTCCCGGGCTTCGGTAGCCAGGGAAAGGGCATAGGCGCTCGCCTTCTGCCCTGAGTCCTTGGCGCCGTTACGGTCGATTGTCATGCTCAGTCCTGTGGTCCATGGGTCATTCTCGCTGGTGATCTTTTCACGTGTGGCGAGAAGAACATCCCCCTCCAGAAGTTTGCCTGGGAGGAGGGTCCAATCTTTCGGGAGACCGATTTTTCCACGGATCTCCGGAAGGTCATGGGTGACGAGTGCCAGGGAATTTGTTGCGATCCCGTTCGTTGGGATGGGGGAGGCTAATGGAGAGGGGGAGGGGGCAGGTTTTGGTGAAAGCGAGACTGTTGGCGCGGGGGATGGTGAGAGGCGAGTCGCCGGGGAGATCGCTGTTGCCGGCGAGGAATTGCTGATCGCGATATCCGTTGACCTCGCGGAGTGAAGCGCGGTGAGAGTGCAGATCAGTAGCAGGCTGCTCGAAAGATGGCGTCTCATGATTTGGGTGCTTTCGGAACTTCAGCAGTTGGGAAGCGTTTGTGCAATTCCGCGAGTGTTTTTTCAGTCTCAGCCTCATTTCCGGACTTACGGTACGCATCGGCGGCGCGGGAGAGCGCCTTGGGGGTCAGCACGGGGTCATCGTAGAGCACGGCCACGGTCATGTAAGCCTTGGCAGCACCTGTGTAATCCTGTTTCGAGGAGAGAAGATCACCACTCAGGATTCTTGCCTCCGCGTTGATCGTTCCCTCGGGTTGGAGAAGCATCGCCTCATCCACCATGGAGGAGGCCTGGGGTATGTTTTTCAAGGTCCGCTGGATATCCGCGGAAACAAGGAGTGCCTTCGCGCGCGAAGCGGGATCCCGTGATAGCTTTAGTGATGCGGCGGCCGGGATCTGGGCATCACGGAACTTTCCCTGGGCGATCAGGGCGGCGGCAAGGGTTCCCTGGATGTCGGGATCCAGAGCACCCGGCATTCCGTCACCAGCCAGCGGTTTGAGGAAATGTTCCGCGTTGGCAGGATCGTTTGCTTCCATTGCCTTGATTCCCAGCCACCGGGCCACTTCGGGAGGAATCAGCGAAGGCTTCAGCGCAGAGGCCTCGTGTTCTGCCTCCGCCAGATGCCCCTGGTAATACTGTGCAAGCAGGAGGCGCAGGCCAGCCCGCTCGCCAAATTGCTTCGGATCCCCCGATTTTGCCTGCTGGAGTTCCGTGATGGCGGTGGCGTAATCCTTGTTCTCCAGTGCGGTCCAGGCGATCCAATAATGGGCCTGCGGGGCGGCCGTGCTCTTGGGATAGTCGTGCAGGAGTAGGCTGAATGTTTCGGCCATCTCCTTGTTCAACTGCTGCTGGCCGAGAATGAGGGCCTTTTGTTGGAGCGCTAGTTCACGTTCTGCGGCCATGGGGTATTTTTCCTGAAGGAGTGTGTAGTCGGCAATCGCTCCGGCGAAGTCCTTCTGCTGCTGCTTGAGCAATGCTCGCTGGGCGAGTGCCGCCGAGGCGCGTCCCTCGCCTGGATAGCTGTCAAGGAATCGTGTCAGTGCTGCGGTGGCTGCAGCCTGATCGCCTGACTGTACCAGGGCCCACGCTTCCTTGTAGAGGATATCGGGCTTTGCATCAGCGGGGAGCGGGTCTGTTGGGACACCCTGATAAAGCTGCGCGGCCTCCTTGTACTTGCCGAGGCGGAGTGTCTCCTCGGCCTTGAGGAGTTGCGCCCTGGCACGGTCGGAGGGATCCGATGCAGTTAGCAGATACTCGTCGATTTCACCGAGGAGGGAGGGGTTCTTCGCGGAGTGGAGAGCGAGGAGTCTTTGGAAAGGCGCCTGTGAGGCCTCCTTGCTCGCGGGGAACTCCCGGATAAGCTGATCGTAGACTTCCAGCGCACGGGCATATTGCCCCGTCTTGCGGAGCGCCGTACCCTGCAGGAGGAGGATTTCCGGTTTGTTGTCCGTATCCACGGAAGAGGCGTTCTCAGCGGCCTTGAGGATGGCACTCTCATCGCCCGACTGTGCGGCTAGGCGCAGGAGGCCGATTTGGGCAAGGGAGCGCCATTTTCCCGAATCCTTCGAGGCCGCCACCTTCCCTAACAGCTTCCGTGCCTCATCGGGTTTTCCGAGTTCCGACTCGAGGAGTGCGGCTTTCAGTGTTGCCTCGGCGGCGATCTCGCCGGTGGCATCGCCTCCGCTCACCCGGCTGTAGTAGCCAAGGGCCTGCTCCTTTTTCCCGGCGACGGCGGCATTGGAGGCAAGGTGCATGAGTGTCGGGATGCGGTAGGGATTGCCGCCCGGAGTCGCACCGTTTTCTCCTGCCACGGATTCAAACAAGACGTTGGCCTGAGCCTGTTCATTGGACTTCTCCAGGCAGAGGGCCTGCCGGTAGAGCGCAGTGATGCGAACCGAAGGATCGGTGGCTCCCTTGGCGGCTTCAGAAAAATTATCGGCTGCGTTGGCGAATGCCCCCGAGTTTTCCCTCAATTCTCCCAACCGGAAGGATGCCGAAGGAGTGAAGGCTCCCTTGGGATATTCCGAAATCAAGCGTAGGAAAGTGCGTTCCGCCGCCTCATTGCTTCCCATTATCCGCTGAGATTCCCCGAGTCGGTAGATCGCGCGTTCCTTCCCCGGAGTCGTGGCGCCTGCCATCACCAAGAACTTCTCGTATTCCGGGATGGCCGATTCGGGCTGTTTCCTTCCATAGAAGCCATCGGCCACGTTCAGTTGCATCGCGGTCTGCGCGACGCGATCGGATGGGGTCACCGGAGCGATCCGGATGCTTCCGTCTGCATCAGCAACGGGGGGTATTGCCACGGGGAGGGCTCTCATCACCGGAGGCGATGCCACGTTGGCCACGGGAAGAGCCCGCCTCACCTCGGGTTCCGAGGGGCTGAGCGACTCTGTCTGGGAATGAAGCTTTGGAAGCAGGATGAGTCCCGCCAGGATATTCAGGAGAATGAGGGCGGGGAGTCCCGTGTGATGAGCTCTTGGAATCACGGTGCGGGATTACCCTCAGGGGCCGCTGTCGCAAAAGCCACATTCCAGATATTGGCGCGGCGACAGAGATCGAGCGTCTGGACGATATGGCCGTAGTCGACGCGCTGGTCGCCGCGCAGTACCACGGCTTGATCGGGATAGAGCGATGCAACCCTGCTGAGTGCTTCCAGAAGCTCGTCGGGGGTCATGGTGCGTCGGTTCATGACAAGTGATCCGTCGGACTTCACGTTGATGATCACCTCGCCGACGGAGCGGCGCTGCTCCTTTGCCTCACCCGCCGAGGGCATCTGGACATCAAGTTCCCGCTCCTGTCTGGAGAAGCTCCAAGTGAGCATAAAGAATCCAAGCAGCACGAGCAGGATGTCGACCATCGGGGCGATCAGGAATCCCCGTGGCTCGGGCTGGAGGCGCGTGCGGAAATTCACGGCTCGGCTCCTGAGGTGATTACCGGCTGGATTCCTTCCCGCGGGCGAGCACGAGCTTCACCAGCAGGAGTGCGGTCGTTCCCTCCATCTCGGAGATCATTTCCTGGACTCTGCTCCGGAACCAGGCATAGGCGGCCATCGCGGGGATTCCGATGACGAGTCCTGCGGCCGTAGCCACCAAGGCCTCGGCGACACCCTCGGCCAGAAGCATCGGGCGGGATGCGGCGACATCGTTCGCCATGACACTGAACGAGCGGATCATGCCGAAGACAGTCCCGAGCAGTCCAAGCATCGGCGCGATGGTGGCGATGTCGGCGAGCCATGCAACGCGCTGATTCAGCACTGCCGCCTCGCGGCTTCCTTCGGTCTCGGCGATCTCCCGAAGTTGCTCGTTGGTGGCTTCCGGATGGCGTGCAAGAAACTCGAGCGTCCGTGTCAGGATCACGGCCACGATACCCCTGTGGCGGTTGGAAATGGCAAGCAGTCCCATGAGGTCACCTTTGCCTAGAAGTGTCTCCGCCGTGTTCATGAAGCGCGTCCCGGCCACAGCGCTCCGACGGAGTGTGAAGAGATACACCAGCACAAGCGCCAGGGTGATGATTGAGAGGATAGCGAGGGGGATCATCACGAGACCACCCGCGGAGAGCAACTTCGCCAAGGTTTCCGGAGTGGTGCCCTTCACGACCAGAGACTGGAGTGAGGCGGGCGTATTCGTGGAATCAGCGGCATGAAGTAGTGCCGGGGCCGAAAGAAAACCGAGGATCATGGTGATGTTTCTCGTCAGTCTCATGGTGTGTTGGGAAAGAATGGCATCCGACTGTTTGGCACGGGAGTGCCCTGTGTGCAGTGACCCTATGAGAATAGCCGATCACCCTCCCGGCGCAAGGAGTCACCCTTCGATGATCCGAAGAATACCCCCCTCCAAGCGATGGACTCGGGATCCCTCCGGCGGAGTGATGCCCGAGAGATCGGCCGTGCTGAGCAATGCCTGGGATCCGCAAGGCATCCCGGCGAGGAGTGCAGCCCTGCGGGATGGGTCGAGTTCGCCGAAGATATCATCGAGCAGGAGGAGGGGTGGGGTGCCGTTTTCCAGAGTCAGGAGTGTTGCCAAGGCGAGTTTCAAGGCCAAGGCAACGGTGCGACGCTGCCCCTCCGAGGCGAAGGATCCGGCGGGGATGCCATTCAGATGGATTGACACATCATCCCGCTGAGGGCCGACCCGTGTCTGGCGGAGCCGGATTTCCTCGTGCCGGCTGGATTCCAAGGCTTCCCGCATCGGGACGGGGGAACCGGGGAGGTAGGTGAGATCGAGCGTCTCCCCGGAAATCATTCTGCAGGAATCCGAGGCAAGCGGAGCAAGGGCCTCCACAAGGGCCTTACGGGCGGAGAGAATCGCCTCACCCGCCTCGGCAAGGGGAATATCGTAGGCCTCGATTTCACGGCGTGGTTTTCCCTCCCTAAGAAGGAGGTTCCGGGATCTGAGGGCACGATCATAATTTTTCAGATCCCGTCCGTAGGTTCCGGCAATCTGTAACCCGGCACTGTCGAGCAGTTTTCTTCTCCCCTCGGCCGATCCGTGGACGAGTGAGAGATCCTCGCTTCCGAACCAGACGATCCTTGCTTTGGAAAGATAGTCCGAGGAGTTGCCCTGCGATACCCCGTCGAGTTTCAGCGCACGCGTGGGAGGGGTCACCGTCAGGGAGAGACGGGTTTCTCCCTCCCTTCCGGTGACAAGCCCCTCCAGAGCGAAGGCCGGTTCCCCAAAGCGCACCATCTCCCCAATCGTGGTCGTTCGAGGGGAGCGGAGGCGCAACAGGACGCAGGCGGCCTCCAGAATGGAGGTTTTTCCCTGGGCATTAGGTCCGACGATGAAGTTCAGGCCGGGACCCGGTTCGTATTGGAACGACTCAAAGCAGCGAAATCGCCGCAGGAGCAGTTGGGAGATCAGGCTCAAGTTTTCCGGCGAGAGTTGTGAATCTCCCGTCGCCGCACGGGCCTCCTACCGGAGGGCTGCCAAGAGCGGTGCAGGGTAGATGCCAAGCGCCAGGATGGCCGCCCCGAGAATGGCGATCAGGAACTTCACGGTTCCTGAAACGGGAATCACGGTCTCCTCGGCGGGTTGCTGCCAGTACATGGCGCGGACCACCTTGAAGTAGTAGTAGAAACCTGCCGCCACGGTGACGCAACCGATCATGACGAGGCCGTAGTGTCCCTGCTTGAGGGCAACCTCAAAGATGAGCAATTTGCCGACGAATCCGGCGGTGAAGGGAATGCCGGCAAGCGAGGCCATCGCAAGGAGCATCGCTCCGGCGAGGAGTGGGGAGCGCTGGGAGAGGCCGTTGAAGCGGGAGATCTCATCCCCACCGGTTGCCTCGGCAACGACTTGGAGGATGACGAAGGCGAGCATGGTCATTACCAGATAGGCTGTGAGGTAGAATCCTATCGCAGGGATGGAGAGCATCGAGGCGAGACTGGCGACACCCATGAGCAGATAACCGGCGTGGGCGACGCTCGAATAACCGAGCAGGCGCTTCATGTTCGTCTGGGGAATGGCCGAGAGGTTGCCGAAGATAAGAGTCAGCGCTGCGAGAAGGGTGATGACCGCGTAGAGTTTGTGGGCCAGAACCGGGATACTCTCGAGGACGAGGAGCAAGCGGATCAAAACCACGAATCCAGCGGCCTTCGAGGCGACGGAAAGGAACGAGGTCACCGGGGTCGGGGCACCCTGATAAACATCTGGCACCCAGAACTGGAAGGGGAATGCCGCAGTCTTGAAACTCAGGGCCACGAGGATCATGGCGATGCCGAAGAGAAGTGGATTAAGGGCCGAGGCGGGGAGTCCCGAGATGGCATAGGGGAGGGCCAGGAGGTTCGTTGTGCCCGTGACACCGAAGATCCACGAGATGCCGTAGACGATGAAGCCGGTGGAGAGGGCGCCCAGGATCAGGAACTTTGTTCCGGCCTCGAGAGAGGCCGTGTTCTGGCGGAGGTAGGTTGCCAGGACATACAGGGTGATCGTCGCAAGCTCCAGCGAGACGAAGATCATGATGAAGTCGATTGAGGAGACCATCCACATCAGGCCTGCGCAGGAGAAGATGGGGAGAATGGCAAACTCCCCGAGTCCTCCGCCGGCACGTTCAGAGGGTAGGTAGCGTTCGAGTACGGGACGGAATCCCGGGATCATCAGGAGCGTCACGATGGTGGTGACCAGGATGAAGCGTACAAAGAAAACAGAGAGGATATCGGAGGTGACAAACGAGGCTTCCGCGGAACCCGGGGCAGGAGCGCCCAGCGGCAAGAAACTCAGGAGCAGGACGACCGCCAGACCCGCGGCGCCGAGGTAGGAAAGGTAATTCTTTTCGGAGCGGTCGGTGAATGCCTCCAGGAGAAGGAGGACGATCCCGATGGCGACAACGGCGATTTCGAGGAGAAGCGTATTCACAGGATTCTGGTCAGCGTTGGATCGGCGGCATTTAGCGTGGCAGGGCGGTTTCCACCATCTTGATGAGCATCTGGGGATAGAATCCCACGATCATGAGGGGAAACAGCAGAAGGATCACGCTCCAGCGGGCCGAGGGAGTAATGTCCGTGATGGCCTCCCAGCGGGTAGTGATCGGGCCCCAGAAGATATTGCGGTAGGCGCGCAGCATGTAGATGGCCGAGATCACCACGCCCCAGACGCCGATGATCACGGGGATCACCATGGCGGGACCGTAAGCGGTGGCTCCGAAGAAGACGAGGACTTCGCCGGCGAAGTTTGCGAAGCCGGGGAGGCCGACGGAGGCCATCGCGGCGAAGCCAAAGAGGAGGCCGAGCACGGGAGTGGCCTTGGCAAGCCCTCCGAGTTCCGAGTAATCGAGGGTTCCGGTGCGGCGACGGATCTCACCGCAGAGAGCGAAGGCTGCTGCCACCGAGAGCCCGTGAGCGAACATCAGGATCATGGCGCCGTTGATTCCGATGATATTCAGCGAAGCCAGGCCAAGGAAGATGTACCCCATATGCATCACGCTGGAATATCCGACGGTCCAGTCGAGGCGTTTCTGGGCGACCGTCACATAGCCGATGTAGAGGATGTTGCCGATCAGGAGCAGAAGCAGAAGCCCATTGAACTCATGCATCGCCTCGGGGAAGAGGGGAAGCGCGATACGGATCAGGCCATAGAGCCCGAACTTCTTCAGCACGCCTGCATGGAGCATTGCAGCCGGAGCGGGGGCGCAGGCGTAGGCGGGTGGTGCCCAGGAGTGAAAGGGGAAGAGGGAGACCAGTGAACCGAAGCCAACCAGCAGGACCAGATAGATCCAGGCAGAGGGTCGGAAGATCCCGGAGGCTGCCAACTGGTCGAGTTGCCGCAGGTCGAGTGTCCGGATTTCGGCCGGCATGCTGAGGTAAAGGGCGATCAGGCCGATCAGCAGGACAAAGCTGCCAAGACCGAGATAGATTGTGGCCTTCCAGGCCGCAGCCTGACGGTCGCCCGATCCCCAGATTCCGATCAGGAGGAAGGTCGGGATGAGTGCGAGTTCATGGAAAGAGTAGAGAAAGAGGATGTCGAGGGAGGCAAAGGCACCGATCACACCGGCCGAGATAAAGAGCAGGCAGACATAGTAAAGTCCTTCACGCTTCTCAATCCTTGGAGCGATCCAAAGGGCCGAAAGGGTCACCAAGGTCGAAAGCAGGACCATGGCAAGGGTCAGCCCGTCGGCACCGAGGGTCAGGTTGATGCCGAGTTTCGGAAGGATCTTAAAGTCCGAGACAAACTGCCATCCACCCGCATGCTGGTTGTAGCGAGCAAAGAGGACGACGGAGAGGATAAGATTGAGGATCGCTGCTCCGAGCGCCGTGCGGCGGGGATTCGCCCCCACCATGATGAGCAGGGAGGCGATGAGCGGAAGAAGGATCAGCAGAAGGAGAGGGCTCATGTCGGTGGAGAAGGATTTCGCTGTCGGGCGCTATCGAATGGTTAAGAGCAGATAGATGAGACCGACCACGCCGGCTCCAAAGAAGAATGCGTAGGCTTGGATATTGCCCACCTGAAGGAATCGGAGGGCGAAGCCGAGTGTCCAGACGGCCGTCGCGCTGCCACGGACGAGGATGCCGTCGATGAACCAGCGGTCGATGAAGGAGCAGATCCTGGCGAAGCCTCCCTGAATGCGATCGACGATCCACTGGTAGATGTCCGGGATGTAGAAAAGGTGCTCGAAGCAGGGAATCCGGATCGGATCCTTTTCCGGTGCGCGGCTGTAGATCGCAACGGCCAGTCCGAGTCCCGCAAGGAAGACGGCCAGGAAAACATTCGGCACCGAGGCAGGCACCTCGGGCTCCGCAAGCGAACCGATCTGATGGAAGAAGGTATGCTCGAAGAACGGATAACCGGCGATCACCGCGGGTATGGCGAGCAGGATCAGAGGGATGATCATTACGAGCGGCGACTCATGGGCATGCTCGGCATGCTCCGAACGGGTCTTGCCGAAGAACACCACCAGCGCTTGGCGTGCCATGTAGAAAGGGGTCAGTCCGGCGGCGATCACGACAACCCAGAAGATTGCGCGATGGTGCTCCCAGGAGCAGGCCATGATCAGGTCCTTGCTGTAGTGTCCGCTGAATCCGGGGCATCCGGAAAGGGCCAGCATGCCGCAAAGATAAGTCACGAGGGTGACCGGCATTTTCTTCCAGAGCCCGCCCATCTTCCAGATGTTCTGCTCGTGATGCATCGCAAGGATCACCGAACCCGCGGTGAGGAAGAGGAGGCACTTGAAGAAGGCGTGAGTGAAGAGATGGAACATCGGGAGCGCCGCGGAAACCGCAAGCCCTGCTCCGGTCACCATGTAGCCGAGTTGGGAGATCGTTGAGTAAGCGAGGATACCCTTGATGTCATCCTGCTGAGTGGCGAGGATGCCGGCACCGAGGGCCGTGATCGCGCCAGTCCAGGCGACGACTTCGGAGGCTTCCGGAGATGCCGAGAGGATCGGGAAAATACGGGCTAGGAGATAGACACCGGCGGCGACCATCGTCGCGGCATGGAGAAGTGAGGAGACGGGTGTCGGGCCCTCCATTGAGTTGGGAAGCCAGACATGCAGAGGGAACTGGGCCGACTTGCCGACCGTTCCGCAGAAAATCAGGACGCAGGCGACACCCAGCAGGGTCGGGTGCTGGACGAAGACTTCCGCCGAACCGTTGATTCCCGCGAAAGTGAAGGTCCCGGTGGAAATCCAGAAGAGGAGGATGCCGAGCATGAAACCGAAGTCACCGATGCGATTGACCAGGAAGGCTTGCTTGGCGGCGTCGGCCGCCGAGTCTTTTTGGAAATAGTGGCCGATCAGGATGTAGGAGCTGACGCCGACGAGTTCCCAGAAGATGAACATCATCACCAGATTATTCGCCAGTACGATGCCGAGCATCGAAAAGAGGAAGAGGGCGAGTCCGGCGAAGAAGCGCCAGAAACCCACTTCTTCCCTCATGTAGCCGATCGAGTAGATGAAAACGATCGGAGAGATGGTGGTCACCACGACAAGCATGGTGCGACTGAGAGGATCGAGCGCCAAGTCGAAGGGAATCGAGAAGGAGTGACCGAAATCAACCCAGTTGAATCCGTGGAAGATGCCCTCGGCTCCCTTGAAGAAGATGGTATACCCTCCGACCGTCGTGATCAGGGCGGAGAGGATGGCGAGACCGGCGGCGAGGGGTTTGTTCGTCCTGGTGACCAGGAGAATGATGGCCGCGGCGACCAGCGGGGCAAAGAGGGTGATCCAGGCGATGGTTGAGAGTTGCATCAGCGGATAGTGGTCAGAATTTCAGGGTATCGAGGTCCTCGACGTGGGTCGTCTGGCGGGCTCGGTAGAGGGAGACGATGATCGCGAGACCCACGGCGACCTCGGCCGCAGCCACCGTGATGATGAAGAACACGAGCACCTGAGTGTCAAAGTTTTGGTGTCCGGAAATCAGGTTGTAGCGGGAAAAAGCCACCAAGGACAGGTTGGCGGCATTGAGCATCAGTTCGAGACTCATGAAGATCACGATGATGCTGCGGCGGAGCATCACGCCGCCGAGCCCGATGGCAAAAAGGAGCCCGCTGGCGATCAGGTAGTTGGCTAAGGTCGGCATGGGAAAGGTCTTTTAGCGTAGGGTGCGGCGGCTCAGAACGATCACCCCGACCGTGGCCGAGAGGAGGAGGACGCCGATCACCTCGAAGGGGAGGCCAAAGGAATGGAAGATGGTCATGCCGATCATCTTCACATCACTGACCTTGGGGCCGATCAGTGCAGGCAGGGGCTTGGCAAAGGCGGGATTGGCCAGGATGACCTGGGTTAGAATCGAGAGAAAGGCAACCACAACCAGGACTCCGCCGACCGTGGCTCCGAAATTCAGGTTCCGGCTCTTTTCTTCACGCAGATCCAGCAGCATGATGATGAAGAGAAAAAGAACCATCACCGCACCGGCATAGACGAGTACCTGGATGATACCGATCAGGGTGGCGTCCAGAGTGACAAAGAGTGCAGCCAAGCTGATGAAGCACATGACCAGACTCATCGCGCAGGAGACAGGGTTGCGCAGAAGCACGACACTGAGAGCGAAGAGGACCATCAGAGACGCGAAGAACCAGAAGGCTGAGAGGATCATGGCGAGGGAGTCGTAGTCGTTAAGAAGGGTTAAACCGGTTTAATGGCGGTTACTTCAGTTCATTCCACTTGAACACGAGGCCTTTCATGACTCCCCCTAGCTTGTAGAGGGTCGCCTTGTCGTGGACCATTTCGGCACGGTTCAGGCCGGTGATGGAGTAATCCTTGCGGAGGAAAATCGCCTGTTCCGGACAAACCTCCTCGCAGAGCCCGCAGTAGATGCATCGGGCCATGTCGATGTCGAACTCCTCGGGGCGCTTTTCGACCTTGCGCCACTTGTCATCCTGGGGAATCTCCATCGGTTTGATGGTGATGGCGCGGGGTGGACAGATGAATTCGCAGAGTTGGCAGGCAACGCAGCGGTCCTTACCGTGCTCGTCGGTGACCAGTGTCGGCGCCCCTCGGTACCACTCAGGCATGTTGGCATCCCACTTCTCCTCGGGATACTGCATGGTGACGATACCCCTGTTAAAGAGGGCTCGCTTGAGGTGATTCCAGGTAATGACGAGCCCCGTCAGGATGGCCGGGAGATAGAATTTCTCCGCGAGGGTCAGCTTGGGACGGTTGACAACGATGGCCATGGGATAAGCAGTATTTTAGTGGTGAACCAATGCGAGAATGATGGCGGTCAGGAAGATATTGGCGAGGGCGACCGGGAAGAAGCCGAGCCAGCCCAGCTTCATCAGCTGGTCATAGCGGAAGCGGGGGAGTGTCCAACGGACCCAGATCATGAAGAGAATCACTAGGGAGACCTTCACAAAGAAGACGCCGATATTCACCAGACCCCAGAACCAACCGTGCGAACCGTCCGGGATCCAAGGAAGGCTCCAACCTCCCAGGAACAGGGAAACAACGGCACCCGAGCCGGCGAACATGGCCGCGTACTCACCCAGGAAGAAGAGGGCAAAGTTCATCGAGGCATATTCGGTGTGGTAACCACCCACCAGCTCCTGTTCGGCCTCGGGAAGATCGAAGGGGAGGCGGTTCGTCTCGGCGAAGATCGAAACGAGGAAAATGACGAAGGAGATGAGCAGCGGGATCCAGAGCAGCAGGCGCTGGAGGCTGACTCCAGCGGCCAGGGCATGACCCAACTGGGCAGGGTGGAAGAGGTCGCTGACCGTGAAGCCCCGCGGCCAGTAAGGGGCGACCAACCATCCGTTCTTCACCTGCCAGTCGATGATTTCGTTCAGGTTCAGTGATCCGCAGATCATGAAGACCGGGATGATCGAGAGGCCCAAGGCCAGCTCGTAGGAGATCATCTGGGAGGTCGAGCGGATGCCTCCGAGGAAGGGGAACTTCGAGTTCGAGGCCCAGCCAGCAAGCGTGATTCCGTAGACGCTCAGCGAGGCGATCGCAAAGATATAGAGAACACCGATATTCAGGTCGGCAATGGTCATCTGGACGCCGAAAAGACTGCTTCCGTAGGGGAGGACGGCCAACACGAGGACCGGCGGGATCATCACAAGCTTCGGGGCGAGCCAGAAATAGAACTTATTTACTCCTGCCGGAACGAAGTTTTCCTTTGTCAGCAGCTTCACCGGGTCGGCGATCATCTGGCCGAGACCCCAGAGAGGAATATCCTTTTTGCCTCCCAGGATGGTCATCGGGATGCCGACGCGGTTCGGGCCCGATCGGTCCTGGATCCAGGCGCTGACCTTGCGTTCGGCGAAAACCGTCACGGAGACGACTCCGAGTACCACGTTCAGAAGGATAAAGGACTTCAGGAAGGTCGTCCAAATGAGGAACACCCAGGGATTGGTCAGGAAGTGAAGAATCAGGGCGGTGTCCATGTGTCTCGTAAGGATCGAAGCCTTGATTTCGTAGCTTCCCAAGGTCCCGCTGTCGAGCCGCAAGAGAGAAAAATCTCCCCCGGACCATTCCCGCTTGAAGAATTCAACGCCGTGAACGCACTCTTCCCTCCATGAAGACCCACATGGTCGGCAAAAACGGTCCCGTTGTCTCCGAAGTCGGTTTTGGAGCCATGGGAATCTCGGATATCTATGCTTCCAGCGCCCGCAAAAACGACGCCGAGGGGGAGGCGACGATCAAGCAGGCCCTCGATGTCGGCATCAATCTCATCAATACGGGTGACTTCTATGGCATGGGTCATAACGAGATGCTCGTCGGTCGCGCCATCGCCGGTCGCCGGGAGGAGGTCGTGCTGAGCGTGAAATTCGGTGCCCTGCGCGATCCCAAGGGGTTTTGGCTCGGCCACGACTGCCGACCTGCGGCCGTGAAGAACTTTGCCGCCTACTCCCTTCAGCGACTTGGGGTGGATCACATCGACCTTTACCAACCGGCTCGGGTCGACCATGACGTCCCCATTGAGGAGACCGTTGGGGCCATCGCCCAGCTCATCAAGGAGGGAAAGGTCCGCTATCTAGGCCTCTCCGAGGCCAATCCCGATATTATCCGCCGCGCGCATGCCATCCACCCCGTGACCGCCCTCGAGATCGAGTATTCGCTGGCGACCCGCTTCATCGAGCGTGAGATCCTCGGGGTCTGCCGTGAGCTCGGTATTGGCATCGTGGCCTACGGGGTGCTATCCCGAGGCCTCCTCTCCGGCAAGGTGAACGGGAAATTCGAGCGCGGGGACTTTCGCGCCTTCACCCCCCGCTTCATGGGAGATTGCCTCCAGTACAACCTCACCCAGGTCGAGATCCTGGCCGATATCGCCGAGTCCAAGGGATGCACCCCCGCCCAGCTTGCCATCGCCTGGGTCCTGGCCCAGGGGGATGACATTGTGCCCCTGATCGGCACCAGCAACCGCAAGCGCCTTGAGGAAAACCTGGGTGCCTTGGATCTCAGGTTGAGTCCTGCCGATCTTGAAGCAATCGATCAGGCATTCCCCGAGGGAGCCTTCCATGGCGACCGCTACCCCGCCGCCGCGATGAAGGCTGCCGCAGGGTAGATTCTCCAATCCATTAACATTCTGAATTCAAAGGTTTCCCGCAGAGGCGCAGAGACGCTGAGGGAAAATACAGATAGCCCAGCTCAGTCCTTTATAGGATTCATGAGCTCAGCGAAGATTCCAGATTCAAAACTCCCTGCGCCTCCGCGGGAGCTATTCAGAGGTCGATGCCGACCTTGCGGAGGCGTGTCTCCACATGGGCAAAGTGCCGCTCCGGTGAGCAGATGCGTCCGAGTTCGGCGGCATCGATGTGCTGCATGACCTCGGCCTCCTCGCTCAGGGTCTGGAGCAGTGGAATCTTCTCGGCCCAGGTCCGCATGGCGGCACGCTGGACAGCCTCGTAGGCATTCTTGCGAGCCATTCCACGGTCGGTAAGTTCGAGCAGGACTGCCTGACTGCCGTAGAGGCCGAGAGTAAGCTCCATGTTCCGCTTCATGTGCTCCGGATAGACCGTGAGGTCGCGGACGAGGCGTGTCAGAAGGACCAGCATGTAGTCCAGCAGAGTGCAGGAATCGGGCAGGATGATCCGCTCCGCGCTGGAGTGGCTGATATCCCGTTCATGCCAGAGGGCGACATTTTCCATGGCGGTCTGGGCATTTCCGCGGAGGACGCGGGCGAGGCCGCAGAGGCGCTCCCCGGTGATCGGATTGCGCTTGTGGGGCATCGCGGAGCTGCCCTTCTGTCCTTTGGCGAAGGCTTCCTCGACCTCGAGGACCTCGGTACGCTGGAGATGGCGGAACTCGGTCGCCCAACAGTCGATGCTGCAGCCGATGAGGGCTATGGTCGTCAGGAACTCGGCGTGGCGGTCGCGCTGGATGATCTGGGTGGAGATATTCGCGGGCTTGAGGCCGAGGCGTTCACAGACGAAGGCCTCGACCTTCGGATCCAGGTGGGCGTTGGTGCCGACGGCACCGCTGAGCATGCCGTAGGCAATGCGATCGCGAGTCTCCTTCAGGCGCTCGATGGCACGGCCGAACTCGTCGTACATGACGCCGAGTTTGAGGCCGAAAGTGACCGGTTCGGCATGGATGCCGTGGCTGCGTCCGATCATCGGAGTGAACTTGTGTTCCTTGGCGCGGAGGGCGATCGCCTCGCGGAGTTCCCCGAGATCCTTGAGCAGGATATCGGAGGATTCGACCATCTGGACCGCAAGTGTCGTGTCGAGCAGGTCGGAGGAAGTGAGGCCGCGGTGAATCCAGCGAGCCGGTTCGCCGACGTGTGTGGCAACCTCCTCGAGGAAGGCGATCACATCGTGATTGGTGCGCTTCTCGATCTCGCGGACATTCTCGATGTTGAATGTACCCTTCTCGCGGATCGTCTTGGCATCTTCCTTCGGAAGGATTCCGAGTTCGGCCATTCCCTCGCAGGCGAGGGTCTCGATCTCGAGCCAGATTTCCAGTTTACGTTGCTCCGTCCAAATGGAGCGCATCTCGGGGCGGCTATAGCGTTCAATCATCGCGCAATCCTAATGAATGAAACCCGCCAAGGAAGTCTCTTTTCCTTGGCGGGTGTTTCTTGGAGGAAACCCTAGCGACCCTGGCTCCCTTTTTTCGTCGTTCCCCCCGGAGTGACGAAGGGAACCGGGCCGCTTAAAATGAAACCGTCAGTTTATGCCAGTTTCAGGCGTTTGCAGCCGTGGCGGGTCTTGGCAACCACGTTTCCCTTACGGAAGAGATCCTGGATTGCAGCCAGTGTTTCCCGTTCATTACGAGCGTAACTGGAAACTGTGGAGACCAGATCGCCGAGCGAGATGGTTGTTTTGGAATGAGTGTGAGCTTTCATGGGGTATTGGGTTGTGTTGAGTAAGACAGCCCCCCAGCATGGATGTTCAACAAACTTTCGGGATTTTTACCTCCCTTCCTTGCATCCCGTGTTGCTCAGTGAGAGAGATCGGAGAGCATTTTTTTGGCAAGCACCAGGTCGCTGTAGGGCGCACGCTTGCGCTGGTATTTACGTTCCAGCACCTCGATGAGGGATTCGACATCGGCCGGTGACGGCTTGGTTTTCTTATTGTCGAAGTAGGTCCAGACCTCGGCGTCTGCACGCTTTGTCTGGAAGCGGAAGAGGCTCGCCTCCTTGATGACGCGAATCTCCCTCTTCACCCCGTCCTCGTCGCGGACTTTCCATTCGTGGTTTCCTCTCATGGCTATGGGTGCTAGCTTCCTCGGCGTGAGCTCCCTCGGGAAGATTTTTCTCTATGTTTTCCTTGTTCTGCTGGGCGGGGCGCTTGCGGCTCCGTTGGCCTGGCATCTTGTCCAGATCCTCCCGCCGCATCTTTTTCACGGTCATCTTGGGCAGATCCAGGCGATGCCGTTCCACCGGTATTTTTCGCGCAGTCTGCAGGTGAGCGCGCTCCTGCTGCTCTGGCCCCTGCTTCGTTCCCTGCGCATCCGGTCGCTGGAGGAATTCGGCCTGATTCCCAATCTCCGCCCCCTCCGTGATGCGGGGATCGGCTTCTTGGCGGGTCTCCTCTGCGCCATGTTGCTCCAGCCCCTCCTGATCCTCTCGGGTGCCTTCGCCCTGGATACTGGTTGGAGCTCCCTGCTTCTGCCGGCTTTGCCCAGGATTCTCGTCACGGCGCTGCTGGTGGCCGTGCTCGAGGAGTTTCTTTTCCGTGGTGTGCTGCTGGGTTTTTTCCGGCAGGTCACCACCCCTCTTGCCGCGATCCTGCTCTCGGCGGCTCTTTTTGCGGGTGTCCACTTTCTGAACCTTTCCTCATCGGGTGCCGATGCTCTCCCCCCCCGTTGGTGGAGCGGGCTCGTCATGATCGGTTCGATAGGTCACGTCCTTCCCTCCTGGCATCTGCTGGCATGGGCTTTCGCAACGCTCTTCGCCGCGGGCGCGATCCTGGCATGGATGACGGTGCGAACCGGATCTCTCTGGGCGGCGATCGGGCTCCATGGAAGCCTGATTCTTGGGCAGCAACTTTTCAACACGGCCGCAGGATTTCAGGTGAATCCCCAGGATGGATTGCTCCCTCTTTTTGGCCCTCCCCAGTGCAACGGCATGGTCCCGGTGGGACTGGTTCCGCTGGCCAGCATCATGCTCTCAGGGCTCTTTGCAGCCGTATTACTGCGGAATCGTGCCCAGCCTCCGCTTTTTCCCACGGGAAACCGCTGAATACATTCCATGGCGAGGACTGAGTTCGCCTCTGTTCAGAAACTTCTTAGGGAGGGGGGCACTGCTCTGTTGAGCCTCCTTTTTCCCGCCCACTGCGGGGCCTGTGGGTGCCGACTGGGGGATGATGAAGCCGCCGGATTGCTCTGCCGGGAGTGCCGGTCAAAAATCATCCCGATGCCAGAGCATCTCTGCCATGTCTGCTCCCATCCGATGGTTGGACTCTTTCAGTGCCCGAACTGCGAAGACCGCCACTGGCACCTCTCGGTGATCACCGCCGCCTGCCGGCACGAGGGACTGGTTAGGGAGTTGATTCACCGCTTCAAATACGGGCGAGATCAGAGCCTGGTCCGGCTGCTCGGCCGACTCCTCCCCGCAGCGTTGGACGATTCGAGAATTCACGGAAAGAGGTTCCATGCCATCGTGCCGGTACCGCTCCATCCCGTGCGGGAGCGTGAGAGGGGATTCAACCAATCGGCGCTGCTGGCTTTGAGGTTGGGGAAACATCTCAACCTACCCGTTCTGCCCCTGCTCAAGCGGAGTCGCATCACCGCCCCGCAGGCACGATTTGACCGTCATCAGAGGATGGAGAACCTCGAGGGGGCATTTATCCTGCGAGGGGTGATTCCTGCAGAGGCCACGCTACTGCTGGTCGATGATGTCACGACCACGGGAGCGACCTTTGACACCTGCGCCGCCGTCTTGAAAAAAGCGGGAGCCAGGGAAGTCTGCGCAGTGAGCGTGGCGAGAGGGTGAATCGGTAACAAGTTCTTGGGAATGGGCCTTGGCGAGTTCTTAGATGGCTAAAATATTAATAAATAAAAGGTTACAATTGGAAATCGGTCTCCCTGTAAGCCAGTCGCAAGTGGGTGCACTTTGCTTCCAATCTTTCCTTGGGTTCCTCCTACTACCAGTCGGACATTTGATACGGTCATGCGAGAATCTCGTTCCATAATACTTTCCTCAACAACTTACGGTCTGATCCGCTAAGCACTCACCAACTTTGAGGCGATCAACTGGTCGATTCGTTCCGAATTTGGTCGATTCGTTCCGAATTTGGTCGATTCGTTCCTCGGGAAAGGAAAGTCATTGAGTAAAAGCTCAAGGACACTTCATAATTCCAAACGTTCAGATTTCTTTCTAACTCCAAATCTGATCAATTTAATGATGCACACTACCAAACTTCCTGCCCGCTTTGCCTTACTTTTACTGCCGCTGATTCTCCTCGGCACAGCCAGACCGGCGCGAGCAACAGATCTCTACGTAGGCAGCAATTCGACGGTTCTGCCGGTTTCTTATTCTAGTGGCAGTAATGGCTTTGGGAATATCTTCGTGGGCTACGGGGCGACAGCCACCAACAACGTGCTCACCATTCTCAAGGGCGGCACCATCCTGAGCAATTCGAACAACCTCGTCGTCGGCGCAGGTGGTAGTGGAAATAATATGACCATCTTCGTGGGAGGTGTCGTACTCAGCACCGGAGTTAGTACGGTTGGTTCCAATGCGACATCCTCGAATAACTCGGTGATTGTTAACGGTTCCGGGTCTCTTTGGAGTAACGCCGCTGCACTGGTTGTCGGTGCCGGAGGAAGCGCCAACAGCCTTCAGATCCTCGATCAGGCCCAGGTCATCAGCACTTCGGGAATCATTGGATCGAACGCTGCCTCTTCCAATAACTCGGTTCTGGTCTCCGATTCGCTATGGAGCAACTCCAACCCTCTATGGGTCGGCAATGCAGGCGGAGGCACCCTAACCGTTTCCGATGCAGGTATTGTCTCGGCCAGCGGTATCATCGTTGCTTCTCTCAGT
>CAIZIQ010000290.1 GCA_903933015.1 uncultured Spartobacteria bacterium | reverse complement strand
CTGATCCGTAATCCTGCTGCTACCTTTCTGGTAAGGGTGAATGGGGAATCGATGCGGGATGCCGGGATCCACTCCGGGGATGTGGTCATCGTCGATAAATCGATCACTCCTACGGATCGGAAGATCGTGGTGGCCATGATCGACGGAAACTTCACGCTGAAGCGTTTTCGGAAAAAGGATGGGCGCGTCTTCCTCACGGCCGAGAATGCCGAATTTCCTCCCATCGAAGTAACCGATGGTCAGGAGCTCACAATCTTCGGCGTCGTCACCTACACCATTCACCAGGCGAGATGACCCGACTCGCCCTGGTCGACTGCAATAACTTCTTCTGCTCGTGCGAGCGGGTCTTCAACCCTGCGCTGGTGGGCAAGCCGGTCGTGGTGCTCTCCAACAACGACGGATGCATTATTTCCCGGAGTGAGGAGGCGAAGGCGCTCGGGATCCCGATGGGTGCTCCCCTGCACGAGCAGGAGGCGGTGATCAGGAAGCACGGGGTCCGGGTCTTCAGTTCCAACTACACGCTCTATGGCGATATGTCGGCCCGGGTGATGTCGATTCTCCGCGAGGAGGTTCCGGCCATCGAGATCTACTCGATCGATGAAGCCTTCTTGGGCCTTCCTGCAAATTTTACCAAGGAGAGTGCCCTTGCCCTCCGGGCGAAGGTTCTCCAATGGACGGGCATCCCGGTCTGCATAGGCATTGGATCCACGAAGCTGCTGGCCAAGCTCGCCAATCGCCATGCCAAGAAGAACAGGGAAATCACCGGTGGAGTCTTTGATCTGGCAGGCTACCCGGATCCCGAAGGAATCATGGCCGCAACACCCACGGATGGTCTCTGGGGTGTCGGGAGGAATCTCGCCCTACACCTCAAGGGAATAGGCATCACCACGGCCTTGGAATTCAAGCAGGCCGATCCCGCCGCGATCCGCAGGAGCATGGGAGTGATCGGCGAGAGAATGCTGCGGGAACTCAACGGTATCCCTTGTCTGGAGCTGGAGGAGATGCCTCCGGACAAGAAGGGAGTGATGGCGAGCAGATCCTTCGGAGCTCTTGTGGAGTCGCTCGAGGAACTTGAAGAGGCCCTCGCCAACCATGTGGCTCGGGCCGCTGAGAAGATCCGCCACCACGGTCTGCTCGCAACCCGGATGGAGGTCTTTCTCCGGACGAACCGCTTCCGCAAGGATGACCCACAGTATTCTCCCGGCATCGGGATCACTCTGGATCGTCCGAGCAACGCAACAGGAGAGCTGATGAGCACCGCTCGGGAGCTGCTCAGGCGGATCTATCGTCCGGGCTACCGCTATAAGAAAACGGGGGTGCAGCTGGCTAATCTTGTCTCCGAGGAGGAGTACCAGCCGACGCTCTTTGAGACTCCCAGACCCCGGATCGATATCGACCGGATCGTCGATGAGATTAACCGCCGAATGGGTGACCCCAAGAATCCAGTGATCACCCGCGCCTCTCAGGGAACGGAACGATCAGTGAAGGGATGGAAGATGAGGTCAGAGCGTCACTCCCCCCACTATACCACTGATTGGAACCAGTTGCCGGAGGCCAAGGTTGGTTTTTGATCAATGTTGGACAGACGTGATCCTCTTGGCTCTTGCTTGTATCTAAGCAGGGAGAGAGGGTGGTAAAGCCATGAAGAACACCATCTTTACCATCCTGCTTTGCCCCGTGGTGCTATTGTGTGGGTGTATGTCGACTGTGCCTGAAAAAGCCTCGCTAAAGACAGTCCATTACGTGGATCTGCCGCGATTTATGGGTGACTGGTATGTCATCGGAACGATTCCCTGGTTCGTGGAAAAGAACAATGTGGGAACGATGGACATTTACAGAATGAGGCCTGATGGCCGGATCGGAATCACCTACGCTTTTCACAAGAAGGACCTCTCCGCAGAGCGCAAGGAGATGCACGCAATTGGAACTGTGACTGACAAGCAGTCCAATGCCCGTTGGGGAGTCCAGTTCTTTTGGCCATTCAAGGCTCCTTACCTGGTCATCGATTTGGCAGACGATTACAGCACCACCATCATCGGTTACCCCTCAAGGGACCTGATTTGGATCATGGCACGGACACCGACCCTGCCCGAAAGCACGTATCAGTCACTTCTTCAAAAGGCTGCCAACCAAGGGTACGACACCACCCGTATCGTCAAAGTTCCTCAGAAAAAAGGGCTTTAAGGGATGGATGACAGCCTGTGGCTGCATTGCAATGATCCCATGTTGGCATCACGCCATGCAGTCCGGTTTCCTAATCCTTGGTGTGAAAAATCCCTTTTCATCCCCTTGGCTAGTCCAGCCGTTGCTTCGTAGTTGAACTGTGTCTTTCCAGAGTCACGAGTCCCTTCGGGACTGTGATGCACACCTTTCTATCAACTCCTGCCAGTCGCTTGATTCCTGTTTTCCTGAATTCCAGATTAAAAACTCTGCTTCTTCGGCCCCTTATTGGGCTTCAGCTTTAGTGATGGAGTCTTCCGGATGCTGAATCGCGTCTTCCCATGGCTTTTTCAAGTTTGCCTGCTTTGCCCAATCCAAACGGCGGCATGTTCGTGTACACCGTTTCATACGATCCGGCCGGCACGGCGTAGGTCTCGTGCCAGATTCCCACACTGCCATCCGTGCCGACCCGTTTGTAAAAATCCTTCCATGCGGGAAGATGGCCAGCCTCGGGATTCTTGGCATAGGCAATCAGTTGGTCCAGCGATCGCCAGTACTGGACAAAGAGGAAACTTCTACCGATTCCGAACTCATGGCTGAGAAAGCCCAGCTCCGGATGGGTGTAGAGTTCTTTCAACATTCTCCCCATGGCTAGGGCAATCGGGAGCCACTTATGAATTTTCCAGAACTGGTTGATTCTCATGCCGATCAGGACGATCACAAAATCCCCCTCAATCGTGGCTGTCATTTTCTCTTTGTGAATCATCGTTGAGGTAAAGGTTGTTCTCACGCCTGCTCCAAGAGGCGGTCACCGGAAAGAGTTTCCTTGAGAAGCAGGGAGCAGATGAGGGCCACGCCCATGAAGAGGACGAGCGAGGAGAGGGCGAATCGGTAGTCGGGGAGGGTGACGGCCTCGATTCCATCTACGGCAGGGGCATGGCGTTCCAGAAGGAATCCGACCAGAGGTTGGGAGGTGGCATTTCCCGCGTAGTAGCAGGTGCTCAGAAATCCGATGGAGAGACCAGAGAGTCTGGGGTAGAGATCACGAGCCACTGCGTAGGAGACGATGTTTGCACTGCTGAAGAACCCGGCGAGGAAAAGCCCCGCCTTGAAGAAGGGAAGAGGGATGCCGGGGATATAAATGAGCAGTGCCATCGTCAGAAGTCCGCCGATGCCAGCCTGTACCATCGGCTTTTTCCTGCTCTGGAGAAAGTCGGAGTACCATCCGTAGAAGAGGCTTCCGGCGATGCCGCCGAGGAAGAGGATCGAGCTCGTTCCTGCTGCGGCAACGGAGTCGAGATTGTAGACCTTATGGATGTATCCCGACCCCCAGAGTCCCCCGAAGGCTACGAAAATGAGGCTGATGCAGGTGGCGTAGAGGGCATTGATCCAGACCTGAGCATCACGCAGCACTCCGAACATCACGGAGGCATCTGGCATCGCGGGTGTGTTGGCGGTTGGCTTCGATGATGCAGGGGTATCACGGACGACGATCAGGATGAGAATTCCAAGGACCACTTCCACGCCGCCTGTCCAGGCCATGGCGGATCTCCATCCGATGGCCTTCACCAGAAGCGCAAGGGGGGCTCCGCAGGCGGCGCCCATCATGGCCGCCGTATTAGTCATACCTGCGAGTGTCGAGAAGCGGTCGGGAGGGAACCACTCCTGAACGAGCTTGAGGCATCCCAAGAAGGAGAAGGCTGAACCGGCTCCCATCAGAAGCCGTACTACAAGGGCGTTTGTCGACGTGTGTGCTGAGGCAAAGGCCAGGGTGGCGGCACCCGCTGCCAGAATGGCAATAACGAGGGGGCGGCGAGTCCCAAAGCGATCGAGGATCAGGCCGACCGGGATCTGGAGAATCGCATAGGCATAGAAGTAGGCGGAGGCGATGCTGCCCAAGACCCCGGCATCTGCGTGGAACGCCGAGCCAAGCTCCGGGGCGATGATATTCGGGAAGACCTGCTGGACATAGTTCAGCACGACGAAGAGTGCCGCTAGCACCCAGATGATCCACGGAAGCATGGCGGCCAACTCCGGTTTAGTGGTGGTAGGAGGAGCTGGGGGTGGGAAGCTGGCCATCGCCTGCATTCCTCTTGGCGAGATAAGCCATTGCCTCCCTGATGTCATCCATCAGGAGGGAGGCCAGATCGCGGCTCACTCCGAGACGGACAAGGATCCGCTGGACGACAAGATTCTCCTGGTTCGGTGGAAGCGAGTAGGCGGGAACCTGCCATCCTCTCATGCGGAGGCGGTCGGCAAGCTCGTAGAGGGTGTAGCCGGGATCCTTCTTGCCCATCTTCCAGCAGACCGCGGGGATGCCCTCTGCGGGATTGCCGTCAAAGATTATCTCGAAAGGCCCGAGTACGGCGATCTGATCGGCGAGATACTTCGCGGTGTGGTAGCAGGCGGAGTGGACCTTGGCATATCCCTCTCGACCGAGCCGGAGGAAGTTGTAGTACTGGGCGATGATCTGTCCTCCGGGACGGGAGAAGTTCAGGGCAAAGGTCGGCATATTCCCGCCGAGGTAGTTGACGTTGAAGATCAGGTCCTCGGGAAGATCCGCCTTTTCGCGCCAGACAACCCATCCGCATCCGAGGGGGGCGAGCCCGAATTTGTGACCGGAGGAGTTGATCGATTTCACCCGGGGAAGGCGAAAGTCCCACTCCAGATCAGGCGCACAGAAGGGAGCCAGAAAGCCGCCGCTCGCCCCATCCACGTGAATGGGGATGTCGAGTCCGGTCTCGGCCTGAAGACGGTCGAGTGCCTCAGAGACCTGCTTCACGGGCTCAAAGCGTCCGTTGAATGTCACGCCGAGAGTGGGTACCACGCCGATGGTGTTCTCGTCGCAGCGTTTTAGGACCTCTTCCGGAGTCATCAGGAGGCGACCGCTCTCCATGGGGATCTCGCGTAGTTCGATGTCCCAGTAGCGCGCGAATTTGTGCCAGCAGACATGGACTGGTCCGCAGATCAGGTTGGGGCGATCCGTCGGAAGGCCGAGCGCACGGCGCTTCTCGCGCCAGCGCCACTTCATGGCCATGCCGCCGAGCATGGCAGCCTCGCTCGATCCGGTGGTGGAGCATCCGATCGAGTTGGTCAGGTCGGGGGAGTTCCAGAGATCGGCCAGCATGTTCACGCAGCGGCTTTCGATCTCAGCGGTCTGCGGGTACTCATCCTTGTCGACCATGTTCTTGTCGATGCATTCGTCGAGGAGTTGATGAACCTCCGGTTCCATCCAGGTCTGGCAGAAGGTGGCGAGATTCTGCCGGGAGTTGCCGTCCAGGAGCAGTTCATCGTGGACCGCCTGATAGACTTTCCTCGGGTCGATTTCGTGTCCTGGAAAATGATGTTTCGGAAGAGATTGAGACAACTCTCCGGAAGCAAAGAGTTCGTCCTCGTTGCTGTGGGATGGTGATTTGGAAAGGGCCATGGTCAGATGATTGTTGAATGGATGACCCGTTAACCCTGCACGGGATCTGACAGGCTACAAGGATTTCATGAAGCATCTTCCCAATGAACAATCGCCACTTTCGGGACAGTTGCGGGACAGACACGGCGTTGCCCCTTGGCACTCGGTCCTCACAAAACGGTATGACCTTGCGGAGGTGACTGAGTGAATCTGTTGTCCGGCTTCCTTGTTTTCCTGAGTTCCAGATTAAGACTGCAGTTTCTTCTAGAAAAAGGCCCACCCTTCATGAGTTCAAAATCCAGGAACGCATCAAGGAAGTCACAGCCTCGGGTTGTTCCATCGTGGTCATGTGCCCGCTATTTTGAATCACTTCAAGGCTGCTGCTAGGCATGCTCCGGTGGAGGTTCATCATGAATGGAGAAAAAGCATGGTCCTCTCTTCCGACAATCAAAAGTGGGGAGGGTGGAGCATCAGGAACAAGCGATAGGCATTCTTGACGCGAAAGCATCAACTGTTCCTGAAAAATGAATTTCCCCTGATTTCTGAGGAACATCTCTCGGATCATCGGGATCACCTCTTTTTGAATCACAAAAGCCTGAATAATGCTTTCGATAACCTCGGGAATCTTTCCTGCCCGAGCGTCTCCGATCATCTGATTTCGTCTCTCCCTGACACTGGGGGAATCGGTTTCCCCGGTAGTATCCAGCAGGCACAGTTGCGAAATGCGTTCGGGATTGCGCCGCAGAACCTCAAGCGCAATCCAGCCTCCCATGGAATGCCCGGCCAACATGAAGGTTTCCGAAGAATGATCTAAAATCTGCGATGTGATCTCCTCGAGGTTGCGACAGTTGCTGAAATCGGGCACATGGATCCTGCAGAGATCCTGCAGATGCACAATCTGATGTCTCCAGACCGCCTCATCACACAAAAGGCCTGGGATCAAAATCAATTGTCTATTTTCCATAAAACGCTAGGCGACCGTGCAATCCTAGGGAGAGACTTCCAAAAACGAAATCAGGAAGACCTGTTCTAGGAACGCATCAGTCATGCAAGGAGGTGTCCTGAGATTTCTCGATGAGGTTACTATCCAGCGTTACCAAGCCCATTTGAGTAGTCCGGGACTAAACTTTGAAATGGGGTTTTCTGGAATCTGAACTCAGCTTGGCCCTGTGTAATGAAGCAGGGGTATCTTATCTCCTTAGCAGGTTGCTGATCTTCGGGAACAGTTCATGAAGGATGAGAAGCGTAGGGTCACTGGATCATGGTGATCCGTTAATCATTCAGTTCCGGGATGCAGAGATTTTACTCTGCGGAGCACGATGGCCAGAATCAACTCTCCGGCATCTGCACCGATATCCAGGTCGGCGGGGGGGGAGGGTTATCCGATCTTCCCATAGGGCCACGCGTTACAACGCTCGCACCGGAGGCTTCCCCGGTCAGAGTATGTTTTAGTCCCGCGCCTCAAAGACGAGTTGGCTTGCCGCCTCCTCGCCTGACTCGATCTGGGGAAGGATACCGATACGCCGGTAGATTGGGCGGATCGCTTCACGGAGTTGCTCAAGCCCTAGGAAGAAGAACCCGGCTCCGGCGATGCAGGCTGTTGCTCCCATGAGGAGGGTGAGGGGGGCTCCGAGATGTTCGGAGATCCATCCCGCCATCAGGCTGCCGATGGGGGCGGTTCCCATAAAGGCCATCATGTAGAAGCTCATGACGCGGCCCCGCTTGTCATTGTCGACGATGGTCTGGAGGATCGTGTTGCTGGCGGCCATCTGGATCATCAGTCCTGCTCCTCCTACAAAGAGGAAGAGCATGGAGATCCAGAGGACCCGGGAGAGAGAAAATCCGATCACTCCCACTCCAAAAACCGTCACTGCAGAGGGGATAACCGCACCGAGTCCGAGCACGCTGCGTCGTCCGGCAAGCCACGCTGCGCCGAGAAGTGCGCCGGCACCCGCCGAGCTCATCAGGAGACCGAGTGTATGCGGTCCTCCTTTGAGAATGCTTCCGGCGAAGAGAGGGACCAGCGTGGCGTAAGGGGTTCCCATGAGGCTGGTGAGCGCCAGCAGGGAGATGATCCTCCGGATCGGACCCGGGCGTGAAACGGTATGCCAACCCTCCATGACCTCGGAGAGTGCGCTGCCGCGGCGAGGGGGTGCAGTTCCACCCGGACTGATCGTCATGGCGAGAAACGCTGCAATGACTGCCAGGAAGCTGCACCCGTCGATGAAGTAGCACCACCCCTCGCCGTAGGCGGCAATGACAATCGCCCCAATCGCAGGACCTATGAAGCGGGCCGCATTGAACATGGTGGAGTTGAGCGCAATGGCATTCCCTAAGTGGGACTTGTCCTCGATCATCTCGATGAGGAACGATTGTCTCATCGGGATGTCGAAAGCCGTGATGATGCCGCTCAGAAGGTTCAGAATGATCAGTCCTGTCACGGAGGCGTGACCGCTGAGGGTCATGGCTGCCAGGGCAAATGACTGAAGCATGGAGAGAGCCTGAATCACGATGAGGGCTCGCTGTTTGTTCACGCGGTTCACCAAGACACCCGAGAAGGGGCCCAGCAGGAACATGGGAATCTGCCCCGCACAAGTCACGATGCCCAGCATCAGGGCTGAACCCGTTAACCGGTAGACGAGCCATCCCGTGGCCATGTTGGTCATCCAGGTTCCGCAGAGGGAGACGATCTGCCCAAGGAAGAAGAGGCGGTAGTTTCGTGAGCGCAGGGCTTTCACCATACGTGCGAGCCATCCCCGGATTCCAGATGCGGAACTGAGATCCGCATGATGACTGATCCTTTCCATCGAAAAGCCTAGGCTTGCATCGAGATCCTGTCGGAACACTGGAGAGTGGTCCATTTCCTTAAGACGACTGGATGGGACGATGGCATAACACGATCTTCGCAGAACCTGATCAAGTGGTAAAGGGGAGGGGAATCAAGGGTCTCTTCCCCTATCCCTGATGAACTCGAAACGATCAGAATGCCCGGTGATTCTTAAAAAGGGGAACGCAGTCCTGAAGCATACCCCCCGGTAGTTAAAGACTGCGTTTTTGTTTTCCTAGGAAACAAGACGAAGCGTAATACAAAAGAAGTCTTTTACAAATCAATCTTCGTTACGATTTCGACAGATGCGAAGGAATCATCCAGTCTTTCCGCCATGACCGATCCGGCCTTTGAACTTGTGACGCTGAAAGGGGGTGCCCGGAGCATTCGCTCGGTGGCCCACGGGGAGACGATGCACATAGGGAGCGGTCCCGGTCAGGAGGCACTCGAGCTTCATGTGCGCCAGCAGCGTGTGGCAGAAAGGGCAGGGGAGTGGAATCGCTCGGAACCCTTCGTGATCTGGGATATCGGGCTGGGTCCTGCTGGCAATGCCATCACCGCAATCCGGGAGTTGCAGGGCACCAAGATTCCCGTTGAGATTCACAGTTACGAGATCTCAACGGAGGTGCTCGAGTTCGCGCTCCTGCATTCGAAGGAGCTGAACTATCTGGATGGCTGGGAGGCAACTGTTGCCAGGCTTCTTGATGAAGGTGCTGCCTGTCCCCAACCAAATATCCAGTGGGTACTCCACCGGG
>CAIZIQ010000289.1 GCA_903933015.1 uncultured Spartobacteria bacterium | reverse complement strand
TCTGACGATCAAAGAACCATGGCATGGCACGGTTGGAGGCTTGGGTATCGTTCCATGCCTGCACTGGCGTAAGAGCGTGGCCCGGAGCCGGCATGTCGGCTAGAAAACCTTTTGTCAGGTCAAGGGAATTGAGATTGGTGCTTCCATCCTTGGGCAGGCGCGCTTTCGTAATGTTATCGATATATCGGGCAACCATTCCGGCGATCTTCTCCGAGCAATCGAAGTGACCGCTTTGACCATCGACCGCGTAGGTGAGGGCCCAGTCGGGATGCGACTTCCGCTCATTGACAATCATTTCGTAACCCGCGGCATTCGAGGACCAGCGGTTGAGGAAAGTCGTGTTCTTGTTGGTATCGGGTTTGTCTTGGGACCACTCCTGCGCCGAGCCGAAAATGACAAGCGCTGGGGTCGTTCGGTCATGCGGAGGGAGATGATTATTCTTCAGCCAGATTCCGGCGATTGCGCGTCCGGGTGCCGCTTCAACAAGGGCATCCGACATCAGCAGGTGACCGGACTCCCCAATCGGAATCCAAGGGACGGTCGCGACTTCGGGATAGCCCGAGGTTTCGGCGAGGCCATTCAGGAGTTGCTGAAGAAAGGCCACAGATTCAGTGTTTGCCATCTTCTTATCAGGGCCGAATCGCTTGAAATTCATGAACGACTGGGGGCACCAGACGATGCCGAGATCGTTGTCGCGGCATACTTTCCGAATACCCTCGTGCCCGGCGAGCATCATCTCCGGAACATTGGCGCAGAGAACAATGATGCCGCGGAGTTTTTTGCAATCCTCCGGCACCCAGAGATAGGCGCGTGCCGTTGTCTTGGAACCATCGGGCCACCCGGAGAACTCACCCTCTTGCTTAAACTGGAAAACGATATTCTCCGGAGAACGAAGCTCCTCAGGAGAGGTGGCCCGGAGAGAGAGTTGAAGCGTTATGGAGGCAAGAATTGCGGCAAGTAGAGAGTAAGGAAGTTTCATGGGGAGTAAGTTTTTAGAATCTAATGAAGTACTAAGGTTCTAGAGAATTGTTTTTTGCAGGGGTGTTCTCCCAAAGAAACCAATGCTTCACATCCGAGGGGGTAAGGACTCGGTTGAAGAGAGCCACCTTCTCCACCTGTGACGGATGATCAGAGAGGAAGTCAAAGGAATCACTGGCAAGTGTCTTGCATCCCTCTCCCTCGGTGACCTTCATCCCGTCAAGGTATAGAACGGAAGCCTTTTCATCGGCAGTCAGAACGACGTGATGCCAAGTTCCAGGTTCGATCGTTCCTCCGTTGATCTTGGCCGGTTCCGCATGGAGTTGTCCGTGATTCATGGAAAAAGAGATGGTCTTGTACGATTTCCCGAAGGCATCGCGTCCTTCCTTTCCGAAGAGTTTTCCATCGGCGGTATCACTCTTGATCCAAAGCCCCACGGTCAGAGCGTTTTCCTTCATCTGAATGCCCGACAGTTTGAATCCCGGATGTCCCGAGCTATGCGTTACGTTCACATCGAGAGCCTTTGGTTTACCCTTCTCATCGCTTGCTGTCTTGTTGATGAGGATGGCATTGCCACCGAAACGTCCCGGAACGGATTGTGAATCAGGTGCTATCCATACGGCGCAGTTCGTGTTCGGTGAGGTGATAACGGCTTTTCCATCCCATTGGGAGAAATCAGCGGATCCCAACAGTGCTGATTCCGGGACGTGCACCAGATTGAAGGTCACGCTCGCCGGTTCGGTAACGGCCTTCCCGTCAACGAAAGCAGAGGCCGTGAAGACCGTAGAGGATCTGATGACTATGGGCTGGGTGTAGAGTTCATCGTTCGTTGTTGGGATTTTTCCGTCACGGGTGAATCGGATCTCTCCGTGGCGTCCTTCAGGAAGGGTGAATTCCACCGGGGTAGGCCCGTAAATCTCATAAAGGGACTTGCCCCCGTCGACACTCTGAGGATGGATGTCCACCTGCGTCGGGCGTGAGAGCAGTAATGCGGTCAGTGGAAGTTTCTGGCCATCCGGAAAAGTCACGCTTCCTGTTCCCGGACTGGCCCCGAAGCGGAGAGTAATAGAGTGCCAACCTTCTTTTAATTCGACTTTCCTAAGAGGCATCCGCCCCGGAATCCCTCGCTGAACGATCACGTCACCATCCACGCGAAGCTGATTTTGATAAGCTGATCGCAGTCCACCCAGTGTGGTATTTTCTGCACGACGTGCTGGTAAATCGAACTCGTAGATTCCCGTAACCGGTGCATGGAACCAAGCATCATGACTTTTTACCGTTTCGGGACGCAGGTTCGTTTCAAAGAAATCGGCTTTAGTGCTACGGAGTGGCTTCTGGCCGTCAATATCGAGATAGTCCGGATCATGGTTTTTTCCGGTGCGGTCGAAGGTATTGAGAATTGTTCCCGGTTCCAGCCAAACGGGGGGAGTTTCGGGTTCCTTGTGAGGAATTTTCGGTGGTGGCACCAGTGGAACGCCATCCCCGGCAAAGCAGAGGGCATCGGGAGGCACGGGGAGATCTTTCCCATCGTCCAGTTTCACTGTGACACCGAAGGGCATCGGATCCACCGTGTTAAGATTCCAGAAGACCGGATCGCAGACGATTAGGTCGAGAGGATGCCATCCTATTCCGAGCACTGCCTCTCCTTTCCGAAGATCCTGCTGTTGGTGGAAGACCCCTTTGGCCGAAATCACCTCCTGTCCGGCAACCGTCAACAGGACGGGGCCACAGGAATTGACGGTGAAGCCGTAGACACCCTTTGAAGAGGCCTTGAACCATCCGGTGAAGCGGTACCATCCCTTTGCTTGTTCGTGCATAGGGTGTGTCGGCGCGGCGTAGGGAAGACGGAAGTCCGGCACCGAGGTGGCTAGGATCGGCTTTTCATGATCAAGGTCGGGCAACATGACCTTCGAGGCGTCGAAAAAGCCCTTGTCATTCCAGAGTACGGTCTTCTTTTCATAGACCCGGGCAAGGAGTCCGGATTGGCTTCCTTTCGGAGCTTCTTCAAGGCCTTTTGGTGAATCAATCTTAACAAAGCAAGCTTGGATCGGCCTGCCCTCCTTTGTTTTCCCGGGCCAGAGGGGATCAAAGATGCTGGCTCGGAGTTCGCAATTTTTGGAGATTGTGATCGGCCCATGGCAAAGAGGGGAATCACATGAGGGATCGGAGCCGTCCAGCGTGTAGTGGATGCATGCCGGAGCCGCAGGCCGTACTAGGTCCACAGTGATTGTCTCGGGAAAAAGAAATTCGGGAATCTGGTTTTCAATGCGGGTGGTCCTATGCTTGTCGGCGTTGAAGCGACTCCCGTGAACTTCAAGTTCGGGGCGTGCCGGACGCGCACTGGTCGTGAAGACAGGCGCGCCGTTACGAGTCATTGAGAAAATGGTGCGACCTCCGTCCGTTTTTCCGAAACGGTAGAGATCGGTCTGCCCCTTGATGCGAACTGTTAATTCGGTGTGATCCTCATTCCAGTTTGTTTCGGGAATCGGATCACCCTGCCTGTGCGGGTACAGGAGGACGCAGAACTCGGGTGACTCGGAGAAGGCCGGGATCGAGAGATGGGAGAAGTTGTTGAACGGTTTCTCCGGGGATCCGTTAAAGTGACTCAGTTTCGGCACCGGGAAGCCGTAGGGTGAGTTCCGCCAGAGCGAGCGGACAAGAAACAATGGATCACCCTTGGCGACGACTGGTTTTCCAGTCTTCGGATCGCGTGGCGGATCCGGACGGGAAATGAGGAGATCGTCCTCGCGTCCGGCCTGCGGCTCCGGACTCTGGAAGGCGACAGCGGGAGTTTTGGCATCAAGGAGTTCGACATTCTCGGGAAGCGTGATGTTCCACTCGAAAAGGTGCTTCCCCTCGTCCTTGCGGGCATCATCGATGACCAAGACGTAGGGGTATTCTCCTCGCGCCAGGAACACGCTGCGATACGCCTGCTCCATGGGATTCGCACTGCGGTAGGACTCTATCAAGCGGGTCTCCCCGCTCCAGGGACCGTAGTCGGTGTGGGCGTAGCCGTCTGCCCAGGCTATCGTTCCGGGATGAAAGGCCACCTGCATATCCCGGCTCTGGTCATAGTTCCCCTCCGCAAAGGGGGCGTAATAGGGGAGTTTCAACGATGGGAAATCAAGGGGGTGGACCTGCATCACCTTTGAGAAGGAGTAACCCACTTTTCCATCACCGGCGGCCACCACCCCTCCAGGGCTCTCCTCAACTCCTAGCCAGACACCGGGTGCGGGTGGGTACGAGAGTCCCTTACCATCGATCGTGAGCATGTTCTGCAGGAAGGTTGCCTTCACGGCTAGCATGTTCGAGTCACGCACCCAGTTCACCCCGTCCTTCCAGAGGATGAAGCGGTTGTTTTCGGAGGCCTCGTGTCCTCCGTAAAAGAAGTCCTGCTTGCAGGTGAAGCCTAGGTGCAGGTCCTCTTTCTTCCAACTGTTGCGGGTCTCCACATAGCCTCGGACATCGTCTTTCCATGTGACGGGGATGTTCAGTGCATCGATCAACTTCTGGTCGTTCCAGTCGAGGGTTTTTTCATCCGGTCCGGTCATGGCATTGCCGGCGAAAAGGAGCAGCAGTTCAGGACTGACACCGACGGGATTGGGCCATTTGGCATCGGGATCGGTCAGGAAGGGATGGGAGGTCAGCGTGGCGGCGTAGAGCAGATCGTCCGCTTGATCCTTGGGATGAAGGTAATGCATCAGCCAGATGACATGGAAGGCGGAGGCTCTCATCTCGTCCCGGATATGCCACTCCCCATCTTCCCAGCGCAGGGCTTGCCGGAAGAAATCCATCTTGGCCCGCAAGTGGCTGTGCTTGAGGAGGTCGCGTTCGCGTCGTCCGATGGCAACAAGTGCCGAGGTATTGAGCCATCCCTTGATCGACTCGTAGCACATGCCCTGCTCGCTGAGATACCAGTCAAGCACAGCGCGTGTCTTCCTGGCCGCGAGATCGTAGACCTTCTTGTCGAAGCCCTTCTCACCCTCAATCAGAAGCATCAGGCGGATATACTCCATGCCAAAGCCCTGATGATTGTTGATCATCTGGTGATCGGGCATCGTCATAAAATTGCTGATCCTGTCTTTGGTCAGCCTGGCGATCACGCGTCGCGCGCGCTCGCGCTCCTCGGGAGACATCCACCTGTGGAGATAGTCGTAGTCGAGGAGAGACCAGATCTCGGAGGGAGGGTTGGGATCGGAGGATGCGGCAATCGATTTCTCGACATCCCAGATGTTGTCGTGATCGGGACGGCTATCGATGGAATCCAGTTTCGGTTCTAGGCTCCGGATCTTGGAGATAAGGTTGGTGGCGAGTTCCTTTCCCAAGGCGTCATCTTTGGAAACAAGCGCGTAAAAAGCGCTCTTAGCCTTTTTTTCCCTCTCCCAAAGGGCCCGGAATTCGGCGGGGGCTTTTTCTCCCAAGGCCACCTTGGCACGGATGAGTTCGATATCCGAGGGAGTCACCAACACACGCGGATGCACGCCTGGCGCAGGCACCTCGGAGAGCCGTGACGGATCGAATGAGGGATCGTCGTAGTCGACCTTCGTTTTGGGCGAGGCCGGCCAGAAATCCCCCTTCAGGGCATCGGCTGCGGGCAGAAGTGCCCGGGGTTTCCAGGAGGTATCCTTGTAGTATTCACCCGGGCTATTGGTTGTCTGGGCGATGAGTTTAGGCGAAACCAGCAGGTGGAGGCATGTCGCCACAGCGCACAGACGTGCGGTTATCATGGATCAGATAATGACAGCAAATGCGCCGAGTGGCTCGTCAGGTCGAGAAATGTTTGTCGGTATCGGTCGCCTTCCAGGGATTCTGATCCGGGGTACGGCCAGCCTCTTGGTCGGTTGGCAGTTTTTTGCGGTACTTGTCGATCTGGAGCCCCATCTTGTCGAAGGGGATTGGCTGGAAGCCCGGGATCTTCGAAAAGACCTCGGATCCGGGCTTCAGTGCGTAGTTTCCGGCAGCAAGGTCGACAAATCCCGGATCCTGGCTGGTCACCAGATTATCCACGAAATTAATGAGGGCTGTGTTGGTGTTATTCTCCTTTTTCATCCCGAGTTTGTAGGGATCGCCGCTCTTGATGTAGATGACATTGTCCTTGAAGAGGGTTCGCAGAGGGAGTTCATGGTGCTCCTGCAGGAGATTCACGATCTCTGGGTAGCGTTCGCTCCAGGGTGGTTGAGTCGGGTTAATTTCCTGCACGGCTGTGATGAGCTTGGAGTTGGTGGCGTAGCCCCGCGACATCCCACGGTCATCGATGCCGAAAACAGGCCCCTGATCCTTGATGAAGATATTGTTGATGATCGAGTTGTCGGGTCCGCTTGCGATGTGGACGCCGCTGCGATCTCCCATGAAGATGTTGCCATAGACGAGCGACCCACCCGCGCCGTCATCGGGATTATAACCGCCGACGGTGTCATGGATGAAGTTGTAGCGGATCACGACGCCACGAAGCGTCCAGTCGAGCCAGGCGTAGAAGGCCCCGGTGTCGGCTGTGTCGTAGGCGCAGCGGTGCACCTCATTGAACTCGTAAACGTTATCGTTTCCGCCGTAGAGGAAAGCATCTCGCGGTGCATGGTGGATCAGGTTGTGGGCCACGTAGCAGCCGACGACACCTTCATCTCTCTTGGCGTTGTCAACGAGGCGGGCGGTGTTGATCGCCGCGGAGTACTGGGATTTGAGCGCGCCATAGTGGTGGAGGTGATTATTGACGATATAGTTGCCCGATTGTGTCAGGGTCGCACGGTCCCCTGGATTGCCGTTGATGATCACGCACCCTTTTCCGATGTCGTGCATATCGCAGCTCTGGACGCCGCATCCGCGTCCCTGTAGCTGGATGCCGTTTCCGCCGAGATTGAGGAAGGTGCATCCCGCAACGAGGTCACGGAGACCACTGGCGATGATCATGCCCTCTCCGAGTGATCCCTCAAAGGTGAGTCCGATGAAGGCAAGGTCGGAAGCCCCATTGATGGAGACCAGCGGTTGATCGAGTTGGGAGACTACGATATCAGCACCCTCGAGAGGTGAGGGAGGCCAGAAAAAGAGTTTCTGAGAATTGAAGTCGATGCACCACTGCCCGGGGTTGCGGATTTCCTCGGGTAGATTGATCGCACACCACTTCTCCTGTCCCGATCCGTAGGGAACCGTGGTGCGTTTGTATTTGCTACCGATACCTCCGGTCAGTCCCGTGGCGAACGTAATCTGATGATTGGTTGTGGAAATCGATCCGACCTTGATTGCGGGATCCTCCCAACCGACGCGCCATTGACCTTTAAGCCAGACGCCGTTGGTTGGATTCCACCGGGCGGGTTCCTCTTCTCTGTATTCGAAAACCCCAGGGATATTCGACTTTCCTGTCTTTTCCCCGATCACCAAAACCTGCTTCATGGTGGTGTAGTCGTCGTAGGGCCATCGTGAGATTTTCATGCGCTTGCCATTGAAGAAGAGTTCGAAGATGCCTCCCCCATCCTTGAAGATATCTGGGAAGGGACCGGTGTGTTTGAGTCCCAGTGCCTTTAGATCCGCGACCAAAACTTTACCCTGCGCCTCCGGCGCGAGTCGTTGGGACATCTCGGCGTCCGCAATGGGCGCGAAATCAGAGGCCCTGAGAACCTTTCCTCCTGCAAGGCGAGGCTTCTCATCCTTGTAGGCCCGGTAGACGATCGGGGATCCCGAGGCTCCGGAGTCCTCCTGCGTGAAGGAAAGAGTCTCGGGGAGTTGATAGACGCCACCATGAAGATTCACGGCGATCCCTCCCTTGGGAAGGCCAGCTTGTTTCAGTTTTCTAACCTCATCCCGGGCATGGGCAATCGTTGCGAATGGGCCTGACGCTCCGGCTTTCTCAGGCGCAAGGCCGTCGTTGGCATCGTCTCCCGAGGGGGAAACATAGAATTCTTTGCCGTAGCCTTGTTCAGGGATCCCGATCGGGGTGATGGTTGGAGTGAAGGTTTTCCAGTCGGGGGGCGCGCCGTGGACTACCGAGATGAAAGCCAGGGCCGCTGCATGGAGAAAAAGACGGGAGTTAATGGAGGGTGTTTTCATAAGGGGTAAATTGATACTGGATGAGTTTACAGAGTGCGGAAAGTGAGAAAACCAGCTCGCTACCCCGGAGTATTTTATTCCTTCCCATGACTTTCTTGTTTGGCCGGAGGTTTTGTGCATCTTGATTCACATGTTCTTCCCCGTTTTGCGCCCTTCGCACCGCTGGTTGTCGATTCTGATCGTTAACCTGATTGCCGTGCCCCTTCTCCAAGCCGGCCCTGATGTCTTGCTCAAGGTCGACTGGCCCTCTTTCATGGCCAAGCAGGATCCGATTTGGAATCGGATGCCGGCCAACTATTACGAGGGGCCCTTTGCCGGCAATGGTCTCCTCGGAACCATCCTCTATCGGGACGAGCTCTCCACCAACAGCCTTCACCTCGAGATCGGCCGCAGCGACGTCTACGACCACCGAGGTGGGAATCCTACGCACTATCGCTGCAGGCTCCCTATCGGCCACCTTCTCCTGACCCCTGCGGGGCGAATCACCGCGGCCAACTTCCGCACCGATCTTTGGAACGGCGAAATCACCGGAACCCTAGTCACCGAGGCTGGGACGATCCGCCTCTGCTGCTTTGTCCCTCCAAAGGATAATGTGATTGTGTTTACCTGGAGCGGTGAGATGGGGGAGGGGGAAGGGAATGGTGGGAAGAAGGCCTCCGTTTCGTTTGTTCCGGAGCAGGGGGACAGCCCGCGCCATCTCGTTCAACCCCAGCGCGATAAGAGCTTCACCTACGATCCCAATCCTCCTTTTGCTCTCTCGACGCGTGACGGGATGGAGGTCTGCGTGCAGCCTCTTAAGGCTGGAAGCGACTATGCCACGGCGTGGAAGGAGAGCGTCCGCGAGGGAGAGCATACGGTTCTGATCTCCGTGGCCAACCGTCACTCCACGACCGGATCGGCAGAGGATGCCGTGGCCGCTGTCACGACTGCCCTGCGCAAGGGAGTCCCCGCCATGGAACAGGCCAACCGAGACTGGTGGCACGCCTTTTACCCAACCAGCTTCGTCTCCCTTCCCGATGCCAGACTCGAGAGCTTTTACTGGATCCAGCTCTACAAGATGGCCTCGGCCACGCGCGAGGGATATCCCGTTGTCGACCTCATGGGGCCGTGGTTCCGCAAGAGCGTTTGGGCCGCCTACTGGCAGAACCTGAACGTCCAGCTCGCCTATTACTCCGTCCTTCCGGCAAATCATCCCGAGTTGGCGGAGCCGCTATGCCATCTCCTCTGGGATTGCCGCGCCGATCTAATCGCCAACGTCCCGAAGGAATATCAAGAGGATTCTGCCGCACTCGGGAATCCCACTGGCTATGGTGACCTTCATGCCCCGGGACCCGGACCCGTCCGGGAAAAACTGGGTAATGCTTCCTATCATTTCATCGCCTTGCCGTGGCTGATGCAGCAGTTTTGGCTTCAGTACCGCTTCACAATGGATGAGGAG
>CAIZIQ010000288.1 GCA_903933015.1 uncultured Spartobacteria bacterium | reverse complement strand
GCATGCGGCCGACCCGATCGCCGTCGACACCATGGTCTATAAGAAGAGCGAGATCGAGCGCATTGCCCGCGTCGCCTTCGAGGCGGCACGCGGTCGCGGGAAGAGGCTGACCTCCATCGACAAGGCCAACGTCCTTCAGAACGGCATCCTCTGGCGCCGCACCGTCACCGAGGTTGCCAAGGAGTACCCCGACGTCACCCTGTCCCACCTCTATGTCGACAACGCGGCGATGCAGCTCGTGAAGGCGCCCAAGCAGTTCGACGTGGTGCTCGCAGAGAACCTCTTCGGCGACATCCTGAGCGACGAGATGGCAATGATCGCCGGATCGCTCGGCATGCTCCCGAGTGCGAGCCTCGGCAAGTCCACCGGATCGGCACGCCGATTCGGGCTCTTCGAGCCAAGCGGCGGATCTGCTCCCGATATCGCGGGCCAGGGAATCGCCAACCCGATCGCCCAGATCCTGAGCGCCGCCCTGCTCCTGCGCTATGCACTGGACGAGAGTGCTGCTGCCGGCGCCATCGAGGCGGCCGTTCGCAAGGTGATCGCTTCCGGCCTCCGCACCGGTGACATCTGGTCCGAGGGGACGACCAAGGTCGGCACCGCTGCGATGGGTGACGCGATCGCTGCGGCGATCTGATCACTCCAAGGAATCACATTCCTAGCCATGGGTTGCAGAATCATCCGCTTCTGGGTCTACGGGGGATTCCTTGCGGGATTTCTCCTGATGGCGCTGATGCCGGTGTGCTGTCGATCCTGGAGTCTGCCGCTGCTCCTGGTTTTTCTCCAGTTGCCGGTCTACATGCTGCACCAGTTCGAGGAGCATGATGACGATCGGTTCCGGCGATTCATCAATGAACTGATTGGCAGCGGTCGCGAGGTTCTCTCCGAAGCCGCCGTCTTTGTCATCAACATTCCCGGTGTCTGGGGTGTGAACCTCGTCTCCATTCTCCTGGCCTGCACCGTGAATCTAGGCTTCGGACTGATCGCGGTCTACCTGACCCTGGTCAATGCCGTGGTGCATGTCGCGCAGGCGATCCGCCTGAGACGCTACAATCCGGGATTGGTCACTGCCATTTTCCTCTTTTTCCCTGTCGGGGGAATCGCCCTGTGGAAAATCTGTGCCACGGGAACCGTTCCCTTGAGTTATCACCTGCTGGGAGCAGGGAGTGCTCTGGCCATCCACCTGGCCATCGTGGCTTATGTGGTGAGCAATCTCAGGAAGCTGCCCTCCCTTTCGAAATCGTAACGCGCTTGAGTCTCCGTTGCCGGGAAAATTCTTGCCAAAGCCGTCGCGCGACGGGCAGAATTGCACATGGCAGCGACGCGCTCTTCTACTTCCAATCTCGACAGCGTTTTTTACCGCGACGCGGATTCCTTCTTCACGGCCAATTCCGAAGTTGGGCTCACCTTCGACGACGTCACGCTGGCCACCCTCTATTCGGAGGTGCTTCCGAGCCAGACCCAGCTTGATTCCCGACTGGCCGATACCCTCAGGCTCAACATACCCATCGTCTCCGCCGATATGGACACGGTGACGGAATCGCGTTTGGCTACCGAGTTAGCTCTCAACGGCGGCCTGGGCCTGATCCACTACAACATGCCGGAGAAAGACCAACTCTGGCATGTCAGCCGTGTGAAATACCACGTCCAGGGTCTGATCCAGGATCCCATCAGGGTCTCCCCCGACCAGCTGATCGGCGATGTCCTCAAGCTGATCGAGGAGAAGAACTTTGGCTTCAGCACATTCCCGGTCGTGGATGCCTCGGACAAGCTTGTCGGATTACTTTCCGGCCATGTGGTCAAGCCCCGCTACGCAGCCAAAAAGGTTTCCGAGGCTCTGACCCCTCGCAGTCAGGTCCACACCGTGACCAGGAAGAAGCTGGGAAAGGATCCGATCGCCATCGCCGACAAGTTCTTCACCGAGCATCTGGGGATTCACAAGCTGCTGGTGGTTGACGATGAGGACCGCCTCCACGGGCTCATCACCATGAGCGATGTGGAAAAGATCACCCAGGAACGCAAGGCCCAGTTCAAGCCGGCCCGCGATTCCCAGTTCCGACTCATGTGCGGTGCCGCGGTTTCGGCAACGCGCAACGCCTTCGGCGAACTCGACCGTGAACGGATCCTGAACCATGTCGGGGCCCTTGTGGAACGTGGCGTTGACGTCGTTGCGGTCTCCACGGCTCATGGCCACAGCAAGGGAGTCGGCGATACGGTCAGGGTGGTTCGCGATGCTTTCCCTGAGTTGCCTATCATCGCCGGGAATGTGACCAGTGCGGCTGGTGTCGAGTATCTTGCCGATTGCGGCGCGAATGTGATCAAGGTGGGTCAGGGCCCCGGTTCCATCTGCACTACGCGCATCGTGGCCGGTGTTGGCATCCCCCAGATGACGGCCCTCTATGTCTGCTCCAAGGCCGCGAAGGCCAAGGGAGTCTCCATCCTGGCCGACGGCGGCATCACCAAGTCCGGTGATATTGTGAAGGCTCTCACCCTGGCCCAGGGAGTCATATGCGGCGGCATCTTCGCCGGTTGTACCGAGGCTCCCGGCGAGGTCATGGAGATCAGCGGCAAACTCTACAAGCAGTACCGCGGCATGGGCAGCCTTACCGCGATGAAGGCCGGCAGCGCCGCCCGCTACGGTCATGATAAGGCCGACACCACCCGCAAGGTGGCTGCCGAGGGAGTCGAGGCTCTCAAGGAGGCCTGCGGCCCTGTCGATCGTGTCCTGGCGACCCTCATCGGCGGAATTCAGAGCGGCATGGGATACCTCGGCGCAGCCAATTTGGAGCAACTCCGGGAGAAGGCCCGCTACATCCGCGTAAGCCCCGCCGGCCAACGGGAGGCGGCTCCCCACGACGTGGTTG
>CAIZIQ010000287.1 GCA_903933015.1 uncultured Spartobacteria bacterium | reverse complement strand
TTCATAAGTTCACGACCGAGGCCGGCAAGATCCTTCCCCGTCGCATGACCGGCCTCGCCGCTCACCTGCACCGCAAAATCACCCGCGAGATCAAGCGCTCACGCGCCGCTCTCCTGATGAAGTAACGTAAAGTTTTCCTTCCAAAAGGAAAGCCGCTCCCAGAGATGGGGGCGGCTTTTTTATTCCCCTGAATTAAGGGAGAAACACAGCGGATCTAGGGCAGAGACGCAGAGATAAATGGGCGGGGGAGGGTATCTATCGAACTAGACTAAAATCAGCCTGCTTTTTTGCTCCACGCCGCTGCGTGAGATCCCACTTCTTAGCCTTCGAGATCAGGGATCATGCGCTCCACGGTGGAGAGCAGATGAGGAAACTGAATCTGAAGTGCATCCCAAAGTATGCCATAGGTCAGATCCTCGTAAGCATGGCTGATGACATTACGCATTCCGGCAATCTTACGCCAAGGCACCTCGGGGTAGCGTTCGCGAAGACCCTGCGGACGTCTCTTAGCGGATTCACCGACCAACTCCATGACCCGCTCAAAGGCCCTCAAGAGAACAGGATCATCCATGATCGCATCCAATGATTTCTATTGGGCAAGTCCCTGCGCCTCCTTGATAAAATCCGCCATCTGACGGAGCGTTACCAGCGGATCATGTGCGCTCATAGATGGTGAGCATCTCGCGGGTTACCGTTGGAAGAATATATTTGTTGAGCTTGGAGCAGAAATCGACCTTGCGGCCGATGATTTCCGAGAGTTCATCGCCATAGCCGAAATAATCAAGACCCACGCCATCCAAGGCTCCTGGCTGAAACACAGCCAAAACATCCACATCGCTCACTCTTGGATTAAAATCTTCCCTCACCACCGATCCAAAAAAGCTTAATCGGCGAATGCCTTTGCTACTACAAAACATATCGATTCGCGCTTGATCCAAAGCGATCGGAAGCTCGGTAGCTTTCATGCCCGTACCCTAGCACGGGATAAAGTTATCACGCAAGACAAGCGATCAAACTCAACTCCCCTACTTCACGATCAGGTTTTGGACAGCTCCGGCAGGCGTATAGTTCTGGGTTCCGACATTCGTCGCAGTGACCGTGGTCGTACCGGATCCAAGGATTGTCAGGACATTACTCGAGACTGAGGCGATCGCTGTATTGGCCACCGAGTACGTGATTGGGTTTAGCTTTGCCGACGAAGTCGCCGAGAGAGTGACATGCTGACCAACCACGCTCAACTGCGTCGGGATCTTAGGAAAGGAGAGCGTCTGGGTGATCGGGTTCACCACGAAGGTGTGGGAGGCCGAGACCGGATTCCAGAGGGCATTACCCGCCTGACTCGCCGTGATCGTGGTCGAACCCGCTCCCACGACAGACATGGTATTGTTCACAATGGAAGCCACGGCACCATTCGCACTCGTAAAAGTGATCGGAGACAGACCTGCTGAAGAAGTCGCCGAGAGTGCAATCTTGGAAGCATTGCTAGCGTAGGTCACAGGATTGGGAGCAGGAAAGGTCAATGTCTGGTTCTGCTTCACTGCAAGTCCATAGTTGTTCGTTCCAGAAAGAATCCTCGAAGCAACCCTTGAGATGAATGAATCGTTGGAGACAAGCCAGTTCAGAATCCAATCCAGGTTGCCAGTTGGGCTTTCGCTCCCGCCACTCTGTATGGCAGTCAGAGCGTTACCCGTGAAACCGAGAGCGCTGGCATCTGATTGGAGATATGAGAGCAACCCTTGAGAGCCGCTGATTTGAACATTAGCGGAATTTCCGAAAGCGTTTGTTCCAAAATTCACCACACTGTCAGGGATCGTCACGGATGTCAGGTTGGAGTCCCCAAAGAAGGCGGAGTTGCCCAAGGTGACGACGCTGTTGGGTATAGTCACCGAGGTAATACCATTGTGATTGATAAACGCATTATCACCTACAGAAGTCACTGGCAGACCCGAAATCGTTGTGGGCACAATAACGTTCTGATTGGTTCCAATATAACCAAGGATCGAGATGGAACCGCCATCAATGGCATACCAAAAACCATTATTCAACGGTGTGAATAGACTAAGCCCGCTACCCTGGTAGGAGTTGGGATTGCTCTGGTAGATGTTGCCATCACCAAGATATCGCAATCCTTGGAACTGAGTACCTCCGCTGGGACTGAATGAACCTTCAGCAATCCCATAATCAAGGCCTAGGTTGTTAGATGAGTTGTTCAAATTGCCGTTACTCCAGATATCCACCACATTGGTGATTCCGTTGGTACTCCTCACATTGAATAGGATACCGAAATCATCCAGCATTCCTCCATTGTAATTGTAGTATTCAGGGCAGGCATTGGGGCTGTCATTTCCAGGATAAATAATGTTGTCGTAGGAAATCGGATAGGCAAACGAAGAGGACATGTTTCCGTGATTGGTAGCAGATGGCAGGTTTGTGTAACTCATGCTTGCTGACTGGATACCAACCATCGTACCGGAGATTCCCGACACAGTATCAGTGAATGTGCCAGCAATATCAGTTACTTTCCATGCGGTTCCATATCCGGGCAGTGTGATCGGGGAATAAGCAATAGCACCTTGAATGCTAACCCCCTGACCAGAAACATTAAATCCCGTTGTTTGAGTTAAGAAACTAATTCCACTACCAGTATATGACGTCGGACTGCTTTGGTAGATATTACCATCACCATAATATCTTATTCCTCGGAAATTGACGCTGCCGGTAGAATTCAAGGTGCCTTCAGCGATCCCGTAATCCAATCCCAGATTGTTAGAGGCATTATTGAGATTTCCATTACTCCATAGATCAATTATATTAGTTTGTCCTTTGGAATTCTTAACCGTAAAAAGAAGACCAAAAGCATCCAGCGTTCCTCCGCTATAATTGTAATATTCAGGACAGGTATTAGGACTATTGTTTCCAGGATAGATAATATTATCATAGGAAATCGGATAGGCGAACGAAGAGGACATGCTTCCATGATTGGTGGCAGATGGCAGGTTCGTGTAACTCATACTTGCCGACTGGACGCCAACCATTGTACCGGTGATTCCCGAGACAGAATCGGTGAATGTACCTGAAATGCCTGTCACCTTCCATGCTGTCCCGTATCCCGGTAATGTAATCGGGATGTAGGAGATTTTTCCCAACGCATTGACGCCAGAACCAGTAATATTAAAACCCAACGTCAAGGAGTTTGAATCAGCTAGGGCACTAAACGTGAAAATTTGGGTAAACGTAGTTGATAGGACAATTGCAAGGATGATTTTTTTCACGGTTTCAGCGTTTTTTGGATTTCTGGATATCAAATGCCTTCAACATCATTAAATGGAAAAAGTGTATACGCGAATAAAAATTTTTTGTTTTTTGTAAACCTGTGACCACGCTTGATTGACCCTTCAGGATGCGGGGAAGAATCCCGAATCCATCACCAAGATTCGCTCCATTTGCGCCGACTAAGGACTCCACCTCCGGGAGGAGATCACCACCCTCAGAGCGGTGGAATCACTCAATTAGTTGCGGTCCTTTTCTGCCAAAAAGGTAGAGTCTGAATCGAGGGGCTTGTGCGTATCAATGAACTGCCCATCTCAGGCTCGGAAGTTCAGATGACGCGCTTCGGACCGCGGCTTTGCTTGCCTCTCCCTCGTAGATGTCATTCGAGGCACTGGCCGAGAAGTCCTCGGATCAGTAGATCCGAGGATGCCTGATCGGGGACGATCGGCAGACAAACCTACGCCGACCGAGCGGCAACGACGCCCCGCGTCAAAATCCCAAGCCTCAAAAGAGATGGGGCTTATTCAGCCCCAGTCTCTTCGTCTTTTTGGGAAACGACGGGCGCAATCCTCTGCAACTTCTCCCCCTCCGGGAGTCCCATGAGTTTGACCCCCATGGTGTTCCTGCTGGTCTCGCGGATCTCCGCGATGCGGGTGCGAACCATCTGGCCGCCGGAAGAGAT
>CAIZIQ010000286.1 GCA_903933015.1 uncultured Spartobacteria bacterium | reverse complement strand
TGAATGATCCCCTCCGGCCTTGCTCAGGAAATCGATGGCAAGCACCGCCTCCTCCGCCGGGTCCTTTGCCATCACGATCTGCTCAGGAGTAAGTGGTACTTCCGCGGAGAGCCACTCGCTGGCAAGGGGCCTACCCCAGGCATCAAATCCCCCTCCCCATGTCGTGGAGTTGTTGGGTTTCCAGACAAGGACCGTGACCGGAATGCCGGCCTTGAGCACGCTCTCCGCCTTCAACTGAGCGGCCTTGGTAAGATCGGGAAGACAGACAATCGTGAGCGAACTGATCGGCCCGACCGGCTCCTCCCACGCCTTGATGCGTGCCTCATTCGGGTCCCAGAGGTGGTGATCCTTCAGGACATCGAGATACCCGCGGTAGAGCTGGGCGATTTCCTGCCACCGCTCCTCATCCTCGGAACAGATCCTCGGGATGCTTCGCACTTCGGGAGTGATGCCTCCCTCTGCCAGCAGGTCGCAGAGATCACACATCATGCCGGCCGTCCCGAGCAGTGCCTGCTCCCCCTCCAGCACCTCACCCTTGGGGAAGAGATGCTCCATCGCGGTGCGTGGTGTCTTATGGAGCACCAGCCCCCAGGCCGCCTCACGGTCCGATCGCGAAGCCAGCGGCCCTTTCGGGAGCAGCGCCTTCATTGGGGAGGAGAACTTGGGCGAGATCACACCGCTTCCCCGCTCCGAGGAAACTTTTGCGAGCGCATGCCGAATCCTGCGCGCCGCACCCGATGTCGGAATCCAGACCTCCGTCTTGGACAGATCGAAGGGGTTCCCCTCCACTCCCTCGAGCAGGGCTCCCGCCACCTGCTCCGCAAGGTATTGCGGTTGGTCCAGGAAGATGAGCTTGGGGTTGGACATGGGAGAGTGGATCTAATTTAGAGATCCACCCTTAACAGGGCAACAAGGTCCTAGAGTGTCCTAGACCCCAGGCTTTTAAGAACTTTCAACCCAACAGGGAGTCAACTTCGGCCTTCAAGCGCGGAAGCTTGTTCTGTAACACATCCCAAACAATCGCGTGATCAACGGCGTCATATCCATGTATCAGCCTGTTACGAAATCCGATAATCTGAGGTGCATGGGCAATTTTTTCAAAAGTTGCCTCATCCCGCAGGGAGAGCCTGTTGCAAGCCTCCCCGATGATCTCAAACTTGCGCTCAACTGCAGCCCTGCGGAGAGCATCTGATTCATACCCTGCCAGATTCATTCCGGCAGTGAACAATTCGATCTCGAGCAGCGCCTCCCGGATATCAGTCAGAAGCTTTAGAGCCTCATCCCGCATAGACAACCTCTTTGGAACGACTAATCGAGCCGATAAAAACAGGGTTTTTCAACGACCTCTTCGTCACGAGATCCACTTTATGGTTAAGGATTCGTTCCAATCCCTCAGCAAGACCTAAAAAACGGTCGGCGATACCTGGACGATCCGGATCCTGAAATTCCACCAGAAAATCCAGATCACTTAGATCAGGATCAAAGTCCTCACTGGTTGCCGACCCGAATAGTTCCAATCCCAGTACCTTTTGGGCATGGCACAACTCCGTGACAGCGTCACGGTTCTTGGCAATGAGATCGCTTACCACTGGATTCATTCCCCATCCATACTCCCCTCCCGATAGGGATTCAACCTGCAAGTTTTTGTAGCACTACTTATGAAATAAAGAGCTGGGACACTTGGTGTCCATGCGGAGCGTTACGATGACACTCCATGAACAAAACCATCCTCCGACTCCTGGCAGTTGTGGCCATCGCACTCCCTTCCGTGAGCCATGCATATCCCGATGATTGGGATTATCCCACCTCGCACTGCCATCACGATCATGAAAACCAGAGCGGCACCATCTACGGGCCCAATGGTATCACCACTTGGTACGGGAATAGCCGGAGTGGAACTGCCTACGGCCCCAACGGCATCACCACATGGTATGGCGGGTGTGGTGGCGGCACCGCCTACGGTCCCAATGGAATTACGACTTGGTCCGGCAATGGCATCGTCCCTATCGGAATCGCACAATAGCAGAACTTTTTAATGGCCTAGGACACCCTGTGACCTATCAGGTGGGTATAATTATAGAGCGGCAGGGACACGGGGTCCTTAAAGCACCAAACGACCGAACACGAAACAAGAAGCACCTATGACCAACAACTCCAACAACCTTACCGAAATCGCCTTCATTCTTGACCAATCCGGATCCATGCAATCGATCAAGGCCGGTACACTCGAGGGAGTGAATGCCTTCCTGGATCAGCAAAAACAGGAGAATGCCACCTACCCTGTGCGATTGAGTCTGACCCTCTTTAGCACGTCGCCCGAAGTTCGTTACTCCTCCGTACCGGTGACTGAAGTGCCGTTGCTCACCGAGAAGACATACCTACCCAGTGGAAACACCGCCCTGCTGGAT
>CAIZIQ010000285.1 GCA_903933015.1 uncultured Spartobacteria bacterium | reverse complement strand
TCCAGACGATCGAAACTCGCCATCCGGCCTAGCCCTAAATCCACCAGGGATTTCCTCCAGGTTTCCAACCACCAATTTACCAACTTTAGCCTTCAGATTTTTTTAACATGAGTATCGAGATCAATTCCGTGCATAAGAGCTACGGGGCCTTCCCCGCCGTGAACGATGTCTCTCTTCATATTGAGACGGGCGAGATGGTTGCCTTCCTGGGGCCTAGCGGCTCGGGAAAGACCACTTTGCTACGCATCATCGCCGGACTTGAATTTGCCGACTCGGGCCGCATCAGCTTCCATGGTGAAGAGGTCACCCAAAAGACAGCCAACGAACGAAAGGCAGGCTTCGTCTTCCAGAGCTATGCACTCTTCAATCACCTGACGATCTTCGAGAATATCGCCTTCGGCCTACGCGTCGCTCCCCGTTCGAAGCGCCTATCCCGCTCTCAGATTGAGGAACGGGTTCACTCGCTGCTTGAGACGATCCAGTTGTCAGGTCTTGCTTCACGCTTCCCATCCCAACTCTCAGGAGGTCAACGACAACGTGTCGCCTTTGCACGTGCCCTCGCCGTGGAACCGCGCGTCCTCCTGCTAGACGAACCCTTCGGAGCCCTCGATGCGAAAGTCCGTCGGGAACTGCGCCGATGGCTCGCTGAGTTTCATGAGAAAACCCACCTCACCAGCCTCTTTGTCACCCACGATCAAGAGGAGGCCTTTGAGGTCGCCGACCGCGTCGTCATCATCAACAAGGGTTCGATCCAACAGATCGGCACCCCGGAGGAGATCACGTCTGGATCTGGCAATACCTTCGTCCGAGACTTCCTCGGACTTCATATTTAGCAGGAGCCAGCCTCCCCACCGTGGTGGGGGATTTTCTTACTCCCCCCTCCAGTGCCAAGGGCCTCTTAATGGCCGCTCTGGTTCACCGAGACATCCTCTCCCGTGCTACCACTCAGGCGTGACCAGTTGAAGGCGTATAGAGCAATCAGCAGGAAGCATATCAGGGGCATCACGAATCCGGGCGTCATGAGATTGTTGTTTTGTGCCGATTGATCCATACGTCCGTACCATCCGGAAATCGTTCCATACTTATCACTCAGCCATCCCATGAGCTTCGGCATGATAGCGCCACCCATGATGGCCATCACAATGTAGGCCGAGGCAATCTTGGCCCGCTTGCCGAGGCCCCAGATGCCGAGGGCAAAAATCGTGGGAAATCCGACCGACAGGAAGAAGTATATCAGGAATAGGGCCGCGACAGAAATCCAACCAAGTTTCATAAGGATAACTACGCAGAGCAGGGCGCTAATGACAGAGTAGGAGCCCAAGAGAATGTAGGGACGGATGAAACTCATTAACCAAGCACCCGTGAATCGACCGGCCACGAAAAAGAGAAAGGCTACGGCACTTAGTGCAGCGGCACCCTTTTCAGTGAAGAATGCTAGACCATCTGCTTGGGTATGGATTCCCTTGGCACCCCCGATCAAGAAGGAACTGCGAAGCCATTCAGGCACCGGAGGAGTGTCAGAACAGACGTAGTTCATGAAGAAACTGAAAATGCCGGCTTGTGCTGCAACATAGAAGAATTGGGCCGCAACAGCTCCGGGGAAGTGAAGATATCTCCAAATCGACTTCGCGGGGGCAACCTCTTCGTCGGAATGGTGATCTGACCCGTAGGCATCCTCCGTATTGAGTTCAGGAAGAGGTGCAAAAATGAAAAAAACGGCAAGAATCAGAACAAAAATCGCAATGCCTAGATAAGGAATGTAGAGAGTCTGGTTGGCCGCCTCTGCATTGCCACTCGCCGAATAGAAGAACATACCACCGACAATCGGCCCCAGAGGCCATCCAATGGCATTAAAGGACTGGGCAAGATTGATTCGGGAGGCAGCAAATTTCTTATTACCCAGAACAGTGGTGTAGGGATTGGCGATCGTCTCAAGGAAGGTCAATCCCATGGCCACGATGCAGACGCCGAGCAGGAAGGCCCAGAACTGGGCGATATGGGTCGCTGGGATGAACCAGAAACCACCGAGAGAGACCAGCAGAAGCCCCGCAATGATCCCCTTGCGGTAGCCTAGCTTCTGGGCGATCCAGCCAGCAGGGAGGGCGATCAAAAAGTAACCGAGATAGTGGGCGAACTGGACCCAGGCGGACTGGGAACGGGAGAGATGAAGGAGGTCTTGGAAGTGCTTGTCCATGGTGTCGATCATGGAGTTGCAGAAGGCCCAGAGGAAAAAGAGCGTCGTCACCAGGGCAAAGGTGCCGAAGTAGTTTTTACCATCGGGTGAACGGAACATCGAAAGAAACTTGGTCATCACTGTGTGGGGGGTAAGGGTTAAAGGTTGAAGAAAAAACCGAACCGTGGATCTAGGCAAGCATCGAGATACTGTCGGCATGCTGACGGTCCCAGCGACTGGCAAGTCCGGCCCAGAATTTGGATGATTCATCACGAGTATGGCGTTCGTATCGTTCACGCGCTGAGCGAAGCTTACCAAGCAGTTCCCGTGGATTCTGCTCTGCTTCATGAAGAGCTTCCTTGGTGTTTGGCCCGGCAACCCCATCGATCGGAAGACCCAGTGCATCCTGAAGAATCTTTACGGCACCGGTCGGACCTCTGTTAAAGGAGGCATCCCGCAGTGCAAATTGGACGGCAGGAACCTCCGAAAGCATAGCCACAGGGTCCGTGTATTTCCGGATATGATCGGCAGCCGCATCCTCCGCTTCCACATACTTGCTCTCAGTAATCAGCTTCTCAATCAGGTCGAGAGCCTCGGGATGATAGCGATCATTGATACCAGCCACCTCGCGCTCCCCTCCCCCGTCTCCGAAGGGAAGATGATAGACCTTCAGGTGCCCCTCGTCATCTCGTCGGGCCTCGTAATCGACAATCCTGCGTGCCTGTTCGTGAGGACTCATAAGATGTGTCCTATTATGACCGGATGACACCCGACGCACAGGAGTCGCTCAAGGAGCTTGAGCCTGGGGTCATTTGACGGACCAGCGTGTCCGTGCTCGAGAGCAGTCGATCAACCAACATGGCACAGAGACTTCCGACCACAATCCCAGCAATGATATCGCTGAGAAAATGGTAGTTGAATGCCACCATGAAGAGAGCTTCTAGGAGGGCTAGGAAAATGATCGATGGCATCAGCTTTCGGTAAACCATGCCTACTGGCAGTAAAGCCGCGAAAGCTATCGCCGCATGACCTGAGGGAAAGGAACCCATTTGATCATTTCCCAGGAAGATCCGGCCCTGAAACCATTGGAAGCCGTACGCATGGTCGGAGATCCACGAGAGGTTCTGATGAGTCCAGGTAACCGGCCAATAGCGACTGAAAACCCATTTCAGTTCGTTCTTGAGTACAAAAGTCAGGAGGATAGAGATTCCCATTAGGTTAAGCAGATATTTCGGCCTGCCCGACTTAAGGAAGAAGGCAAAAATCATCAATAAAGGAGCGATTCCTGACATCAGGGGTGGCCATTCAACCAACTGGACTACCAAGGAAGCATCCTTACCTTCGTTGTGAGTGAGCGCAGGCCAGTGTTCCAACAAGCAATGAGAGGTGAGATATTCTGGGATGCCCTGATCATGAACAAACTCGCAGAGTGGCCGATCCAGGAATAGATAGGAAATCCAGATCGTAAAAAGCAGTGGTAGCCAGAGTCGGAGGAAGATTTTCACCAAGGTGGCAGGTTACTGAAAGATGTGGGCAATCTTGTCGGCTGGAGAAGGCTATCTGATACGGACGGAAGCAATGACGGATAACCCCGGAGCAAGCCTCTCCTCATATCCCTGCACAGAATCCTTGGTGAACTCAATGCGGACGGGAAGTCGCTGGACGATTTTTGTGAAGTTACCCGTGGCATTGTCAGCGGGAAGGAGGGCAAACTGCCGACCGCTGGCCGGCGCAATGCTGGCAACCACCCCCTCGAAGGTCTTTCCCGGTATGGCATCCACCGTGAGGCTCACTTTCTGACCCGGATGGATATGGGCCACCTGGGTCTCCTTGAAGTTAGCCTCGACCCACGGATTTCCCTCCACGACAGCCAGCAGGTTGATGCTAGGCATGACCGTGTTGCCAGCCTCGACATTGCGTCCCCCGATCACTCCGTCCACGGGTGACACGATCGTGGTGTACTTGCGGTTGAGTTCCGCCATCCGCAGTTGGGCGGACGCCGAATTCGCATCATCCTTGGCATGGGCCAGATCCTGGACCGAGACCACGCGCGTACTGGCAAGTCCCTGCGCACGCTGGTAATCGCCCTGAGCCCTCTCGTTCTTGGCGATGGCATCCGCAAGCTGGGCATCAAAGGGCTCCGGATCAATTTGAACGAGGAGTTCTCCTGCCTTCACCCTCGCATTGTTTTCCACCGCGACGGTCTTCACGATCCCCGTGACCTGCGGGGCAATGTAATGGATATGCCCTGTGATGTAGGCATTGTCCGTGGTCTCATGAAAGAATCGGTAGACCGCATACCTGAGGACAAAGATTGCGCAGATCGCACCGACGATCAGGAGGGCCTTCCGTTTCCTGGGATCCATGGGTGATGGTTTTACCGGCATCTGGTGGGGAGGCGGAGCCGGAGTTTTGTTTTCGTCGTTCATGATTTTTGAATGGGTAGTCAATTGCTTGATGTCAATGGGCTCCGGAGGGCTTTCCTCCCCCGCGGCTGAGCAGGAGGATGAGCGGTAGCGTCAGCAGGAACATCCAGGCAAGCGTCTGGAAGATATCGATGGAGGCAAGGATGTTCGACTGGAGCGTGATGATATTGTCAAAGACGCTCAATGTACGGGTCGAGGCCATCTGAATGTCAGGCGTTTGAGGAGTCAGTGCGAAGTTCGCCATCAGGGAACGCTGGACAAAGGGAACGCTCAACGGATTGATGTTATTGACTAGATCGCCACGATGAATCAGAGCGCACTTCTCCAGCATGGTCGTCAGGATGGCAATGCCTATGCTTCCACCCATTTGCCGGGTAAGGCTGAAGATTCCAGCCGCTGCAGGGATCTCATGCCGGGGAATGCCACCGAGTGTCGCGATGGAGAGGGGAAGAAAAATCAAAGCTGTCCCGACCCCGCGACCTATCAGCGGCCAAAAAAGTTCATCCTGACCCGTGTCAGGACTGAGGTCACCCAATGCCCACATTGAGATGCAGAGAATCACGGCCCCCGTGGCAATCAGGATCCTCTGATCGTAGTTTTTAAGGAATTTTCCGAACATGATCATCACGACCGCAGAGGCCATGGAACCGGGAAGAAGCATCAGCCCCGTCTTGGTGGCCGTAAAGTGAAGCTGTGACTGGGCAAAGATCGGAATGATGAAAACAGCCCCGTAGAGCCCGAATCCAAGAACGATCGAATACAGACTGCCGGCCATGAGAGCCTTGTGTCTTAGGACTCGGAGATCGACCGCCGGATGCCGTGTGCCGAGTTCCTGACGAACGAAGAGAATCAGACTCCCAACACTGATGAAGGAGGCCCAGCGAATGAAGTTGGAGGCAAACCAGTCCTCCTGTTGACCCTGCTCCAGCACCAACTGGACCCCTCCCAATCCCAAGGTCAGCCAGAGCAGCCCCCACCAGTCGACGGTCGCTCCCCCACCATCGGCGCGATGCACAGCATCGTCTTGGGGAAGAAAGGTGTAGATCATCCAGATGGCGGCCAGCCCAACCGGAACATTCACGAAAAAAATCCAGCGCCAGTCCAACCCGTCAGTGATCAGGCCACCCAGCGTCGGACCTATGGCGGGCCCGACGATCACTCCGAGACCGAAGACCGCACTGGCCATCCCCTGCTCGGCAGGTGGAAAGGTTTCAAAGAGGAGCGATTGGGCCTTGGCCAGCAGACCACCTCCCGCGAGTCCTTGAAAAACGCGTGCAGCGATCAGTGTGCCGAGACTGTCTGCCATGCCGCAAAGAACGGAGGCAACCGTGAAGGATACAAGGGAGAAGAGAAAATAGTTCTTTTTCCCGAAACGAACACCGAGCCACGCGGTTAATGGAATGATGATCACATTAGCCATCGTGTACCCGGTGGATACCCATCCTATCTCGGAGAGAGTGGCCCCAAGATTCCCCCGCATATCGGGGACGGCGACATTCACAATACTGGTGTCGACCGTCTCCATCATCGCCCCGAGACACGCCGAGAAGAGGATCGCCCATTTGAGCCATCCCTGGGTCGCCGCTCGTTTGCCGAGAGCAGTGGGAAGTCGTGACGGGTCAACCATGGAAAGAAGAGGCAGGGGCGGGAATGGCATTTTAGTTAACAGGGAAAACAATTAATGTCATTAACCATATCCGTATAATCCTTCCCTAGGATTCCCTCTCTGGAAGCACTAATCCGCTTGCCGCCAGTCTCTCCTGACATCAAGGATCACAAGCCATGAGATATCCCGTTTTTCACTTTTGCATGAGAGCCCTGATTCCCCTGTGCCTTCTGCCAAGCGCGCTTGCAACCCTACCTTCACACGCTCCAAGTCTCTCAGTCCATGAGACAGCATTCGGAACAGTCACATCCGGCGAAATGCAGAACGACATCGAGGAACTCTCCATCCGTATTGTCAGCCATGCAGAGGCAGGCACCACCTACGAGGTACAGTGCTTCTTCTTGAAACGTGGCAATCATGATGATCCCTACACGATCGATGATACAGCTGTCTTTGATGTCGTTAATCCTCATGCGACCTACAAGGTTGCCGCAAAACCAATAAGGCTCAAGAAACCGGCCAAGCTTTCCAAAGCAACCAAGTCAAAGCCGTCCTGCCAGAAGGTTACGCCCAATATTTCACCACGCGCAGGGTATCTGGTGAGGATCCTTGACCATGGAAATGTGCTCCGTGAAAGCTTCTCCGATCACTCTGTTAAGAACTTCTTCAGCGAGCATCCGGACTTATTCGAGGAGGCCCTTTCCAAAAAATCCCTCCGCCGACTTGAATCCGATGCCTTGATCAAACACTGACCCCGCAGGGCACCTGACATAAAAGAACCTTGAGCCAAGACGATAACTCGGCCAGTTTATCCCAGCCGCTCGAATGGCGAAATTGGCAGACGCGCCAGACTTAGGATCTGGTTCCGAAAGGAGTGTGGGTTCAAGTCCCTCTTCGAGCACTTTTCTCTCCCCGTGGTTGACCTTCTTTCCTTTACAGATATCGCTGTAGAATTATTCCTTGGAATGAATTTGCGACCAATGTAGTAGTCATTAACCAATACCTGCACAATACTCTCATGGGCAACATCCACAACTCCATCGTCGATACCATCGGTCGCACCCCGCTCGTGCGCCTCAACCACATCAGCAAGGGCCTTCCCGCGACAATCGCCGTGAAGTGTGAATTTTTCAACCCACTCGGCAGCGTGAAGGATCGCATCGGTGCCGCCATGATCGCTGATGCCGAGTCCAAGGGGCAGCTCAAGCCCGGCACCACCATCGTGGAACCGACCAGCGGCAACACCGGCATCGCTCTCGCCTTTGTCGCAGCAGCCAAAGGATACAAACTGATTCTCACCATGCCCGAGACCATGAGCCTCGAGCGCCGCACTCTCCTCGCGATGCTGGGTGCCCAGCTCGTCCTCACCCCCGGTTCCGAGGGGATGAAAGGCGCCATTACCCGTGCAGAGCAGATCCTAAAAGAGACGCCCGACTCTTGGATGCCGCAGCAGTTCAACAACGCCGCAAACCCCGCAATTCACGCCAAGACAACCGCTGAGGAGATCTGGGCGGACACGGACGGAAAAGTCGATATCCTCGTATCCGCAGTCGGCACAGGCGGCACTATCACGGGCGTGGCCGAGTCGATCAAGTCTCGCAAGCCCGGATTCAAGGCCGTTGCTGTCGAACCCAAGGACTCACCCGTCATCTCCCAGACCCGAGCAGGAGAACCCGTGAAACCCGGCCCTCACAAAATTCAGGGTACAGGCGCAGGATTCGTCCCGGGGAACCTCCATCTGGATGTCGTCGACGAAGTCATCACCGTTACCAATGATGAGGCTTTTGCAATGGCCCGCCGACTTGCCAAGGAAGAGGGTATCCTCGCCGGCATTAGCTCCGGAGCGAATGTCCATGCAGCCATCGAACTAGCCAAGCGTCCCGAAAACGCAGGCAAGCTCATCGTCACGGTTGCCTGCTCCACCGGCGAACGCTATCTCAGCACTGCACTTGCAGAGGAAGCCCGCGCCCAAGTTGGCGGCTAAGTTTGATCAGGGTGTTTATTTTTTAACCTTCCTTGAAGGACAGCAGGGATACCGGCTGTCCTTCTTGCTTTTTTGCCGCTTCCCTTTCACTTTTCACTTCCCACATTTCACTCTTCCCCTTTCACTTCTGCTTCAATGTCCTCTATTTTCACGCCCCCCGAAGCCGATCAGGAAATCGCCCCTCCATCCGGAGCAGAACTACTCTGGTTGAATCACCGAGGCGCCCTTCTCGGCGGGATTGCTGCAATTATTGTACTGGCCGTGATTGGTCTGGGTATCCTGACCTCCATGAGGGCAAACAGAAT
>CAIZIQ010000284.1 GCA_903933015.1 uncultured Spartobacteria bacterium | reverse complement strand
TTGGGGATGGTACCCGAGCCGCCCGGATTAATGATCCACTGAGCATCGGGCTGGATGTACATAAACTTGGTCAGGTTAATGCGGTAGCCGAATTCGTAGACGAGCTCGTAGGTGGCATACCCTCCGAGTGAGGTCTGATTGGCCTGGGCGTAGTTGGAGCTGAAATTGCCATAGGCGATACCGAAGATGGAAATATCCTTGGGACGGAATGGGATCATGCCGGTGTAGACAAGACCGCCGTTGTACTGGAAGGGAACTTTGGCCGTGTTTTGCTGGGGGCAGAGCATGATGGCACTCCAGGCGGTAAGACCGGTATCCTTGAAGGGGCTCATGCGGTAGAGCATCTGGTCGAAGTGCCAGTAGAGACCGTATGCACCGTTCTGTCCCTGGGTGCTGCCGAACTGGGGATAGGTCCAGGTGGAATAGTAGCCTCCCATCCAGTAGTGACCGGGAAGACCGTGCGGGATGGCCTCGGAAGCGGGCACGGAGAAGGTCTTTCCATCATTCGCTGCGGGGGCAACGGATTTTCCATCGCCGGCGCCAGCGGTGACAGCGGGAACCGAGGGAGCGGCAGGTTTGAAAAATTCATGAGCCCATCCGTATTGACCGATGACCATGACTCCGTCGCCGGGATTCATATCCCAGTTGAACCCGTGCATGTAGGATTGGGAAACCTGCGGTGTGACCTGATAAACGCCAAGCATGGCTTCGGTCTCCTTGGTAACCAAAGCCCTCAGTCGTGATCCCCAGACGGACCAAGGATAGGTGGTGAACTTTCCGTTTACCGGAAGCGACTGGGGATTCCCGTCGATGCCATTGTTCATGTAGAGCCAGTAGAGGGGGGAGGAGGCAAAGTCATCACCCGCTGCCATGCGCCCGAACTTGAAGCTGAAGCGGTCGTCGCAGAAGCGCTGGTTGTAGGCCAATCCGTAAAAGATCACCCCGGTGCCACCGTAGACCTGTTGGGCGGTAAATTGATTTCCTATGTTGTTGCCGGAAAGGTTGTTGCCATTACGATCGAGCGCAATAACACTCAGGGTTCCACCCCTATAGCCAAGAAGTGGCTCGGACTGAAACTCCAGATCAACGGTGAAGTTATCGCAGTAGGTGAAGGCGGGACTCTTGCCACCCACGGGATTTCCCGCGAGGTCGGAAGTATAGGAAGCGGAAATATCGAGCCCATTCCTGGCGAGTGTGTCACGCAACCCCCACCAGTTCATCGTGGCATAGTCGGACTCAAGCCAGTTTTTAGAATTATCGCGCTTGATTTCATACGGCTCCCAGTAGCGCTGCGTATTCCAATTGAGCTCCGGGATCTGGAAGGGAATGTTGAAGCGCAGCTCCTCATCTTTGGTGATCATCGCAGGCATCGGAATATGGACGGTGGTCATTCCGGGAACCTCGTTGGTGGTGAGCAGCGAGGCTGCAAAAAGAAGAGGAAGTATCATGGGGGGAGAGGGTGAAGGCCATTGAGAAAAACGCGAAGAGACCTCCTCTTGCAATCCCATTTTTATCAACATGGACTTGCCCGGAGACAACCCTCTGACTCATCGTTCAGGAATGCGCCATATCTTTGTCTCGGGCTGTTACGATATCATCCATGCAGGCCATGTGCAGTTCTTCCGCGAGGCCAAGTCCCTCGGTGATTTTCTCACCGTTTCCTTTGCCTCGGAAGAGGTTCTTTGGGCCCACAAGAAGCGTCGTTCCTCCCTTCCCGATGAACACAAAAAAGGGATTCTGGAGGCCCTCGAGATGATCGATCAGGTCGTCATCGGAAAAGGGTCGGATCAGGGACTC
>CAIZIQ010000283.1 GCA_903933015.1 uncultured Spartobacteria bacterium | reverse complement strand
GGAAGATACTTGAAAAGAAGAAATTCAGGCTTCCCTTCAATAGAATGAGACTGCTGGTGGTCGGACATGAAGCGTTGAGATTACAGGGAGGGGTGGCGTAGCAGGAGAAAAAAACCACCTCCGGTGACCCAGTTTGTGTAGAGCTCGAGCATCTCTGGACCGACTAAAACCCAGAGAAGTGCTCCCAAGGCCAGATAGGGACCGAAGGGAATCCTTCCCCCGGAGCGGCCACGGGTGAGAGCCATCATCACAACACCGATCAAGGCACCGAGGATCGATCCGGCAAAGAGCGAGAAGAGCACTCCCTTCCACCCTAGGAAGGCTCCGATGCAGGCCAGGAACTTCACATCGCCGAAGCCCATCGCCTCACGGGGCAAGGTGATCATGGTCACATCAGTCCGGATCGGCATCAGCTCGGAGAGCCCCTCATAGGCCCAGAAGCGATCACCATAGGTCACCCCACGTGGATCAAGAGTCAATACCCCTCCCTGCACACCTTCCACGCCCACCTCAGCCTGGAGACGCTCCCCGTTGATCTCCAGCCAAGCACAGGTGGCCTCGACCTGGTCCTTCTCGCGATAGAAGAGATCAGCCAAGGGGATCCTCTCCTCACCAAAAATCAGCTGGGGCTCTTCATCGGTTCCCGTGATCTCCAGAAGCGTCGGACCCTCGGTCCTGATCCTACGTCGGCCGAAGGCGAGCTTCCCTAGCTCCACAACCCCCCAGAGCATGAAGAAGCCCAGTGCGGCTCCGAGCAGTGAGAAAAGGAAACCCTGCCACCAGATACCCGTTCCCATCATTCCCGGAACGAGCAGGGAGCAGACCACTCCGGCAAAAATCCCCCCTTTGGTGATCTCATCCGGGATAATCAGATGGTCGAAGTCGATGAAGGTCGCCGCAACCAGCAGCGAGAGAAAGAGCCAGAAGACCGGTGCATCCGGCAAGCCGAAGCGTCCCCAGGCGAGCAGGTAGAGTAGCGCTGTCAGCAACTCGACCAGCGGATAGCGGATAGCGATCGGCATGGCACAGCCTGAGCAGCGACCTCGCAGAAGTACCCAACTGGCCACCGGCAGGTTCTCATGCCAGGGGATCGTTTTGCCACAGCTGGGACAGAAGGACCGCTTGGGGTTCAGTAGCGAGATGCCGAGGGGCAGGCGGTGAATGACCGCATTCAGAAAAGATCCCGTGATCAGCCCAAGCAGGCCGACGGCGATCCAGGAGACCATCGCGAGAGAAGCGGAAGCCGGGCCGATCAATTCCTCAACGATTCAAGTATTCAGTGCGGGTGCTTACTCCCGGGGGAGTCGTTCCTCGACGATCTCGCAAAGGACATGGAGCAGGAACTGTTGGGCTTCCTGGATTCGGGCGGTCTCAATCCCGGGAACGAGCAACTCGATATCGGCGGCTCCCTTGGTGAAGCCGCCTCCCTTACCCAGGAAGGCGATCGTCTTCACCCCGTGCCTGCGGGCCTCCTCCAGAGCTGCCAGAATATTCCGGGACTTGCCACTCGTTGTGATCACGATCAAGACATCGCCCGGCTTCCCGAAGGCGGCGACCTGACGGGCGAAGACCTCGGTGAATTCGTAATCATTCCCGATCGCCGTCAGCAAACCGGCATCGACCGTGAAGGCCATGGCCGGATAGGGACGGCGGTCTTCCTTGAAGCGGCAGGTGAATTCCGTCGCCAGATGGGCGCTGTCGCTGGCGCTTCCGCCGTTGCCGCAGAACATCAGCTTGTTGCCGGCCAGCAGCGCGTCACCGGCCATGGCGGCGGCTTTTTCCAGATCGGCCTGCAGTGGAGGCAATGCCTGGAGGACTTCCTGAAGCGAGTGAAGGGAACTTTGGAACTGGCTCATCTAGGGGACATTGGAGAGGAGGGTGAAAGGCGTCAAGAGCAGCATCGTCCCCCTCCTCTTGCTTCCTCCCGGTGGATTGACAGCGTACGAGGCAACCGCTTTGATCGACGCTTTATGGGCGTTCCCACCGAAGTTCTCCATCACCGTATCCGGCATGGCATATCGTCCATGGCTCCGGCACTGGCTTTCCTTGCCCTTCTGCCGTTTCTCCTTCTGGGAGGATGCGCCACGAGCCAAGAGCCTCCTCAGGTGAAACTGGATCAGGCAAACGTCCTGCCACTCTCGATTAACCCGGCCTTTACCTTCCGGAAAGAGACCCAGTTCCTGAATGACCCCGCCCTCTTCCAAAAGGAGGCTGGAAAGCCTAATGAAGCCATCGAATTCGAGCGCCGCTACTACATGTGGCCCGCCACCACCTCCCTCGACAAGGATCAGCTGAAGGGAAATTACTTCAACTTCTTCTGGTGGAACCACGGCACCCCGGCCGACGTCACCGTCCGCCTGGAGTACCGCCAAGCAAGCCTCAGCAACTTCGTCATGGCGCGCGAGAAGAGCTACAGCAATGTGAAGGGCTCCATCTGCACCCGCTTCTCCATCATCGGCGACGATTATCTTGAGAACGGTCAGGTCACGAACTGGCGTTGCCTTCTCATCGTCGACGGCAAGATCGTTGCCCTCACCCAATCCTACCTCTGGAAGTAGAGATTCTGAAAAGAGGTCTCCACTCACTTACTCCCCACCCATCTCCATGCTCCCAGAAATCGAAAAGCTCCTCGTCCTCCAGGATCGCGATCAAAAACTCCGCGCCGTCCTCACCGAGATCGCCGCACTTCCCGGGGAAAAGGCAGCCCGTGATCGTGAGTTCAAGGCCGCCGATGACCGCCTCGAGGCAGCCCGTAGCCGACAGAAAGAGATCGAGGTCGAGCGCAACAAACTCGAGGTCGAGGTGAAGGCCAAGCAGGACCAGATCTCCCGCTACAAGAACCAGCAACTGGAGACCCGCAAGAACGAGGAATTCTCCGCCCTGCGCCACGAGATCGAAATGGCCGAGAAGGTCATCATTGAACTCGAGGACCGCGAACTCGTTCTCATGGAAGAGGCCGAAAGCCTCAAGCCTTCACTCCAGGCTGCGCAGGAAGCCCACGCCGCCGAGAAGAAGAAAGTCGAAACCCACATGGCCTCGCTCGTCACCCGCAAGGAGAACCTCGATGCCCGTCAGAAGGAACTCGAAGCCGAGCGCCCCAGCTTCATCACTGGAATCGACGAGGATCTCCTCGACCGCTACAACCGCCTCTTCAAAAGCAAGAACGGCATCGCTCTCGTCACCGTCGAACATGGCGTTTGCGCCGGCTGCAACATGCAGGTCACCCACCAGGCGATCCTCGAAGTGAAAGCCGAGAAGGAGATTGTCGGATGTCCGCAGTGTGGGAGGATTCTCTACGAACCCCAGTAGGCCTCCGGGGTGGACGGCATGGGGGTTTGGCGCCGCGCGTTGTTCGCCTGCACTCGCAGTATAACTCATACAACAACGCTTGTCGGCCTAGCGCTGCATCCAAACTTCCAAGCCTTGGGAACAAAAAGCGTGATTTATTGCTCCTTTTGTCTTGCTTCATTAAGCCATCAAATTGCTAATATGTAATTCATGATAGTATCTCTACCCATGAAAAAAATCATCTTATCTACCCTCATCGTTATTGGAGTAATTGCGAGTGCCTCGGCTCAAATCGGAACCACTTTAACCAATGGGCTGATTGCCTTTTATCCATTCAAAGGTGACTTCAATGACCGTAGCGGTAATAGCAATAATTTAACACAAATAACTGAAGGAATAACTTTTGGAACGAACCGATTTGGCTGCCCCAACTCTTCTATCAATATCTCTACGACCAACGATTATCTCCAATCCGCTAATGAAATAGGCCTTAATGGAAATCCCAATTTCACGGAGAGTTTTTGGTATAAATTTAATTCTGATGCGGGCCCAAATTCAGGAAGTGTAATTTCATTTGGTTCTGAAAATGGTAATGGCACTGGCAATGGTATTTCAATATATTCAAGTGGATTTTATAACTGGGGATCCTCGGATGACTTCGCTTACTATTTTCCTGTAACTCTAAATGCATGGCATCATTTTGTTGTTACATATTCAGGCTTGATTACTGGAACCCAAGTTTACATGGATGGAGTTCTGGTCTCCTCTAATGCTGGATTTCATGCAATTCAGCTAAACACTTCATCCTACAATTTTTCGCCATCGGCACTTACCATTGGATCGCCACACAGTTGGATGTACCAATATGGATTTGTTGGTTCGATAGATGATGTCCGCATCTACAGCCGAACCCTATCCTCCAATGAGGTTTTGGCTCTTTACAAATACGAGAGTGATCTTGGGGCACAATGGCTGAGCTATCTTTCTCAAAATCTGCCGACCAATTCGGCATTCTTCTCGGCTCTGGCTGCCAACACGAATTTCGTTAGTGCACTGGCGACCTCGATTACTTCATCCCCCAGTGCCTATGGTATACTACAGCAAGGGCCACAAGGCCCTCAGGGCATACAAGGAATTCAGGGACCAGCTGGAAAGAATGGTACCAATGGAGCTGTTGGAGCTACAGGCACCTTTGATCCGACAGTCCTCACTAACACAGCTTTCTTGACAGGGTTAGCTTCAAACCCAGTTTTCTTGAATGCCATATCGACACAAATCCTCTCCGGCTCGAATAACTACGGGATTGCAGTGAAGCAGACCCAATCGCTGAATTTCCCAGCGATTGCTACTCTGACGATCACACCCGGCAAGAAGTTTACCAATACGGTAACAGCCAGCACCGCACTACCCGTCACACAGATCGTGGGGAATACAGCAATCGCCGCCGTCTCCAACAATGTGCTCACGATCCTTGGTGCAGGATCTACAACCGTCACGGTCTCGCAGGCAGGAAATGCGCTCTATAATCCTGCCACGGCCTCCCAACCTCTCATCGTGAACAAGGGTGCACAGACGCTGGCCTTCACAGCCATCCCCTAGCAGACCTACGCTGCTAATAAGAAAGTCACTCTCACCTCCACCTCCTCGGCTAGTTTAACGAATACCTCCTATCTCATTGACAATGGTGCTGTGGGCAAGCTTTCCAACAATGTCGTGACCTTACTCGGCACGGGAACGGCTACGATCACCGCCACAAACTCCGGAAACACCTACTTCGCTCCCGCCTTCGCCACTCAGAAACTGATTGTTCACTAAAAGAATTTTTCTAGTTTCAGTTTCAAGGCTTGGAAGTTTTGATGCCACGCTAGGCGCGCGAGGGAAGGCGTAGTAATCCTACGCCGACCGAGTAGCAACAACGCGCGGTGCAAAAATCCCAAGCCTTGCGCTACTCGCTCAGGCGAGATTGGAAAACTTCATAAATCCACCGGCGCGAGGCGGCAAAGACGCAGGTGATTGTCTGTTTTCCCCTGATCGACTCGTATTCGAAGATCACCCGGTGGGAGCCGACGCGGAGGCGGTGGAATCCCTCCAGTTCTTCACTAAGTGGCCGGATGTCACCCTCTTCCTTCGAGAGGCCTTTGATCGCGCGACGCAAGGCATGACGGGGTTGGGGAGGGAGCTTCCGCAGATACTCCATCACCTCGTCGGTGACGCGGACCGTGATCACAGGGTATCGAGAGCGGAGGCTGGATGGTAGGTGGCCTTGCCCTCACGGTGCCTGCGGAGAGCGGCCATGGCCTTGGGATCGGCGAGGATCTCCATCGTCTCGGCGATTGCCTCCATCCGGTCAATCGAGATCATAACGGCCACGGCACGCCCCTGACGCGTGATGGTGACAGGATGATCCTCTGCCTCCTGAACCACGGAGGAGAATCGCTGCTGGGCGGTCTTGATCGTGTAGGTGTCGGCCATCCCCAAAAGTCATCCTTTTTTAGAAAAAAAGCAATACCATGAATCTAAGGAAGCGCTGATTTTATAGGAATTGGCTGATATCTCCCCCTCGGTTTCTTATCGCGTATTGGAAACAGAGTCGACAAATCAGTTTCTCGTGGACGGGCAATTGGTTGATAATTGCCGCAACCTCCTTAAGGGCAGCCTCTCTGGGATAGCCGCTTCCATCAGGATGAGAGACTTTGATGTCTTGATTGACCACTGCAATCAGCTTGTTTGCATAGGCAAAGGCACACATCGCCAATTCTATGCCCCATCCATACTTGCTTTGATTATAATTAATTTTCCTTAAGAAACTCTGCAGGACCTTGGGGATCGCAAAAACCACCCCGTCGGTCTCTGAAACCACAAGAAGTCCTGACCCATTCCAAGTTCCCAACATGGCTTCCTGGGCTGGGAAAAATAGTTTTTCAATCAAGGGGGCCCAGACTCCGATCAAGGGATTTGCTAGAAAATCAGCTTTGCACTTCCTTTGAAGCTCGCCCCAGTTACTGCAGGTGGCGTCTCCTTGGATCAGGATCAGTAAGTCTGAGTCACAGAGATCGAGGCATTTCTCAAACTTTTTGCTCCAAAACCATTCGTTTGAAACTTTGACCGACTCGAAATCACCCAAGATCTCGAGGCTCTCGTCCCGGTCACTGTAAATGATAGTTACCCGATCGACATGTCCGTATAATTGGTTTGCGATGAGTTGGCTGTTCTCATGCATTCCGGTCCACGAGATAATAAATGCATGTGTTTTCATGGATTATTTTCCGTAGGTGCGGTGTATTCACACAATCCGCCAGCTTTGAGATGATGATGGGGACTATCAGAGCAAATACCTATTAAATAGGTTGGCTCGGGCAGACCGACCTCTGCCTTGATGGAGGAATCGTTCAGTTGGTAGGTTTTTGAAACTCCTTGAGGTCTGCCAAGTTGAAAGAGCGCGGAACACTGGATAAATCTCTGGCCCAGATACGCCGTGTGTTTGAAGTTTTTATTTAATAATTCTACCAGCTGATCCCCCTGTAATTCTTTGGCATGAAAGGGATTGGGGTTTTTAAGAATCTTCCCGTACTGATGTTTCTCCGGACTGGAAATGATTAATAGTCCATCAGGTTTCAGCACGCGCTTGATCTCCGAGATCATCTGATCATGTTCCGTGAGATGCTCGATTGTCTCAAAACTTACCACCACATCAATCATGGC
>CAIZIQ010000282.1 GCA_903933015.1 uncultured Spartobacteria bacterium | reverse complement strand
GAGGCTGCCCAAAGTTCATCCGTCATCGGCTGATAGATCACTCCCGCAGTGATGACTCCGTTACGGCGGTGAGCGATGGAGACGGCGAAGTGAGGGATGCCGTAGAAGAAATTCACGGTCCCGTCAATCGGGTCGATGATCCACTGGTCAGCGGCATTCTGGTCACCGCGCACCCCCTCCTCCCCGTAGATCGCGTGATCCGGATACACCGCGAGGACCAGCGACTCGATGAGCGCCTGGGAGCGGCGGTCGAGCTCGAGTTTGATATCGTGCGCTTCGGCGGCATCGACATTGAGTTCGCTTTCAAAGTGTCCGCGGATCATGCCCCCGGCGGCGAGGGCCGCGTCACGGGCGGTGGTGAGAATCAGTTCGTCCATTTGAAATTCAGTAGCGGAGGTAGAGGAGGGATGAAACCTGAAACTTAAGACCTGAAGGATTAGGGCTTTTTTGAATTATGCAGAAGCACCGCGGAGCACCCTCTTTTCACGATGGATTGCAGGCAGGTCAGCCCTTGTTGGTTTCCGTGTCTCCGTGGAACCTGGGGTATTTTACGACGACTTCGATGATTTCACCAAGCCCTGAAAACCCAGGACAAAAAAATTGGGGGAAGCGTTTGTGGCGCTTCCCCCAAGTTTTAGCTCGTCGCCGAAAGGTTGTTCCGGCGGGAGGGATACTTACTTCTTTTTCTTTGCGACGGCCTTCTTCTTAGCAGGAGCCTTCTTGGCAACCTTCTTAGCAGGGGCTTTCTTCGCGACCTTCTTGACGGCCTTCTTCACGACCTTCTTGGCCGGGGCCTTCTTGACAACTTTCTTCACAGCCTTCTTGGCTGCAGCTTTTTTCTTAACGGGCATTTCAATCCACCTCCTTTGTTCCGCATGGGCGGTGTGTGTGAAAACAATGTGAATAACTCACTACCGATTGTGAATAAGTCGTTGTGCGTGGTGCGTCAACGGATTTTCAAAACTTTTTTCTTGTTTTGATGGGCGCGCTTTTCGCGAGCAGCGAACGCTCTAGCGTCGGGCGACGATGCTCAACGCGTGAGCGACGATTTCCTCAACGTCGGCTAGCCGTCCCGTCCCCTCGTATCCGCACGCGAGCATTCCCTCCGCAGGCCCGACGAATGAGGCTCCGCGGGCGCGGAGTCGTTCGGTGTTGTCACGCGTGGCTGGATGCTCCCACATTTTTCCGTTCATCGCCGGAGCGATGAGCAGCGGCGCGCGCGTCGCTAGCGCGACCGCTCCAAGCGCATCATCCGCGAATCCGCAGGCAAGTCGCGCGATGGTGTTCGCCGACGCCGGAGCAATGAGAAGAAGATCCGCACAGTCGGCGAGTTCGATGTGCCCCGGCTTCCACGCTCCCTCCTTCTCCTCGGTAAGATCGCAGAGCACGGGATTGCGGGAGAGGGTCGCAAGCGTCATCGGCGTGATGAACTCCTGAGCACGGCGGGTCATCACGACATGGATTGCATGTCCGGCCTCGCGGAGACGGCTCGTGATATCGGCGGCCTTGTAGGCCGCGATCGATCCGGTGACGCCAAGCAGTATGGTGGCGTGCGCTTTAGTAACGGATGTCGCGGAAGTCATGAAAGCTATCGGGACGTTTCCACCGTCATGCGGTGACTCAGGTAACGCTCTGCGCGCATGACGGCGCGGAACTTCTCGATGTTCTCCTCCATCGAACCGTTGATGATCGTGTAGCGGTAGTCCCGCCAGCACTCCATTTCCTTGGCGGCGTTGCTCATCCGGATCTCGACCTGCTCCTCGGTCTCGGTACCTCGACGCAAGAGGCGGCGGCGGAGTTCCTCCAGATCGGGCGGAAGGAGAAAGACATCGGCCAGGGCGCGAAGTATCAGCGGGTCGCCGCAAGCCCGTATGTTCGCCGCACCGTGGGTGTCGATGTCGAGAAGGACATCGATGCCGTTGCGGAGATTTTCCAGAACGGGTCCCTTGAGCGTCCCGTAGTGGTTGCCGTGAACCTCGGCGTGCTCTAGGAACTCGCCCTTGGCAAGACTGGCCTCAAAATCCTGCGGGTGGAGAAAGTGATAGTCCTCGCCATCAACTTCGCCGGGACGCGGAGCGCGTGTCGTGCATGAGACCGACCAGACAAAGTCGGGTTTCTGGCGGAGCGCCGTGCAGAGTGTCGTCTTGCCGGCGCCCGAGGGCGCCGAAATCACGAAGAGGATGCCGGTTCGGCGGAACTGGAGGCTGGGATTGCTCACAACGGAGGGGTTGGCGGTTTATTCCAGGTTGGCGACTTGTTCGCGGATCCTATCGAGTTCCGCTTTGGATTGCACGACCCGTCGTGAGATGGCGGCATCGGAGGCCTTGTTCCCCAGCGTGTTAAACTCCCGGAACATCTCCTGGGCAAGATAGTCCAGCGTGCGGCCGGCGGGCTGGTCGGAGGCGAGTGCCTCGCGGCATTGCGTGAAGTGACTCTCCAGGCGGGTCAGTTCCTCGGTAATGTCGCTCCGCTCCGCCATGAAGGCGAGCTCCCTGGCCAGGACGGGATCATCGGCTGACACGGGCGTTCCGAGTTCCAGCAGGCGTTCCTTGAGATAATCACGGCGGTGGCGCAAGAGGGCGGGAACCCTTCCCCGCACGGCCTTCACCGCGGCTTCAAGGATCTTGATGCGCTTGAGCAGGTCCGCGACCAGATGAGCCCCCTCCTTCCGTCGCATCGCGGTCATTCGCTCGAGCGCCTGCAGCAACGCGTCATTCACAGACGGCCAGACAGCTTCGGGATCAGGCGTTGCCTCGGCAGGGTTTTTGAGGACACCGGGCGAGCGGAGCAGCAGCTCGAGAGAAACCTCTCCGGTCAGGGAAAGCTCCTCCTTGAGATCGCGGAGTTCCTTCAGGATGCGTTGGGCGGCTTCCTTGTCGATGACACCTTGTTGAGATCCGGATCCGCCTGCGCTTTCGATCGTGATGGTGACATTGACGCGTCCGCGACCAACGGCTTTCTGAACCTGCTCACGGACTTTGGTCTCGAGCGAGGAGAGTGGTTTGGGGAGGGCCACCGCGATCTCCACGCCCTTACGGTTCACCGAGGAGCACTCGGCCGTGAGCCGCCATCCTTCGGTGGAAGAAGTTCCGCGTCCATGTCCGGTCATGCTTTCCATAGTCTTCGTTGTATCAATGCGTTGAGGGTTGGAGCTGACGGAGATCCCAATTGATGGTCCAGGGTGATCCGTAAAAGCCCAGTGAGGAGGGCTGATTATTCCCGAGTCGGGAAATCATCCAGTCGGTTGAAGGCAGAGGAAACATCGTTTCCTGACGAAGCCACGCGGCACTCTGGAGTAAGGCCTCCGGGCTGGAGGCTGATGCCGGTGTCCTGGAAAGAAGGAGCATCATCTCAGGAGCGTTCACATTTGCCGGCCCCTGGAACTTGAACCGGGGTTCTCCCACGGAATCGCTGATACCCAAGGCGCAGAGACCGCGCGTCGTGATCCCGAAGGCCTCTGCCTCGATGGTGACTCCGTGATCCCCATCCAGCTGAAGCTTGGCTCTGGGAACAACAAAGCTCCCGGGTGGAAGCTCGATCCTGGCATCCTCGACCTCGACGGTTCCGTTCACACGAGGGGCCGCGGCACTTCCTCGTAGAGAGAGGTCGGCGTTCACGCTCATGTCCGCAGCCATCGGGCGGGTGGGCTTCGCCCCAACTCCAGCATGGGATCCCGTCGCAGTGACAGGCATGTTTCCGGTTGTCTTGATTGTGAGATCAACCAGCAGGTTGGGAAGGGCGTCTGCTGCTGGCAGCGCTGGAAAAACGAACTGTGTCCTGATCCCAGGGGGTGCAAAGAAAGGCGTGAGGTGTCCGCGCAAACTGCTCTCCAGGGAGGTGAGTTGGATGACGCCGCCGAGCACGGGGGCATTCGTTCCCATGGCGGAGAGCTCCAAGTCCGCCTTCCCGGTGGCACGGATTCCTTGAGCGAGCGGAAGCGACAGGTTGGTTCCACTCATCCGTAGACTTCCTTGGAGTTCCAGTCCCTTCCAATCCAATGATCCTGAAACTGCCACTGGTTTATCTCCGTAGGAGAGCCATCCGTTTGTGATGGCTACCGAGGTATTGGTCAGTATCAGTGGTAGAGCGATCTTTGTCAGTGGTTGGGCTCCAAAAAGATGCGCCTCGTCTGCCGAGATCGTGACATTGCCATGGAGATCGGGCTGCTGGAGCGTTCCAGAAAGAGCGCCATTCCCATCGATTATCGCTTGGTGTAGGGGTGTCTTCCCCCCGCTCAGAAGCGAAAGCCATCCATCCGCCGAAACATGGCGAAACCGTGCCGCCCCCTGTAGTGGGGACTTGGTATCGGCAAGGTGCAGCATGCCCTGGTCGCTCGTCAATCCGAAGGGGATCTCCAGTTGCAGATACAGTGGTGAGGATGCTCTTGGTTCCTGCTGGAGGCTCAACGCGAGCCGCCCGTTGGTTGATTCCAGCGTCATGGAGAGATCCTTTGTGTTTGCTCCCATGGGGAACTCGAATCGCGTTATCTGCAGTGACGAGTGTATTTCCGGTCTCGCCGGCGTCCCGGAAGCCGCCACGGTTCCTTCGAGGGTCCCGGCAAACGTTGCCTTTTGGCCCAGAGCTAGGGCCAGTTCCTCCGCCTTGATTCCATGCAGCGTGAGATTCACCGCGAGGGCATCACTCATCCCGAGGGTTCGAACTGGATCGCCGCTCTGCCAGAGATCCAGGGCATTCACCGGGATTGAGAATGACCCTTCGACGAGCGGCTTGGTCTTTCCTTCCCGGATCGCAACAATCGAAGAAACTTCCAGCTTTTGGACCGATGAGGAAATTTTCCAGCTGAGTTTGAGGTCATCCTGCCTGGCTTCTGCTTTGGAAATGTCGAGTTTCCCGGGCGCATAACTCCCCTCGAACCGCCCGGTCATGCCGGTTGTGGTCCAGCGACTAATCCAGTCGGACACCTCGGTCTGGAACGAACCACGATGGGAGCCCATGGATCCCTCACCATGCCAGGTGCCCTTCACTCCACCGCTTCCGATGACTGGCGCTGTTTGAACGCCGAGCTGCGCCAGTCGCTTGGTGAGATTCCGGATGTTGAATTCGGCGCTGCCCGCATAAGCGTGGGGGCGGCTGTTGGCAACGGCTCCCTCCACGGAGACGCTGTCCTCACCGCTGCTGGCTTCCAGATGGCTAAGCCGGGTCTTTTCTCCCTCGAAGAGAAGGCATCCCTTCACCCAGTCCAGAGGGAGGTCCCGGATCTTCAGCAGGCTGCCCGACATGTTGCAGTATCCCTCCGCCTTGTTCTCTGATCCCTTGATTTCACCTTCCAGGTAGACTGCGCCCGCAAGCTGATCGAAGGGTGCGCCCACCAGAGAGGCTAGGGTGTGCACATCCTCGAGATCTGCATGAAAGCGTGCGGTGAATGGAGCCTGGAGCACCTGTCTCCAATCTGCGGGTAGCTGACTCTGTCCCTCGGCAACAACTTCATTCCCCTGCTGCTGCAGCGTTAGTTCGGAAAGGGTGAGGTTGCGACCCGTCATGGTGGCGGCTATCCGCAGGGATTCCCAACCCTGACCCTGCCAATGAACATCCCGGGCGATCAGTCTGAGCGAACTCTCGGCATCCATGGGATGAGTCGAGTCCCCGCGGAAGGTAAGCCTCGCTTGGCTGATGGTTCCTGTGGCGCCTTTTTCCTTTGGCATCACTTCGTTGAAGGACTCGAGATTGAGTCTCTCACCGACGAGCGTGATCTCGAGGTGTCGTGGATCTCCTCCCATGCCGACCGTGCCATCACCGCGCAACTGCCCGGCACCAGCGCGTCCACGGATTCCGAATTCGATCCCTCCATCGCGCGGCGCAAGGGTCAGGCCGCCGAGCTCCATCTGCCTGCCCAAATCCAGCGCACCGATCCGCACTGTATTCCCCTCCAAACCAGCCGTGGAGGAGGCTTTTGGAAACACCCGATGCCAATTGCCCAGATCGATATCCGCCTCGTTGTAGGAAATCCTTCCAGTCCAGCGCTCGGGGAGGCGGAGGTTCAATCCGGTGAACGCGATCCGGTAGTTCCCGCCGATCACCACCAGATCCATCGGCCCAATCGTGCAGGCCGCTGGGAGGAAGTCCCACGACCCTCCGTTCGCGGAAGATCGATCACCGGCGACATCCTTTGTGCCTCCACGAACGCCAGCGGATGTGGAAATCTTCCGGTTGACCAGGACTTTGCTGCTTCCGACCTGCAACTCCTGAATCAGGCGGCGCGGTTGATTCTTCTCTGGAAAGAGTGCTGTGGAAAATGTGGAGGGGCGGAGGCGCACCCACTCCGATTTCCAACTGCTGCGATGATCGTGTGGGCCGTGCAGCAATTCCACGCCGCGCGCTTCGATCCATCCGTGTCCGGTAGTGTCGAGCCGTTCGATGCGCAACTCATCGCCGCGCCACCAACAAAATACCCTGAGTCCCGCCCTGAGCATTCCGCAGGAGATGGTATCAAAGAAAATCCATCCCATCACCAACACGACCAGTAATCCCAGAGTCAGCCACGCTGTCGGCGTGCCGGAAACGGCGGCGGTGTGTTCTTGCTCTTCAGCAATATCGGGACTGGGAGGCATGGCAACTTGATTTAGCGGGGAATAAGTATGCCTGCTCTTTCAGAGAAAAACCCTATAAAAGATACAGGCCGCCGCACCAATTGGTACGACGGCCTGTTGTTCCCCCCAGAACAATCTTTCGATAAGCCCAACTTATAGGATTTGCTTCCTCATGCAACCTCTTTTTTTCAAAAAAGCGGGTTTTTTTGTAAAAACCTTCCTGCTCGCACTTTCCGGGAACTGGGAGAAGCCCCAAGAACCGATCATTCCATTCGGAGGGCGGCCGCTGGAGAGATTTTTGCTGCCCTCAAGGCAGGGAAAAAACCTGCCAGCAAGGCTGCACCCGTCATCCACAGCGGAAGCAGGACCATCTCCTTCCATGGAAACGCCAGGTCAATACTCCATCCAAAAAAGGCCTTGTTAATCACCCAGGTCAACACCAGGGAAAGCGCGGCTCCACTGAACATCCCGACCAAACTTGCAATCAGGCCGATCAATGCCGCTTCCGTAAGCATCACGACCACCACCTGCCCCGTAGAAGCCCCCATGGAACGGAGGACTCCAAGATCACGCGCTCGCTCCATGACCAGGATTCCTAGTGTTAGCATGACCCCGCCGACAGCCACCACGATCGAGATCGTTTTCAACACCGCAGTCACCGCGAACGTCTGGTTGAAAATTTCCACGATCCGCGCCTTGAGTGCCCGGTTACTATAGCAGATGAACGCCTCCTTCCCACCGAAGACCGAAAAGAACGCAGCCCTCGCGCGATCCATCTGCTCCGGCGATGTGCCGTGCCGGAATTCGATGGCGAGCGAATGAACTCCCTTCACTCCCCAGAAATTCTCAAACCATGGGGCGCCGACCATGGCGATCCCGCGATCGCGTGTGTAGTCGCGGTAGAGGTCAAGCACGGGGAGCGTCACCCCCCCCTTCGGTCCCACCAATGTCAGTGAAGCCCCGGGGCCGAGATTCAACCGGCGACCGAGGCTTTCCGACAGCGCCACCCCTTCCCCCGCCTGCAGGAGCGCCGTTTTCTTCGTCCCCTCCCCGTGCAGAAAATCGATCGACCCGCGGGCCGGCCCCGACACTACGCCCAGCGTCACGGGCTCTCCCGCAGCCGTCCTGCTCTCGTACTCGCGGAAGGTTCCTACCTCCGCAACGGAAGGCCTTGCGGACCACCACGCTGCCGCTTCCTCGGGAAGGGTGTGGGTCAGCCCCAGCAGCTCATTGGCTGCCGGCGCAATGAAGAGATCAGCCGTCAACGTACGGGCAGCCCATGTCACCACGCTGCCGCGGAAGGAATGAATCATCACGCTGATGCCGACCGTCATCGCGGCCGCGGCGGCGAGTGCGGCGATCGTGGGCGCTGTCCGATGGAGGGAACGCTTCGACTGCTCCACGGCAATCTGCAGGAGAACGCCGCCGGAAAAGAACCGATAGCGCTTGAGCGAAAAAACCAGCGCGGCGGCGGCTTCCGTCACGAGGGGAACCACCAGGGAAAAACCTGCAAGGACAAGGAAGGCGGCGGCGAAGCCCAACATGGCGGGGCCCCCGGCAAGCGTCCACCAGGAGATTCCCGCGGCCAGAACCAGCAAGGTCAATCCCCCTCCGGCAAGCCGCATCGCAGGCATCGGAAAAATCTCCGGGGCCGCTCCCGGATGGAGGACCCTTGTGGGGTCCACTGCTGCGGCTTGGCGTGCCGGAATCCATGCAGCTACCAATGAGGCCGACACGCCTGCCACGATTCCGGCCAGCATTTCCACCCACGTTGGCCATCCCCCATGGGCATCCACCGGCAGATAGAGTGCCGTCACCGTCTGCGCGACCGGTGCCGCTAGCATGCCGGCCAACAACGGGGACAACATCACTCCGAAAAGCGAACCGATCAGTCCGCAGGTGGCAGCCTCGGCAAACACCATACCGAGGATCATCCCCCTCCCGGTGCCAACGGCCCGCAGGATGCCAAGCGTCACCCTTCGTCGCACGACGGAGGCCGCCGCCGTGTTGCCAACAAAGAACATCCCGACCATCAACGAGACCAGACTGAGTGCAGTCAGGTTGAGCGTGAAGGCCGCCAACATAACGTCCACCTGATGCGTGCGTCTGGCCGGAGGGTCGATCGTGATATCCGAGGGAAGAAGTGGCCGGAGGCCGTCCAACACCCGCTGCTTATCATCGGGCGACTTCAGTCGGATCAGGATGGCCGAGAGAAAACCCGGATTCCCTACCCATTCTTGGGCCGTTGCGATGTCCATGACCGCGACGCGCACGCCGGATCCGGAGGTGGAATGATCCGACGGGATCAAGGAGCGCACAGCTACCTTCCTTGGGGCGCCCGGTCCCTGCAAGAGGATGGAGCCGCCGAGTCCCACGCCGTGCGCCGCCAAAAATTCTGCGGGAAGCGCGATGTCCGAGTCGCCCGACAACCACGATTCAAATCCACGGCTTTCCCCTTCTTTTTGTTCCTCTTGGGTCGGCAGGATATTCGTCAGATCTCCCGCCGTGAACGGATCGATCCCGACGAGATGGAGCGACTCCCCGGGGAATGACGGTAATGTCACCATCGCCTCGACCAGCGGCGTGGCCCCGGCAATGCCCGAGAAGCCCTGCACTTGGGGAAAAATATTTTCCGGAATTCTCCCCCGGATTTCCAGGTCGGCCCGTCCCGTCACCATGGAAAAGGCTTGGTGAAAACTCTCCACCGCACTTCGGTTGGCAATCGTGATCGCCAGAAACACCGAGACACCCAGGGCAACGCTCAGGATCCCAAGCAGGGAGGCGCGAGGCTGTTGCAGCAGCGGCCGAATGGATGCCCTCCATCCCAGACTGTTCCATCCCCGCCAGCTCATTTGGCAGCTCCGGCCTGGGCTGCTGCTGCCCTTAGCCGTCGCTCAAGACGGAGCAGGGCATTACGCTCCGAGATTTTCGTTCCCTCTTTGGTCCTGATGTAAAAGACATCCAGCGCGGCCTTCTGTTCAGTTGCGATGCGGGCCGCATCGATGGAGATGCCGCCGTGAGAAATAGCCCGCAGAAGATGGTAGAGTAATCCCAACCTGTCAGGAGCCTGGACTTCAAGGATCGTGCAGGTTGGGTGGGCGTTGTTGTTGACGACCACCCAGACCGGCTGTTCCTCGTCGTCCATCGTGCGATGCATCCGGACGGGCTGTTTTTTGGGTTCCGGCACCAGTCTGCTCCCGGGTGCCATCAGGAGTTCCCCGAGTTTTTGCTCAAACTGCTTCCGGTCTCTGTCCTTGGGTAGCGGATCGCTCCGGTGATTGGTGACTTTGAAAATATCGAGGGCCAGCTTGTCGGTTCTCGTATAGATATCGGCTCCGAGGACATTGATTCCTGCTCCTAGAAAGGCCGCGGAGATGCGCTCCAAGAGCCTCTCTCTATCCCATCCGCAGACCAGCACCTCGGCGTAGCCTGCCTCGGGGTGGTCGACCCATTCGATCATCGGCAGCAGATTGGGGCCATCGTTCCGGAGTGACTCCTCGAAGAAACGCCGGAAAAGGCGTATGTGTCCGCTGATTTCCTTGGCATCCTTGGATTGGAGATAGCGGTCGGGCATGCCCTCGAAATGTCCCTCGATTTCCTCGCCGAACGAGGCAGGGAGAATCTCTTGCACCTGATGGCGCAACTCCTCGCTGCGGTGCCTGCGTTCCTCGTGAAAACCAGTGCTGTCGCACAGAAGGCTCCGCGTCTCGTGGTAAAGACGCCAGACCATGAGTTCCTTCCAGTCGCTCCATCCCTCGTCGCTGGTTCCCATGCCGTCGGCCAGCGTAATCACCATCAGCGCGTCCAGCGTTACCGGGTCACGGATGATCCCCGCAAACTCTTCCACGGTGGCGGGGTCCTCCACATTCCTCGTCCTCGCGATCCCGCTCATCTCGCCGTGCGCATTCACGAGCTTGATGAGCATCTTGAGCCTCTGCGGAGCGAGTTGGAGGCGGCGCGCTACCTTCTGCGCAGCCATGGCGCTCGCTTCCTCATGATGCCGGGTGTTTGCAGCCTTTCCGGTGTCGTGCAGCAGCATGGCGAGATAGAGGACGGGGGCATCCTCGAAGTGGCGGAAGATTTCTGCGTATCGCTTGAGGCGGGGTTCGGTGGCGAAGAGCAGGGCATCGATTTTTTCAGTGCAAAGCAGGGTGTGCTCGTCGGCGGTGTACCGGTGGAAAAACTCATGCTGGACAAGGCATGTCAGGGGCGCGAACTCGGGAAGGTATTTCCCAAGAAATCCCAGGTCGTGCATCATCCGGAGTATCCTGCTGACCTCACCCTTCCGTGAAAGAATGGAGAGAAATACCGTCCTGTTCTCCTTGTTATATTGGAAAGGGCGGTCCACCAGCCGCAGGCGTCTTTTCACAAGATCCTCCAGCTCCGCTGAAAATTTCAGCCTCCGTGTCTGGGCAAGCTGGAATGCCCTCATCATCCTGACGGGGTCCTTGTTGAAGATGTCCCGGCTTTTCGGATACAATTCCTCTCCCCGAATCACCAAATCGTCGATCGTCTCTTCCTTTCGACCGAGAAGCTTCGTCAGGAGATTTGTTTTCATCCCCTGCTGGTCCCTGATACGCCCCAGCGCCAGCGAAGTGATCAGGTGGGTTTCGCGAGTCTCCCGGTAGTAGTCGCGCATGAATGCCTCGCAGCGGAGGAGTATGTTTTTTTCGGGATAGGAAAGGGCTGTCGCAACCTTTCCCTGCAATTGAAGGGTCAGTTGTTCCGAGGCACGGCCAGTCTGGTAGTGCATCTCCGTGCGTACCCGTAGCAGGAAGTCATGAGCTTTCTCCAAGGCACGGCGTTCCCTATCTCGGAGAATTTTTTCCTCCACCAGACGCTTCATGCTGTAGGCCCCGGAGTGAAACATGCCGGTCCAGAGGAGGTTCTGGTAGTCACGGAGCCCTCCGCAGCCCGACTTGATGTTCGGTTCCTGCATGAAAACAGTCGCCCCGTATTTGTTTCGGAGTTCTTTGAGATTTTCGATCCGGAAGGCTATGTAATCTTTTTCCTTTCCCCGGACACACGAATCCTCAAATTCCGCACGGAATTTTTCGAAGAGTTTTTTATCTCCAGCCAGCCAGCGGCTTTCCAGCATCGCTGTCTTGGTCATCATGTCTCCATTGGCCTGGGTGATGGCTCCCTTGATCGACCTGGTGGCGTGTCCGACCTTGAACCCGAGATCCCAGAGCGCCATGAGCGTTGTGGAGATGATTTTTTCCATCTCCTCGGTCGGTTTTTCACCTCGGTGAAAAAACGTGATGTCAACGTCACTGAAGGGGTTCATCTCACGTCTTCCGTAGCCTCCGAAGGCGCTTACCATGAAATCCGCGATCTCTCGCTTTCCCGTTTCCCTACTTGTGGCAAAACGAAAAATTTCCCTCAATAAAATGTCGACCAGATCCGTTCTTAACCCCGCGATCTCCTGGCCTCCTCCCCCGGCACGATGCCAGAGTTTCAGTCGGTGTTCCTCACGTTTGCGAAAGGTCTGTAATTTCTGGATGGGAAGAACCTTCTCTTCTTCCAGCACGGCCGCCAGATTCTTGGCGACTTCCTGCTGGATGCGAGCGCGGTGCTCTGAAATTGGAACGATCCCTTCCATAAATGACCTTGTTTCTAACGGGTCGAGATCACAATCTCAACGCGTCGGTTGAGCTGCTGCTGTTCCACGGTACCTGTTGAGGGAACAAGGAGATGACTTTTTCCAAGCCCGGCCGTGGTGATCCTGCCAGTGTCGATTCCCATGTTTTTCTGTAGCCAGGACTTCACGGCCTCTGCTCTTCTCAGGCTCAGACCAAGATTGTATTCATCGCCTCCAAAGGAATCCGTGTAACCCTCGATACGAAAGGTGGCCTGGGCGTTTTTCATGATCAGTTTTCCGAGCTTGGCCAGCGACTCTGTTGCCGCGGGCTTGAGTTGATCGGCATCGTATTCAAAAAGCAGATCGGTGGGCATCAGGATTGGAGCTGTGTTCGAAGTAATGTTTCCCTGACCCTCCATCAATTCATCCAGGTTGCTATAATGGCTTGCTGAGCCTGACAAGGTGCCCCCTTGACCGACTGAAGAATCGGTTTTTATCGGTGGCTCCGAGAGGATGATGGGTGCAGGCGACAGCGCTTTTTCTAGACCTGCCGACGCTGGATTCTCTCCGCCTTTCCAATCGAGTCCCGAAAGGACGGGTGCATCCTGTCCTTTTTCCAAGGTAATTTTTTCTGCGAGAATTTCCTTGGGTTGAGACAGAATATTTTTGTTTGCCTCGGTGGTTGTCTCGGAATGATCCACTGTTGGAATTTCCTTTTTTAGAAAAACCGGCGCAGGGGTCGTCTGATTTTTTGGTTTCTCCGACTCTTCCAATGTCTTCGGATCAATCTCCACCCGTTTCATCCGGAAAGTTCTGGGGACGATGGTATCGTAGCTGGCTGCAGAAAAGCCTGAGACCTTCCAATGCTCCGCCTTTTGAATGAAGAGAAAATGGATAAATATCGAGCAGGCGAGTGCACTTAGAAAAAACCAAAAAAATCGGTTTCTTGTTCCTGGCCGATCTCTTTGTAACGATGCTATCCCCATGAAGCACTCAGTGTATCTTATAGGTGATGCGGCTGAAAGTTTTCTTCCGTTCACGTCCAGTGAGGAAAAATCCGTACTTGGGTAAATGATTATTCACATGTCTGGTTGATGAATTTCATTTTTGGAACAAGAAGATCTTAATCTTAACACTGTGAACCATCAAAAAAACTATGTATTAAACAATTGATAGAAAGAAAGATACATTAAATAAAAGAGTGTGAATTTCTGGAACATGCGTGTGTTCGAACGTAGTGAAGAGTGTTCCGTGAAACATAAAGGGCGCAACGCACCACACCGGTTCACAAGGAATTCACAAGTTCATTCTCATAAAAAGAATTTTTATAAAAACAAACAAATATCTAATTATAAGAATCTTATAAATATGTTCCATGTGGAACAGCAAATCCATGTTTACCTATCCTGATCACTTTGATGTTTTGGTTATTGGAGCAGGTCATGCCGGTGTGGAAGCAGCGCACGCTGCAGCCAATATCGGTGCAAAGACCCTCCTTTTAACACAGAATGCAGATACCATAGCCCAAATGTCATGTAACCCAGCCATCGGGGGATTGGCCAAGGGTCATATGGTCCGGGAGATTGATGCGCTTGGGGGTCTTATGGGTCTCAATACTGATGCCACAGGAATTCAATTTCGGATGCTCAACGCATCCAAAGGGCCGAGTGTTCGAGCACCTCGAGCACAGTGTGACAAAAAGGCATATCAATTTCGGATGAAGGCCATTTTGGAAAACCTTACCAATCTTTCCTTAAAACAGGCCAACATCACCAACCTGATAGTGAAAGGTGATCAGGTGGTGGGAGTTGAGACCAACATAGGTCTCCGCTTTCTTGCTCGAAGTGTGGTGATCACGACCGGTACGTTCATGAGGGGTTTGCTCCATGTTGGAATGAAATCCCAAGCTGGAGGTAGGATGGGGGATACCATCTCCACGTTAAGTGACAATCTCAAGGAACTGGGCTTTGAGGTAGGTCGATTCAAAACCGGTACGCCATGTCGCCTGCTAGCAAAGTCAATAGACTTTAGAAAATGTGAACGCCAAGATGGCGACACACCCACACCCCTCTTTTCGCACATATCTCATAGCATTGAGAGGAATAAAGATGATCTTCACACCCTGAATTATTTCCAGCAGGGAATGTTCCATGTGGAACAAATCCCCTGCTGGATCACTTATACCACCGAAAAGACCCACGAAATCATTCGGACCAACCTTCACCAGTCACCGCTTTTCGCAGGAGCAATTGAGGGGGTTGGACCAAGGTATTGCCCCTCCATTGAGGATAAAGTCGTGAAGTTTTCCGAAAAACCACGACACCAGATTTTTCTAGAACCAGAGGGGCGCCATACTGGGGAAATTTATGTAAATGGTGTTTCCACCAGTCTCCCCTACGATGTTCAGTATGCGTTTATTCGCTCCATCCCATCTCTGGAGTATGCAGAAATCCTGCGTCCAGGATACGCCGTGGAGTACGACTACTGTCCTCCCCACCAACTGCACTCAACGCTTGAGACAAAAAAAATCTCTGGGCTCTATTTTGCAGGACAAATCAACGGAACCTCCGGATACGAGGAGGCCGCCGCTCAAGGGCTCATGGCTGGCATCAATGCGGCAAGAAAGGTGGCTGGTAAGGAGGCCTTTATCCTCGGACGTGACGAGGCGTATATCGGGGTGATGATTGATGATCTTATTACCCGAGGCACACAGGAACCGTACCGCATGTTCACCAGCAGGGCAGAATACAGACTACGCCTCCGCCAAGATAATTGTGATATCAGGTTGACAGAAAAGGCTTTAGATATAGGTACGGCTTGCTCTACACGAGCGGCAGCGTTCCGTGAAAAGAGGAATGCCCTGAGCGATCTTCATAAGCAAGCCCCTTTCATTCAACATGATGGCATCTCCTTGGATCAATGGCTCAAACGCCCAGAGAATCTCCCCGAGCATCTTCCGGTGGATTTGAGGGAGCGGTTTACCCCTGAAATCTGGTCTTTGGCCGAGACAGACCTCAAATACGAGGGATATCTGCGACGGGAAAAGGAACAGATCGAACGCCAGCGCGCTCAAGAGGAGTCCCATATCCCGGATGGACTCGACTACGACTCCATCCCAAGCATGAGACTGGAAGCTCGTCAAAAGCTCCGTGATTTTTCCCCTGGAACCCTGGGACAGGCATCCCGTATCAGCGGTATCACTCCTGCTGATATCTCGGTTCTTTCTGTCTGGATCCGGAAAAAAGAAGTCGAAGCAAAAAGTCGCGGATAAAAAGCGCCAATCTGCGAAAAAAACCGCGCCTTTCTAACCCAGCAACGAAGCGGCTTCCTCCTTCGAGTTCCCCAAAATAAAAAGCTCCTCAAGACCCGCGAGGTGAAAAATTTCACGCACAGGCTTCTGAAGGGAAGCCACGGCCATGAGACCCCCCCGAGATTTCATGGTGCGCAGCGTGGTGATAAAAACCCTCAACCCCGCACTGCTGATATAATCAAGCGCCTGGCAATCAAAGACCAGCTTCTGCCCTCCTTCCGCAAGAAAGAGATTGATGCGTTCTTCCAGAGCTGGCGCTGATGAAGCGTCCAGCCTGCCGAGCAAATGAAAAATCGGGATATCTCCGACCAAGGAAAGAGTGATTTCCATGTCGTCAAGATATCCGAGGAGTGAGAAAAGTCTTCCCGGAAAATTCAGGTACAAAAATCTGGGACGAGAATCTTTTTGACGCGCGAGCCACCTGCACAGAATCTCTCTGCACTTATGTCCACGACACCCTACGACCTCATCGTCATCGGCGGCGGCCCCGCCGGCTATGTCGGCGCGATCCGCGCCGCGCAACTCGGCAAGCGCGTTGCCGTCGTCGAGAAGGAGCGTGCAGGCGGCACCTGTCTGAACTGGGGCTGCATCCCGACCAAGGCTCTCCTCAAAAATGCCGAGCTCTACTCCCTCATCGGGCATCATGCCGCAGACTTCGGTCTCGAGGTTTCCGGGCTGAAGTACGATTGGGACAAAGTCATCGGCCGCTCCCGCAAGGTTGCCGACAAGCTTGCGGGTGGCATCGAGTTCCTATTCAAGAAAAACAAAGTCGATTACATCAAGGGAGATGCTAGCGTTCCCAAGGCCGGTACCGTCGAGGTCAAGGGAGCCGACGGCAAGGAACAGACACTCTCCGCCGCCAAAGTTCTGATTGCGACCGGAGTCGTCACCCGCGAGATGCCGGGTTTTCCGTTCAACGGCACCAGCGTCATAGGTAGCCGTCACGCACTGGCCCTGGCCAAGCAGCCGAAGGAACTCATCGTCATCGGCGCTGGAGCAATCGGCATCGAATTCGCCTACTTCTTCAATGCCTTCGGAACCAAAGTCACCGTGGTCGAGATGATGCCGAACATCCTCCCCGTTGAGGACACCGAGGTCTCCGCCGCGCTCGAGAAGTCTCTCGTCAAACAGGGCATCCGCATCCTCACCGGCACCAAGGTAGAGAAAGCCACGGCCACCAAGGAAGGCGTGCAGATCACCGTCTCGGGCGGTGCCAATGAAACCCTCACGGCCGATGTTGCACTCGTTGCGATCGGCGTCTCGCCACTTCTCCCGGGTGGAGCGGCTCCCTTCAAGCTCGACGACCGCGGCTATCTTGCCGTGAACGACCGCTACGAGACCAGCATCCCGGGTGTCTATGCCGCTGGAGATATCATCGGGCCCCCATGGCTCGCCCACGTTGCCAGCTGGGAGGCCGTCCAGGCCGTCGAGGGTATGTTCGGCAAGCGCAACCCCGCCCGCAAGCGCACCTTCCCCGGTTGCACCTACTGTCAGCCTCAAGTCGCGAGTGTGGGTCTTACCGAGCGCGCCGCCAAGGAAAAGGGTCTCAAGGTCAAGATCGGCAAGTTCCCCTTCCAGGCCAGCGGCAAGGCTCTCGCAGTCGGCGAGACCGAAGGCTTCGTAAAGCTCCTCTTCAACGAGCCGCACGGTGAACTCGTCGGCGCTCACATTATCGGCGCCGACGCCACCGAGATGATCGCCGAGATGGGGCTGGCCATCACACTCGAGGCGACCTACGACGACATCGCCTCCACGATCCACGCCCACCCCACGCTCAGCGAAGCGATGTTCGAGGCGACCGAGGCCGCCCTCGGCCACGCCATCCATATCTAAGGACCAGCCGACGCATGAGAAACGGATCTTCCGTATCGCCAGTACGGGAGATCCTGAGCAAGGTGCCTGAAGTCACCCTGGGCTTCTGGATAATCAAGATAGCGGCGACCACGCTCGGCGAAACGGGCGGCGACGCCGTCTCCATGTCGCTTGGGATCGGCTACCTCTGGGGAACGGCACTCTTTGCCGCACTCTTTCTGGCAGCCGTGGGGATCCAGATCGCCGCAAAAAAATTTCACCCTGGCGTCTATTGGTTGACGATCATCGCAACCACCACGATGGGGACAACGCTGGCCGATTTCTGCGACCGTTCACTCGGGATCGGCTATGCTGGTGGATCGGTCCTGTTGGTTGCCCTCCTGCTCTCCTCGCTCTTCACCTGGCATCGCACGCTCGGCACCGTCGAGATCGACACCATCAGCACCCCGCGTGCTGAGATTTTCTACTGGGTAACCATCATGTGTTCCCAGACGCTTGGAACGGCGCTCGGGGATTGGACGGCCGACAACGAGCGTATGGGCTATCTGGGCAGCTCCGCCATCTTCGGGGGGATTCTGGCGCTTCTGGCGGCGGCATATTTCACGACCAAGATCTCCCGGGTCTTCCTGTTCTGGGTAGCTTTTATCGTGACCCGCCCGCTGGGAGCCGTGGTGGGTGACTTTCTTGACAAGCCGCACGACCACGGGGGATTGGCGTTGAGCCGGTTCGCGGTGACGGGAATCCTGCTCGCCTTCATGGGGGTGTTCATGTCTATCTTTCCCCAGCGTCCTGCCGCCAAGAATCACTGAACCATGCCCGCCCTGCGACCATCCATCATAGCCCCCTCGATCCTCGCCTGTGACTTCGGTTGCCTTGGCGACGAGGTGGCGAGTGTCACCAAGGCCGGTGCGGATTGGATCCACTGCGATGTCATGGATGGGGATTTCGTGCCGAACATTTCCTTTGGGGAGCCCATCGTGAAAGCCGCCGGGTGCCATACCAGTCTTCCGCTGGATGTCCACCTGATGATTCAGCGTCCCGATCGCTACATTCAGCAATTCATGGGGATTTCGGGTGTTGCTTCCGTGACTTCACATCTCGAGGCCAATCACGATGCCGGCATCACGCTCGACACCGTGCGCGCCGCCGGCAAGAAGGCCGGTCTCTCGATCAAGCCGGGGACGCCCTTGGATCAGGCTCGCGAGCTCTTCGGACGCTTCGACATTCTTCTCATCATGACCGTGGAGCCCGGCTTCGGGGGACAGCCTTTCATGAACGACATGCTTGGCAAAGTCCGCGAAGCCCATCGGCTTCGCAAGGAACTGGGGCTGAAATTTCTCATCGAGGTGGATGGAGGTATCGATGCCGAGACGGCCGCGCTGTCGCGTGAGGCAGGCGCCGATGTGATGGTTGCTGGCACTTCAGTCTTTAAGGCGGCGGATCGGGCTGCCGAGATCCGCGCTTTACGCGGTTAAGGGGTTTGAGGAGTAGATCGGCTGAAGTCCCTGGAGTCTCACAGGGTAGACTAGTGCAACTCGAATCGAACAGGGATCGTGATCTCTGATTCCATGGGTAAGCCTGCTACTGAGGCCGGGCGAAACTTCCATTTAGAAACAGCCTCCAAAGCCGCGCGGTCGAGCAAGGGATGGCCCGAGGAACTTTCCAAGGATAAGCGGGAAACGAACCCAGAGGAATCCACCACGATCCTAACCACCGCGATACCTTGCTCTCCCGCGAGCCGCGAGCGCTCGGGATAGGAAGGAGGCGGGTTGTTCAGATAGTCGGGCAGATAGTTTTTAGCCCCCCGTTTGTTTACCGAGGTTGTATGGTGCGCGGAACGAACCGAATGGGGCTGAGGTCGGTCTGCTGTCGGTGCCGGTGAAGCGGGATGAAGGGAGGCAGGCAGTGCATCCAAGACGGGGGTGGCCTTCGGAACAGGCTCCAGAGGAGATGCAGTCGACATGTCCTCATCGATTAACACCTCATGGATCGGATTCGGAAGGGCCTCCTGCACGGGGATTGGAGAGGACTTAGTCGCTACCTTGGATGACAAGGATTCAGCGGATGCAGAGGGATTTTCGAGCACTTGAAACTCCGCAGTGACGGTTGATTCCTGAACGCTCACGTGAGGTTGCTGGAACAGTACCAGGCCGACTGCGGCAACGAGTGATCCGTGAAGGAGCACAGAAGAAGCGAGTGATTTCCATGAAAGCGGGCCGGTTGTGTTCATGAGCTCATCGTCTGTTTAAACATCCGTCTAGAACTCCGCTTTCAGCGAAGCCATGAAGCTGACCGGGGCGCCGGGCATCGCCTGATACGGATTGATGCTCGTGAAGTAGTAGGTGTTGCAGAGATTGTCGACGTTCACCTGAGCGGTCCACTTGGTCGTTCCGACATAGAAAGGATAGGCGGCCATCAGATTCACCACGACGAAAGCGGGGATTTGTTCCTGAGAGTAGCCGTTGTTGGTGATCGTGTTGCCGTTGGCATCGGTCGTCGATGTGGTCGAGGAGACATAGGTCACTTCCTGGCTGCGCGCCACAAGGCCCCCTCCGAACCGGAGATGTTTGAAGGGTCCCGACTGGATCTCATAGGTGCTCCAGAGACTGCCGCTATTGTAGGGTACACCGGTCTGCCGTTGCCCGACCTGGCTGGCTTTGTTGACCGTAGTCGTGGTACCGTCGCCATTGTCCGTGATGGTTGTCGTGGAGGGTGTTTGCTGCGTGATGGAGGCGGCGATGTAGGAATATGCCGCGATCACCTTCCATCCCGTCAGGATTTCCCCGGCGATCTGGAGTTCCAGCCCCTTGCTTCGGATCTGACCGACGGCTTGGGAATACTGGGGGTTATTAGGATCCGTCTCGGGTACGTTTTCCTTGGTGAGTTGGTAGATGCTCTCGGTGGCGGTGAACCTTTTGTTCTCCGTTTCCTGTTTGAGGCCGAATTCCCACTGCTGGGCACTTTGGGGAGGGAGGACAGACCCATTCGTCGTGAGAGCACCAAGGGCGCTCGCTCCGAAATTCGCCGTGTAGCTGCCGTAGATGCTCACGGGTTTGATGGGATTCCAGAGCACTCCAAATCGAGGAGTCATGGCTTCATTGCAGGCGGAGGCTGCATTGGTTCCATAGAACGAGTTGCCGGTGGAAAGACTGTCGTAGCGGAATCCTGCCAGCCCAAAGATGTGCCCGGGCAGCTCCACTTGATCCTGGGCAAAAAAAGCGGCGTCGCGCTCGAACTGGTAGGTATTTCCAGTCAACGCGGAATCATAAGCTGGAACCTGGGTATTCCAGTTGGGCTGAAAGATGTTCTGGGTGTAGCTGGGGTAATTATCCGTCTGCTCCGAGGTGTAGTGGAAGGTCTGCTGGTAGTAATCGAAACCGAGCAATGCTGTGTGTTTGATGAACCAGGTCTTAAACTTACCGGTCAGATCTGCCAGAAACTCCTGGCTCCACTGTTGGTAGAATGAGGTGCCACCCGCGTAGATGGGCAGGGTACCATTCTGATCCGTGGCGCCGGCATAATACTGACCATTGGGCGTCGGGTTATTTTGGTAGTCGGTCTTGTAGGCGCCGTGGAGCATCCAGTCTTCATTGAACTTGTGAGTGAATGAGACCTTCACCTTGAAATCCTGAGCGGGGGATTGGTTGGCCCCGGGCATCGCAAAATTGGCACCGCGATCCACTGGTGCAGGCAACCCATTGGTCTGGAAAGGAATACCATTGTCGTACTGCTGCAGAATATTTGCATAGGTGAGTTCCAGAGTGGCTTCGTTATCATCGTTGGGCTTCCAGCGGAAGGTTGGGAAGAGGAAGATTCGCTGGTCGTGGATGAAGTCGCGGTAGGAGCAGTCATTCTGCTGGTCCAGGTTAAAACGGTAGAGGAGTGTCTTCTCCTCATTGATGGGACCGGAGGCATCGATTGTCGTCCGGTAGAAGGCGAAGGATCCAATCTGCTGATCAATTGCAAAGTAGTTGCTGTCCAAAGGCTTCTTCGTGTCGATATTCACGAGCCCCCCCGGTTCTGCCTGACCATAGAGGACGGAGGACGGCCCTTTGACAACCTCGACATTTTCTACATTTTGCATAGAGCGCTGGGATCCCAGCGCATAGTTGTCGTTCCGCAAGCCATCCTCAAAAGTCAGGTTGTGCATATCGAAGCCACGGATCGAAAAGCTGTCCCCATTGATGCTGCTCATGGTGGGGGTCACACCGGCGACATTCTGGAGGGCTTCGTCGAGATAAATGGTCTGCTGGCTCTTGAGAACCTCTTGGGGAATGACCTGTACGGAGACGGGATTCTCCATGTTCGGGGTAAAGGTGCGCGTTGCCGCCTTGGAGTCGACGGGCCCGAAGCCCCCCGGATTCTGAAAGTCGGTACCCTCGATTACCCCAGGTTGCTCGGCTTGCGCCACGACGGTGACTGGAGGCAGGGCTGTCACAGCAGCATTGGTGAAAGACTGGGAGGAGGCGGCGGTGGTGACGAGCCCAGACGGATTGGTGCTTTGCTGAGCCCTCGAGATGGAAGCCATCACAAGGAGGATGCAGATGGCTATCAAAAGAGGAGTTTTATCAAAAACCATCGAATGCGTATATGATGATATGTACCATCGAGTCAATGGCAATTGCTTCCACGAGCCACAAGACGGTGCTAAATTACAAAAGGCGGTATTGCAGTGAGTCTTCAGGGAGAACCCGCAATACCGCCTTGGGTCATTAACAACCTAAGATTTAGAACATGTAGGAGACATTGACCTTGACTAGACACTGAGAGACAAGCTGCTGACCAACAACGCTTTGGATAACAGGCAACTCCGCATCGGCATAGATGCGGATAGGATGGATATCGATCTGGAAGCCGGGGGAGAGAAGAACCCGCTGGTAGCCTGAGTCGGTGGGATTGGCGTTGGGTCCTTGATCGGAGGCGCGGTTGGAGACAAGCATCTGACCGATGGGCTGGATTTGAACCTTGCCGAGATGGATGCCGTCGACATAGACGCCAAGTGCCGAATCAAGTTCTACGCCCGGGCGATAGCCCGCCTGGGTAATCATCGGCAGATCAAACATGGATTGGGCGAACCAGTTGAACTGGCTTCCCGGAACGATGTGATGGTGGGTGTAGAAGCCAAGCAGGAGGTCGGTGCTGCCGGTTCCGATCTGGGTGTCACGGTCGATACCAGACTGGTTCCACGTGCCCGTGGGCAGCTTGAGACCAAACTGCAGGCCCGTGTTCATGTCCTTGAAGAGGCCGGTGTAGTATCCTGTCAGGCGCATGTCACCGAGCGTGTACCAATTGCTGTTGTTCACGCTGGAGGAACCATCTTCACCGGTGGTGGTCTTCGCGAAGAGTCGGCTGGCTGTCGGGACCTGGAGTTCAAAGCCCCAGTTCTGGTTAAAGAAGTACTGTAAGCCCCCGATCATCCAGGAAGTCTGAATCAGCTGATCAGCGTTGTTGGCACTGCCGGAGGGACCCATGTTATGCCAGTTATGGCTCTGGGAGTTAAAGGCATACTCGGAGTAGACCATGCCACCCGGACCCTGGGGAAAGTTCCAGAGCGTGCCGGTGTCAAAGACGCCGCAACCGCAGGCGCAGGCGTGGAGGTTGCTAGGGGTGACGAGCAGAGTAAGAGCGAGAAGACCTGCGCCGAAGTTTGTGGCAAGGCCTGAGAGAGATTTTTTCATAGTGATTGGTAAAAGTTAAAACGAGCTGTGTGGGATCAGGGGACGGATCAGGACTCTCCGCACATGCGGAAGTCCTAGGGATAACACCAAGCACCGCACCGAACGGGCTCACCGGATCATCGGATCCAGAAGTTTGAAAACAGGGCTTGGCCTAGGAGTGCCGGTCGATCGGTACCGGCACGGGCGGAGCAAAAAAACGCTCCGGCATCGCAACAAAAGGGGCCGCTCCGTAAGCAAACGAACGGAAAACAGGCAGTGGGAGCTCTGAGCCTAGGGCAGTGATGAAGACCTCGGCCTTCTTGTCGACTTTCATTGTGACGGGAGCTTTCTCCTCGGAGGTGCGTGCCTTGGCGATCTTTTTGCAGAGAGGGCAGGGGTGATGACCGTCAAAGGTCTTGCCAACGGCCTGACTCAGCGAGCCCGTGCGGGAAAAATCGTGCACCATCGTCACCCAGGCCACGCCCTGCAAGAGGGCAAGGTGACCGCCGGCTGCCAAGAAGAGCGCCGCAGACATCCCGATGCAACCGAGTAGGCGGCGTGCATCATGGAAAGAGATCATTTGCGATGGGATATCAGCCGACATCAGGGTGCACAAGAATTTCCCGAATCCGGAGATGCGATTCCCTATGGATTTGGCCGTGATCCATGGTTTACTCAAGGAATCATGAAGCCCCTCCTTGCCGCCCTGTTTCTCACCCTGCTTCCCGCCGTCATGGCTGATGTCTCCACCTGCCCCGTTTCCGGCGAGAAGCTTGGAGAGATGGGATCGCCCGTCTCCATCGACTACCAAGGAAAGAAAATTTCCTTCTGCTGTGACTCCTGCATCGCGAAGTTTCAGAAAGATCCTGCAAAATACCTCGCCAAGCTTCCAGCCCCAGCGAAGCCCTGATGGATTCTCCATTGATTTTTTAACAGCCTTCGGCCTTCAGCCTAAACCCCTTTCACCATGTCAGATCCCCGCTACGATTCCCTCGCCCGAGTTCTCACCAGCCACTCCACCAAGCTGAAGGCAGGGGAGCACGTTCTCATCGATGTGGCTGACACTCCCGAGGAGTTCGTGATCGCATTGATCCGAGCCGCCCGCGCCGCGAAGGCGGAGCCGTTCGTCGTCATGCATTCGGGCCGCATCAGCCGCGAGCTGGCCCTTGGCGTGACCGGCTCGCAGGCCGAGACAATGGCAGCAATCGATCTGGCCCGGCTGAAGAAGATGCAGGCCTACATCGCCGTGCGTGGTTCGCAGAACATTTCCGAGATGGCCGATGTCCCGCAGGCACAGATGGCCATTCTTTCCTCAAAGCTGCGCCCGGCCCTCGATTACCGGATCAACAAGACCCGCTGGGTCGTGCTCCGTTGGCCCACTCCTTCGATGGCACAGCAGGCGCAGATGAGCACGGAAGCTTTCACCGAATTTTTCTTCCGTGTCTGCACGCTCGATTACGGCGCGATGATTCCTGGCATGAAGGCACTGAAAGCTCTCATGGACCGCACGGACCGTGTCGAGATCACGGGGCCCGGCACCGACCTGCGCTTCAGCATCAAGGGCATCGGCTCCGTCATCTGCGGAGGTGAACACAATATCCCCGACGGAGAGGTCTTCTCCTGCCCGGTGAAAGATTCGGTCGAGGGATATGTCACCTTCAATGCGCCGACGCTGAACCGGGGCATTGCTTTCGATCAAGTGCGCCTGGAGTTCTCCAAGGGGCGTGTCGTCAAGGCGACCGCCAACCATACCAAGGCGCTGAACGAGATCCTCGACACCGATGCGGGCGCACGCTTCATCGGCGAGTTCTCGCTCGGATTCAACCCTCACATCCTGCACCCGATGCGCGACATTCTCTTCGACGAAAAGATCGCCGGATCCTTCCACTTCACCCCCGGACAGGCTTACGAGGTGGCGGGGAATGGCAACAAGAGCGCCATCCACTGGGACATGGTCTGCATTCAGCGCAAGGACTATGGTGGCGGAGAGGTCTGGTTCGACGGCAAGCTCATCCGCAAGGATGGCCTGTTTGTTCCGGCAGCGCTTCAGGCTCTCAATCCCGACCGATTACTCGGCAAAGAGCGGACCTCCCGAAACGGCAAGAAAGCGGCCGTCAGACGCTGAGCCCACTTCTGCAATTCTCGCCCCATGATCCACCGTTACATCCGGGAATATGTAGGAAAGCTCCATGAGCTTTTGGATGCCAAGGATGCACCCCATTCGGTGGCTGGAGGCACGGCGATCGGCGTGTTTTTCGGCTTCATCCCCATTTTTGGGCTGAAGACTGTCAGCGCCATGGGCGTGTCGATGATCACCCGCTGCAGCGTCGTTGCCTCGGTGATCGGGGTTTCGCTGCATGACATCCTGCTTCCTGTCTGGCCGCTCATCCTGAGGTTCCAGTTCCAGATTGGATTCTGGGTGCTCAGCCACCCACATCATTTCGCGCCCCCGCTCTGCAAGGATGATTTCCGTTTTTCGGAGATCCTCCAGTGGGATAACTTCGTCGATATCGGTCTGCCCCTGCTGGCTGGCGGTATTATCTGCGCGATCCCCTTCACCCTCCTCTCCTATGGATTCGTGCTGATCGTCATGAAGTGGCGTCAGAATCGCAGGCTGAAGAGGAAGGGGTTGAAGTCTGAGGACGGTGCTTGGGAAAACCCCTGAATGAGACTTCAAGGCGCACGGTAATCGGTGCGCCAGATGCATTCCTGAAAGCGCGTGACGGTATCGTCCTCCTCCCGATCGTCATCACCCACATAGCTGGCCACTTGCTGGCCGCACTGCAGCCAGTAAAAGACGAGTAGCACGACCATCCATCTGCGGTGCCGCCAGAGTGCCAGCGTGAGTCCGGGTATCAGGATCACGTACCAGTTCATCACCCAGGCCATACTCTTGATCATGACCCAGAAGGTAATGCCCGGAAGGGCTTGGGGAACCCTTCTCCAGATCGAGCCGCGTGATACAAAGACGCAGAGAATGATCAGCGGGATCGTCGTGACCAGTTCGTTCCAGACGATCCGCAAATCGGAAACCTCCTCAAAATGGGCCATGGCAGCCTTCCGCCAAAACAGGGGCCAGTAAAAAGGATTCAGCAGATTCTCCTGATTCTGGAGCGGCAGGAGCCAGATGTCGTGGCGCCAGTAATAGAAGGGTGCAAAAGGAAGAAAGGCCCCGACAAAACCGGTAAAGAAACCAAACACAGCCCTCCGCGGCTCGAGATGTCGCCGGAGAAAAATCTCATAGAGCAGGTAGGGTGCGATCAGAAGAGCCAGTTGCTTTGTCTGCAAAGCCAGCATGAAGGCGGCGCCCGCCCAGATCCAGCGACCGTTGCGTGCGGAGAGGACGGCCAGAACAACGAAAAACGTGACCATGCTTTCGTACTGGCCCTCATGGGATGTGTACCAGACGGTGACCGGTGCCGAAAAAACCAGAAACCCCGCCCACCAGGAGGTGGCCCGTGCGATCAGGTAGGCTGACCCGAGGTCAAAGAGAGTGAGGGCCAGCTTCACCCAAAATAACCCGACGCCCAGACTCCCGAACGATGCAAAGAACAACAGGGCCACAGGCGGGTACATGTATCCCACGTCTGTCCAGAATCGGGTCCAGAACTCCTGCGGGAATTGCCAAGGCATCAGCCAGTAAAAGGCCCTGGGATTTTCCCAGAAGTGGGAGGTGAATCCCAGGTGCCGGTAGAGATCGGATGAATCAATGGGAGCCTGTGCACAGTAATGCAGGCGAAACAGAAAAGTCATCACGCAAGCCGTGATGAACACCCATAGGGATCTGCCGGAGAGTTTTCGGCGGACCAGAAGGGAGGCAAGATTCATCTGCGCTTCCTTGGGATTAGAGCAGCATCTCCACCACCTGCTCACGGGTCATGCCCTCGATCGCCACCACTTTCTTCCGGGAGGTGTCTCCTTGAAAGAGCTTCACGGCACGTTTGGGGAGATGGAGCTCCCCGGCAAGAAACTCACAGAGAACCTGATTGGCTTTCCCCTCGACGGGTGGGGCATGAATTTTCACCTTCAGTGCATCGCCAAGCCACCCGATCACTTCGCTTTTCGGCGCATTCGGCACCGCCTTGATCTCGATGCGGCAGCCGTTCATCGAGGGCAGTGTCGGGCTCAGGCTAGGGCTGACAGAAGCTTGCCGTGCAGCCCGTCGAATGCGCCGTTGCTGAGCACCACAAGGACGTCCCCCTTCTGTAACTGGGGACGGAGCTTCTCGATGATTCTGTCGGCGGAGGGTTCGTGAAAGGCAGGCTTACCGGCTTTCACGAGATCGGCCACGAGGCGATCCGCATCCAGGCGCTCCTCAGGTTTCAGATCGGCCGCTCGATTCACTTCCCCGATGACGACACCATGAGCTGCTCCAAAGGCTTTCGGAAACTCTTCTTGGAAGATAGCACGCCGCGTCGTATTGGAGCGCGGCTCGAAAAGGGCCCAGAGGCGAGAACCAGTGTAGTGTTTCGAGAGCCCCTCCAGGGTCTGGCGGATTGCCGTCGGGTGATGACCGAAGTCGTCGATGATGGTGATGCCACCCACCACACCACGGACTTCCTGGCGTCGCTTGATTCCCCGGAACTGGAGGAGCGCCTCCCGGATAACCGAGGTTGGAATGCCATAGAAATGCGCTGCCGAGACCGCCATCGCGGCGTTACGGATATTGAACTCGCCTGACATCGGGATCTCGAATTTGTCGCCGAAAAGCTCGAACCCGCTGCGCCCATCCTTTTGCCAAGGATTCAGGATCCGGTTGCCGGCATTTTCCGAGAAGCCCACCTCGACGATCGGTGCCTGGCAGTTTTTCGCGACATCGCGACAATTCGGATCATCTGCATTGATGAGTACCATTCCCTCGGAGGGGACGACATTCAGGAGCCTACGGAAGCTGAGTTTGATGGCCTCGAGGTTCTCAAAGATATCGGCGTGGTCGAACTCGATGTTGTTCACGACAACGAGCTCAGGAAGGTAGTGCAGGAACTTGGATCGCTTGTCGAAGAAGGCGGTATCGTACTCGTCTCCCTCGATGACGAAATGCCGAGAGAGCGTCTCATCGCGCAGGCAGGCACCCTGCCCGAGATTCGCCGGGATGCCGCCGATCAGGTAGGAAGGGTTCCTCCCCGCATATTCCAGGATCCATGCTGTCATGGAGGTCGTGGTGGTTTTTCCGTGGGTGCCGGTGATGACGATGTTATGGCGGCTGCGCAAAAAATGGGCGCGAAGCACCTCGGGTAGCGAGGCATAATTGAGCTTCCGGTTCAGCACGGCTTCGACCTCGGGATTGCCGCGAGAGATGGCGTTACCCACCACGATGAGGGCCTCTTCCTTAGGCAGATTCTCGGGACGGAATCCGGAGAAGACCTCGATCCCGCGCGAGGAGAGGAAGTCACTCATCGGCGGGTAGGCCTGATTGTCCGAACCGGTGACGATCCACCCCTGCTCCTTCATGCCTGCCGCGACGGCTCCCATCGCCGTGCCGCAGATACCGAGGAAATGGACGCGGCGGGCGGGGGATTTACTCACGGGAATGATAGGTGATCGATAGGATAGCTGACAGAAGCCTGATGGACTAAGGAAGCAGGCCCGCCCCTAGTACACATCCTTGCGGTAGCGCTTCGACTTCTTGAGCTCCTCGACGTAGGCGGCGGCCTCCTCGGGGGATTTGCCGCCGGCCTTCTCGACGACTTGGTGCAGGGCGGCATCGACATCCTTGGCCATGCGCGAGGCATCGCCGCAAATGTAGAAGTAGCCTCCTTGCTCCAGCCATGCGTAGAGTTCCTCGGCAGCCTCCAGCATCCGGTGCTGGACATAGATCTTCTCGGATTGATCACGCGAGAAGGCAGTGGAGAGCTTGTGCAGCACTCCTTCCTTCTGCCAGGCCTCGAGTTCCTCGCGGTAGAGGAAATCGGTTGCGGCTTTCTGGTCGCCAAAAAAGAGCCAGTTCTTGCCCGTGGCGCCGGAGACCTTGCGTTCCTGCAGGAAGGCCATGAAGGGAGCGATGCCGGTACCGGGTCCCACCATGATCACGGGGGTCGAGAGATCCTCGGGAACCCGGAAATGCTTGGCCGTATGCACGAAGACGGGCACGGGAGCGGTGTCGGCCCGGTCGGCGAGGAAGGTCGAGCAGACACCCTCGCGCGGGCGTCCATTGCTCTCGTAACGGACGGCGGCCACTGTCAGATGGACCTCGGAGTTATGAGCCTTTTGGGATGAAGCGATCGAGTAGAGACGGGGCTGCAGCTTGCGCAGGCACTTCACGAACTCCTCGGGCGTGAACTTGGCGGCAGGATGAGCCAGCAGCGGATCGATGACTTCGCGACCCCAGAGATAAGCATCCAGCTCCGCCTTGCCTTCGGGCGTCGTCATCGGGACAAAGTGAGCCGCAGAGGGATCCTTCTCAGCGATGGCCGCCAGGAGCTTCTTATCCTTTTGAGTGATCACATAGTGCGAGGAAAGGGCCTCGCGGATGGAAACGCTGTTGCCGTTCGGATCGGGCACCTGCTCCTCCCCGCTGAAGCCGAGGACGCTGAGGATCTCCTGCACGAGAGCAGGATTGTTGGTTGGGAAGACACCGAGGGAATCACCAACTTCGTAGGCAAGACCGGAACCGGAGAGATCGATTTCGAAGTGACGCGTGTCCTTGGCCGACCCCTCGGCGGTCAGCTTGCGGTTCGTCTTGAGCTTTGCGGGAAAAGGATTTTTGCGGGAATAGAGAGCGTTGGGATCAGCGGACATCGGTGCAGAATAAAAGGTTGGTGATTAGGTTCAAGCCAACAGAGAAGCAACCTCTGGGCCAAAGACGGAGAAATTAATATGGAACTCAGAAACTCAGGAATTTTTGGTGGGGTTTATTTTCCAGCTTTTGCTTGCAGTGGCTTCGCAACCGTGTTGCCCGAATTCCACAATCAAAATCTTCAGCCAGCCTTACCCAACTCTTCCAAGAGGATCCGGTTCATTCGAATCCCCCCGAGGAAGTTTTCTATCAGCATGTTTTCGTCCGGCGAGTGGATGCGGGAGTCGGGGTTGGCAAGGCCGAGCAGGTAGGAATCGACGCCGAGGATCTCCTTGAGCGTGGCCAAAATCGGTATGCTCCCCCCGTCACGCAGGAGGAGGGGTTCGGCTCCGAAGGCACCCGCCAGTGCCTTGCGAGCAGCCAGCCCATCCGGGGAATGAGGGTCGGACTGGTAGGCATCGCCAGAATGACCGGTAACAACCTCAAGTAGAACTCCTGGAGGTGTTTGCGAGCGTAGATACTCCTCGGCAGCCGTGAGAATCACCTCCGGATCCTGATCGGCAACCAGACGGAAGGTCAGCTTGGCAAAGGCTTCCTTGGGCAGGACAGTCTTGGTTCCCTCTCCCTGATAGCCGCCACCGATGCCGTTGACCTCGGCGGTGGGACGCGCCCCGATCCGCTCGATCGTGGTGAATCCCTTCTCCCCGACCAGTTCCGAGACGCCGGCCAGTTCCTTGATCGCGGCATCTCCTCCGGAGGCCTTTTCCAAATCAGCGGCCGCATCACGCTCCCAAGGCTCCAGCGGCCGCACGGCATCGTAGAATCCGGGAATCAGTACGCGACCCTCGGCATCATGGAGGGATGCCAGTAGGCGGGCGAGAACGGTGGCGGGATTCGCCACGGCACCTCCGAAGAGACCACTATGGAGATCGCGTGCCGGGCCACGGACGAGGAGTTCCATCGCGGCAATCCCGCGCAGCGCATAGGTCAGAGCCGGTTGATTGCCGGGCGCCATCGCGGTGTCGGAGATCGCCACCAAATCGCAGGCGAGGTCTTCCTTATGAGCCCGTAGGAAATCGGCGAGGTTGGGACTACCGATCTCCTCCTCACCCTCGATCAGAAAGATGACATTGACCGGCAGGGAGCCCTTCTCTCCGAGCGTCTCAGCCACCCCGAGGATATGGGCCAGGATCTGTCCCTTGTTATCGGCGGCGCCACGGGCATAGATACGGCCCGCCTCGACACGGGGCTCGAAGGGTGGTGTCGTCCAGCCTTGCAGCGGGTCGGGCGGCTGCACGTCGTAGTGGCCGTAGATCAGAACGGTCCGTTTGGCGGGATCCCGCGGCGTCGAGGCAACCACAACGGGCGAGCCGGATGTTGCATGGACCTTGGCATTCAGTCCGATGGCCATGAGTTTATTCCTGAGCCATTCAGCGCAGGAGGTGAGATCAGGCGCATGCTCGGGCTGCGTGGAGATGCTTTGAAAACGGAGGAAGGCTTTCAGCTCTTCAAGAGGTTCCATCGGTGCAGGCATAACGGAAATCTAGGGTGGGTGAAATTAAGATAAAGAGATACGGGGCAATGCGGATGCAGAATAATGAATATGGAACTCAGGAACTCAGGAAACGAGAAAAGCAACAAAAGATATTCTCGGTTGAGTCGGCGAGCTCCCAACCCGCACGTGATCACGCTTCATCACAGTCATGAGGGAAAGTATACTCATGCTGGTTCTGAGTTCCTGCGGTCCATATAAAAAATCTTTTCGCCCGGAGGGCTGTAGTTATCGGAGTCGTGACGATCCTTCTCGCGGGTTGAGTGGTCGGTGCGTTAGGTTTTGCGGCAACCGCCAAATATTCCGTGAGCCGCTCTCTACTCGTCATTCCCAATTTCAGGGATTCCAGCCGATTGGCACCCTTCCTAAGGGACTTGGTAGTCACGCTGCCCGCTCACTTCTCCATCCTTGTCTCCGAAGATGGTTCGGGCTCGGAGGAAGTCGGCAGAATCCGGGCGCTTATCTTGGACGTGCGACAGGAAATGACGGGCCGCGGACAACATGGTCCGGAACTGCTCGAGCCGCTGCTGCATCATCCCAACACCGGCAAAGGTGGGGCTGTCTTACGGGGATGGTCGCAACGAGCCGGGTACGAACTGCTTGCTTTTGCCGATGCCGACGGGGCGGTTTCGGCGGGGGAGATTGTCCGGGCGGAGAAGTTCATGAGATCTTCCCTACCCTCCATCGATGCGCTCTTCGGAAGTCGGGTCAAAATGATGGGTCGCACCATTCACCGGAAGATGCTCCGGCATTACAGCGGGCGAATTTTTGCGACACTGGTGTCCACCGTGGCACAAGTTCCCGCCTACGATACCCAATGCGGACTGAAGATCCTGACTGCGGCGGCCTTCGAAAAAATCCGCCCCTTCACGCAAAGCGTCGGATTCGCCTTCGATGTGGAGTTGCTCCTCCTCCTCCTGAAATCAGGCCAGCATGTGGTGGAGTTTCCCATCGACTGGGAGGATGTCGCCGGCAGCAAGGTGCATCTCCTGCGCGACTCCACGCGCATGGCGCGGGAGGTCTTCCGAATCAGGCGCCGCGTGCAGTCTCTGAAACTGGACGCGGCTGCAGGAGTTTGAATCGTCCGCTCAACAGGACTGTGACAAGCCCCACGGTGAGCAAGGGTTTGAACCAAATCCTGGTCAGTTGATAGATCGGCCCGAAGTTCTCGACGGCCAGAAAGAGACAGAAAACCGCCAGCCATATTCCGCGTCGGTTTTCCTTCAGCACGAGATCGCGTGCAGCCAGCAACGCCGTGAATCCGGCGAGGATGACATAGGAGTTTTCCTCGGTACGTGGATTGAAGAGCATCAGAAAGAGTGCCGCGAGAAACATCACGCCGAATGCCTGCAGTGAGGGTTGTCCCCGGAAGCGCTTCATCACCTGCAATGACAAGAAAAGCGTTGCTCCCGCTGCCAAGGCACGCAGTGCCGTGATCACCGGTTGATGGGGGTGAAGATGCGCCATCCAGAGCATTCCGAAAAACTCACTATAGGGGTTGCCGGGTTGTCCGGCCAAGAGGCAGTTCATCCAGAAACGATGGTACTCACGCACCACATATTCCGTGGAGGGATGGATAAAAGCAGCGGCCAGGCAGAGCAGAAATCCCCCGATCAACCGGAGTCTCAGCGGGGCATAGCAGGCGGCCGCCAATAGCGCCGGTGCCAGCGCGATGGGCTTGAGCATGATTGAGAGGAGCAACCAGAGTGTGGCCAGGTTCCAGCGGCATTTTGAGAGGTCGGCAACCGACAGGAGAAGAAGGCCCGCCAGCGGGAGATTGACCTGGCCGTTCCGAGCGCTCGAGAGCGCAGCGGGTATCACCATGAGGGTTGCTCCGAGAAAAACGGAAGACTGCCGCTCCGGATCCATCAATCCGGCGACCCGCCAGAGTCCAGCGGCCAGGAGGGCGAGACAGGTCAGACGCCAGAGCGGCTCGCCAACGCGCTTGGGAAGCACCTGATACGGCGTGTAAAGGATGGCCGCCTGAGGCAGGTAGAGATAACCAGCCCCCGCGATGCGTAAGTCGTAGAGGCTTTCCGAGGCACCCCACCATTTTTCGGAAGCTTGGCGATATTCCGTCGTCACGGTTCGCTTATCAGGTTGGATCGCAACGAGCGTTCCCACAATCAGGCCAAAGAGCACCCAAAGGCCGACACCGAGTTTTAAATGATCAGACAAAAAGGATTTAATAAACGGAAAGGTGGCTCGGTTGATATGGGCTCATTTACTCCGTTCGCCCTTTGGAGGGCAACAGGGAAAAAGTGTAGACGCGGAGAAAACCCACATGATCCTTTTGCTCCTTGCTCGGAGTGGAGGAATTCATGTCTGATGGGCTTGTGGTAAAACATCAAACACGCAGTTTTTTTACAGGATACACACCTCTCTTTGTGGCTTTGTTCCTGGCGTTTGGACTTTCTCTGTTGGGCATTCAATGGGGGAGGGTGGAGGACTGGAATGCAGACCAAATGGCTTTCCGTGAACTTGATGCAAAAGGTTTTCCCGTCGATGGGTACCTAAAACCACCCCTGGATACATACATTAATAAACTACTGATAATCAACCCACTAGGATTTGTATCAAAGGCCCTTAATTGGAGTGTGAAGGAACATGACTCGATCGAACTGCTCGCCTCGAGAATGCTTACGATCCTTCTTTTTTGTGCAACCATTGCGCTGCTGTATGGGATTTGCAGGAAGTTTTGCGGCTCCCAATCAGCGGCTGTCATCACCCTGATTGCCGGAACCAGTGCCGGCCTTTTGGAGTATAATCATTTCGGCACAGCCGATGCCCCCTTGGTTTTCTGGATGACGGCTTCGTTTGCCCTTTCCCTCCTTGCCGGTGTGTCTGGGAAAATTTCCCATGGATTATTGGCAGGCGTGCTTGCCGGATTAGCGGGGGCTGACAAATACAACGGGATTATTGTGGCCGCCGCCCTGCCTGCGGCCGTGATTTCCATGCAGGGTTGGCGAGCCTTCAGCTACTGGCAGATCCTGGCGGGAATACTGGGATCCTTTCTTGGATTTTTTGCCGGCAATCCGGGATGTGTCTTCGACTTCCACAATTTTTATCAGGGCTTCCTCTACAATTTTCTGACGACGCCTGTTTATGGGGGAGAAGCTAAGCGTCACAACTTCGTCAACTTTTTCCTTTCGTTCCGGGAACTCATCGGCTGGCCGGCAATCATCTTTCTTTTGCTGGCACTGATCGGAACGATCAAAGCCGCGGTTGATAAAACGCTTTCGAAGGTGGAGTGGGCGGTGATCGTCGCCGCGTTGGCGGTCTTTGTGCCATACTATCTTTTCTTCGGGAGGTTTTCACTGCTCCCTGTTCGCTTTGTCCTGCCCGCAACACCCTTCCTGCTGCTGATGGCAGCACCGGGAATCCAACGTTGGTATGCACGAAGGAATGATGTCTGGGTGCCGTTGGCGCTGATCCTAGTTTACAACATCCTGTGCTGTGTCGAAATGGGCAACGCGTTCATGGAGGATCCGCGGATGAAAGCCCAGCTCTTCGCCATGAGTAATTTCACGAAAGGAGCCTTGGTGGAGAACCATCACTCCCCCCGGTGGGATCGACTCGGGGTGGATGTGCGCGTGATGAATATGCCGTGGCCCGGGGATCACGGTGGTAAGTTTCTCGAGCTTTTAGATAATGACCCTCTTATCAACGAGGGAAATCGAACCTTTCAATCACAGTATGATGACGAGACGTTCACCGAACAGGGTTTGAAGAAGAGAAACCCCGATTATATCTGCATCGATGGAGCCAGCCTGAAGGGAAGTGATGATCCCCGGGCAAACACCTATTTTCATCAGTTGGGAAGCGACCAATTGGGATATCACAAAATCTTCGATGCTTACGCACGACCCCGTCCCAAGGGTCACTGGTGCTATCCCCGGCACATCGATTTTATCAATGAGAGGATGGTGATCTTTCAAAAGATCACTGCGGAAGCGGCACCGTAACTCCGCTCACGGCAACGCTTCGCTCGAACGATCTTATTTCGGAAGGTTAATACCGAGGTCGCCGATCTTACCGAGGTTCAGGCCCGCGAGGGCGGGAGTGACGGAGGCCATCTGCTTGAAGAGATCCTCGAGTGAGGAGGCGCCTTCGGCTCCGAGGGCCTTGAGCAGGTCACTCAGGATTTCCCAATCATCACGTGCATGGCCGGGAGCCGAGAGCGCGCGGTTGAGGCGCTGGAGTCGGCCGTTGACATTGACCATGGATCCGCGCTTTTCAGCCGAGGCACTGCCGGGCAGCACAACTTTGGAGAATTTCAGCGAGTCGTTTGGCAGAATATCGAGGGTGACGAGCGAGGAAAGCTTGCTGAGGTCGACATTGCTGAGTCCGCAATGGAGGGGGTTCTCCCCGAGTACGACGAGGGAGGTGATTTTTCCGGACCCGATGCCGGCCGCAATCTCGGAGAGGCGGGAGCCCGGCGTTGCCGAGGTGACGCCGAGGAGTTGGGCGCCACGCGTGTTGGGATTGCCGTCGTCGGAAACGAGGAAGCCGTCTCCCTTCTGGGCGCGCGGGCGAATGTCGATTAGGTCGGTCTGGAGTGCTGTGGCGAGGCGACGGGCGAGGAAGAGCTCCTCGTTCGTCAAGCGGCCGGAGGCAATGATCGCGGTGGAGGCGCCCGCATGGGCCTTGAGCGATTCGGCGGCCGTGGCAACGGCTTCCTTCCAGCGGACGGCGCCGCCGTTCACCAAGGGCTCCTTGAGACGATCCTCGCGGTGGATGTAGGTGTAATTCAGACGATGGGAATCGGGGAGCCAGAAGGCATTGACCGCCTCGTTTTCACGAGGGGTAATGCGGTGGATCTTGTTCTCGCGGCTGCCGATAACGATGTTGCTGCCGGTTCCGCAGTTCGTGTCGATGGTCTTGGTCTCCTTGAGGAACCAAACGCGCATCTTGAAGCGGAAATCCTTGGAAGTCAGCGCGCCGACGGGGCAGATGTCGACGGTGTTGAGGGAGTAGTTGCTGTCGAGGCGCTTGCCAGGATGAACGGTGAGGTGGGTATGGCCCCCGCGGTCTACAAATCCAAGACAGTCGTCCTTGGCCACCTCGTCCATGAAGCGGATGCAGCGGGAGCAGAGAATGCATCGCTCGTCGTCGAGGACGATCCGCTCGCCGATGTCGACGTGCTTCGGCTTCTTGACCTTGTTGTCCTCAAAGCGGGAGTGATCGTTGCCGTATTGGACCGAGAACTCCTGCAGGCGGCACTCGCCGGCCTTGTCGCAGATCGGGCAGTCGAGCGGGTGATTGATGAGTAGGAACTCCATCACGCCCTTGCGGCATTCCTCGACCAGCGGCGACTTTGTGCGGACGCCAAGCCCCTCGGAGACCTCGATGGCGCAGGAGATCGCCGGGCGCGGGCTCCAGTTGATGACAGGATGCCCGTCGGGTCCGATCTCGGGCTTCCGGTCGGGGCCCATCTTGGGCGTGCCCATCTCGATCAGGCACATACGGCAGTTGCCGGGTGAGCTCAGGGCCGGATGGTAGCAGTAGTGAGGCACGTAGCTGCCGCTCTTCATGCAGGCTTCGATCAGGCGCGTTCCCTTCGGAAACTGCTTCCACTCACCGTCGACCTGGACATTGATCATCGGCACGGCGGTGGCGGCTGTGTCGGCCTTCGTTTCAGTGGTGTCGGTGGCGCTCATCGATTTTTTAAAAAATGGGTTTCCTGTGTTGGAAAAGAGACGCCTTTTATGACCCCAGCGTCCCCCCGGGGCAAGGAAGAAGCCCTCGTTCAAGCGGAGGAAAATGAAAAAGTGCCACCGGATGCACCGCACGGCTTGCACCCTGCCGGGTGCACTGGGGGGTCCCCATCGGCAGGTTGCCCAGAAATCAGCGACAGGCGGGAGCTGATACAACTGCGACGAAGGAGCAGCCCCAAAGGGGCGAGTGGCGTGGGCACGCCCGAGTTCAATGGGTGGCAGAGTGGTCGATCGCGCACGCTGGAAAAGCGTGTTTACCTTTATCGGTAACGAGGGTTCGACTGCCATGCCGCGATCAGCGGCATTTGACTATCGCGCAGCCTTACTGCAGAGCCCCGGCATAGCCGGGACAATTCCCTCCCCACATTTTGTTTTGCGAACGTCGCTAGCAAAAAATCTTGATACCCCGCACCTAGCGGCTTGCGCGAAGGAAGTTTCGCTCATACTCTTTCTAGCTCAGTTTAGATCAGGATGGGTGGCAGAGTGGTCGATCGCGCACGCTTGGAAAGCGTGTTTACCTTTATCGGTAACGAGGGTTCGAATCCCTCCCCATCCGGTCTTCCTACTCAAAGAGCAACAAAATGCATTCTGAGGGATGGAGAAATTCCGTTCGATCGCCAAGCCCCGATAAGCGGCAGAGGATTAAAGCGAAGCCTTTTAGTAGCAACTCTGCGGAGACAGAGGAAATCCCTCCCCTATCCGGGGTCTTTGCACGCAGAGCACATGGGCAGAATCTCTCCGGGCACTTCTCCCGAGTGACGTATTGACTGCCATCCTGTGGGAAACGGGGTACGCTTTTTGCCATCCATGAACTCCTTTGCCGATCTGGCCCTGCTTCCCACCCTTCAGGGCACCCTCGTTGAAAAAAAACTGACCAGGCCTACCGAAATCCAGTCTCAGGCAGTGCCCGCCCTGCTCGCTGGACGCTCGGTGGTTGGGGTTGCCGAGACGGGGAGCGGAAAGACCCTTGCCTATGCCTTGCCGATCCTCCATCGGCTCAAGACCCTGGAGCTCCAAGGCAACCCGGTCACTGTTTACGGAGAGCCCCGGGCCATCGTTGTGGTTCCAACCCGGGAATTGGGGGAGCAGGTGGCCAAGGCCTTCAAACCCTTCACCAATGAGACGCGCCTGCGTGTGCGTGCGCTCCTTGGCGGAACAACCACGGAACAGGCCAAGCGCAGCCTTCAGGGGCCCTTTGAGGTTTTGGTCGCCACGCCCGGTCGCCTGATCAAGATGATGGAGGCGGGGTTCGTCACGCTGGGGGATGTCCGCACCCTCGTGCTCGACGAAGCTGATCAGATGCTGGATCACGGATTTTTGCCCGACGTGCGAAGGATCGTGAAGGTGTGCCCCGCTGAACGACAGCTCGCGCTGTTCTCGGCCACGGTTCCCGCCGCCGTGGAGAAGCTCATTACGGAGCTCTTCGCCGGGGCGGAGGTGATTCGTAGCCAAGGGAGCCACCGGGTGGTCCCGACGCTAACCACCACCCAGCAGATGGTCGTGGGAGGGAAACGCTTTCCCCTGCTCGAGCAACTGCTTGGCAAGAAGGTGGAGGGAGGCACGATCCTCTTCACCAACACGCGCGATCAGTGCGACAAGCTTGCCGGGGAATTGGATGAAGCCGGTTGGCCCTGTGTGGTTTATCGGGGAGAGATGGACAAGGCGGAGCGGCGCCGGAATCTCAAGGCATTTCGTGACGGTGAGGTTGATCTGCTGATCTCCACCGACCTGGCCTCCCGGGGGCTCGATGTCGAACACGTCGGCCGCGTCATCAACTATCACCTGCCGCAGCAGATGGAGAATTACCTGCACCGAGTCGGCCGCACGGCCCGTGCCGGACGCCCCGGACTGGTGGTCAACTTCGTCACAGAGCGCGATGCTCCGCTGGTGAATAAGCTCGACGGAGTGCGGCCCACGCGGAAAGCGGTGCCTGCCGCCAAGCCGTCGAAAGCCAAACGCTAACGTTCTCCACCCCGCTCTCCTTTTGCATGGGCCCTTTCGAGTCTGCCTTGCTTTCCGAACTCTCCTCCCTTGAGAAGAAAGGGCTTAGCCGCTCCCTGCGCGTGGTCGAATCCTCCCGGAGCACGCGGATCAAGATCGCGGGCCGCGAGCTGGCGAACTTTTCCTCCAATGATTATCTGGGTCTGGCCTCTCATCCGGCGATTGCTACCGCGATGGGTGAGGCTGCGCGCCGGTGGGGTGTCGGTTCCACCGCTTCCAGACTGATCTGCGGCACATCGGCCGAGCATACTGCGTTTGAAGAGGAACTTGCCGTGGCAAAGGGGACCGAGGCCTCCTTGGTCTTCTCGACGGGGGTTGCCGCGGCAACCGGAACGATTCCTGCCTTGGTCGGGCGCGGAGACGTGGTGATTCTGGATAAGCTCGCTCACGCCTGTCTGATCGATGGGGTTCATGCCTCCGGGGCAAAACTCCGCGTCTTCCCGCACAATGACCTGGGAAAACTCGAGTCGCACCTCAAGTGGTCGACGGAGACCCATCCGAAGGGGAGGATCATGATCGTGACGGAATCGATCTTCAGCATGGATGGCGATCTGGCACCCCTTCGTGAGATCGTGGAGCTCAAGGAAAGGTACGGGGCGATCCTCTTTCTCGATGAGGCTCATGCCGTCGGCGTGCGCGGAAGTGGTGCCCAGGGCTTGGCTGGGGAATTGGGCTTGGCCAACCGCATCGAGATCCAGATGGGAACCCTCGGCAAGGCCCTCGGAGTCTCCGGCGGTTATATCGCGGGATCCCGCCTCCTCATCGACTGGTTGATCAATCGTGCCCGGAGCTTCATCTTTTCGACGGCACCCTCTCCCGCCGTGGCCGCGGCCTGCCGTGCCTCGCTCCGGATCGTGCAGTCATCAGAGGGAGATGCGCTGCGCGCGCGGCTCCGCGAAAACCTCCTTCTGCTTTCTGGGGAACTGAAGATGGACACGCCGCAGAGCGCCATCATGCCGATGATCCTCGGGAGTGAAGAGCGTGCCCTGAAGGCATCAGCACGCCTGGCGGAATCGGGATTCTTTGTTCCGGCGATCCGCTACCCGACCGTTCCGCGGAATACCGCCCGTCTGCGGGTCACAATGAACGCAGCGCATACCGCGGAGGAGATTCGGGCACTGGCCGTTGCTCTCAAAAACCAAAATAGCTAACCTTTTCTCCTAAAGGGGAAAGAGTTATGCGGTTTAAGCGAATGTGGGAGTTTGGTGGGGACCCAAAGAGAGGCATCGTTACTTCTCTTACTCCAACGGGCCTTCCTCTTCCTTGCCCGTTGCGATGGCGACGGCTTTCTTGGCAAGCGAGGTGATGCCTGTCCAGTCCCCGGCCTTGATAAGGGATCGGTCAGCGATCCAGGAACCGCCGACTGCGGCGACGCCGGGAGCTGCTAGATATTCTTTTAGCGTGGTGGCACTGACACCGCCGAGGGGGATGAACTTCACGCCAGTGTGTCCGTAGGGACCGGAAAGGGTCTTGAGCATCTTGATGCCCCCCGCGACATCGGCGGGGAAGAACTTCTGGACCTTGCAGCCGAGCTCGAGGGCTTTCTCGATTTCGGAAGGAGTCATCACACCTGGAATGAAGCCGAGACCGCGCTCATGAGCGGCGCGGACGACATTTGCATTGAGGCCGGGAGCTAGGCCGAAGGTGGCGCCTGCCTCCGCGGCCTGAGCGACCTGCTCGGTGGTCAGCAGGGTACCGACGCCGAGATGCACCTTGTTGCCAAAGCCGGCCTTGATCCGGCGGACGGCCTCGGGGGCAGCGGGTGTGCGGAAGGTGACCTCCAGGGCATTGAGTCCTCCGTCAAGGAGGGCCTGAGTGAGGGGTTCGGCATCCTCGGCGCGGTCGATGGTGATGACGGAAACGATGCGGTTGGCGAGGATGGGAGCAAAATCAAAGGATGACATGCCCCCCTTCTAGAGAAACAGGAGGGCTTCGCCAAGTTTACAATCCGCAGCTTCCCGCCGAGTGATGTCCGGCTCACACAAGGGCTCCTGCAGAGAGATGTCCAGAAACCACTATATCTTGTGGTGTTGCAGAATCTTTACCCCAACAAGTTGTGCTTTTTACCCTTTTTTGGTTGTCTCCGGAAGCTCTGCCAACCTAGAGTTTACCACCCCCAACCACTCACCACGCCCCACATGTATCTTCAATCACTCGAACTGGTCGGATTCAAGTCATTTGCCCCCAAAACGGTCCTGCGCTTTCACCGGGGAGTGACCGCAATCGTCGGTCCCAACGGCTGCGGCAAATCGAACGTCCTAGATGCCATCCGCTGGGTGCTCGGCGAGCAGTCGGCCAAGGCCCTGCGCGGCGGAGAAATGGCCGACGTCATTTTCAGCGGCACCGACACACGCCAGCCTCACAACATGGCCGAGGTCTCGATGACTTTCTCCGAGTGCGAGAAGGAACTCGGAGTCGAGTGGAACGAGGTCTGCATCACCCGCCGCGTCTTCCGTGACGGCAAGTCCGAGTATCTGATCAACGGCACCCCCTGCCGTCTCAAGGACATCCACAATCTCTTCATGGACACCGGCATCGGACGCAGCGCCTACTCCATCATGGAGCAGGGGCGCACGGCCCTGCTGCTCAACAGCCGTCCGGAGGACCGACGCGCCATCTTCGAGGAGGCCGCCGGCATCACGAAATACAAGGCCCAGAAAAAGGAGGCCCTTCGCAAGCTTGAGTACACTGAGTCCAATCTCCTCCGCGTCTCCGATATCATCAAGGAGGTGAAGCGTCAGATCGGATCTCTCCAGCGCCAGGCAGGGAAGGCTCGTCGCTATCAGTCCCTCATGGAGGATCTCCGGGTCCTCGACACGCATCTCTCCCACCGCACCTACCTCGACCTTGAGCGCTCCATCACCGAAGTGGCCGAGCAGGTCGAAAAGAGCGCCGATGCGCGCGCCCTCTACGAGAGGGAGATTGCCGAGCAGGAAGTCGAGGTGGCCGGTGCCCGCGAGCAGGTCTCTGTCCTCGATTCCGAGGTCGAGGGCGCCCGGGACAATCTTCAGACCCTCCGCAACCGCATTTTCTCCGGCGAGAACCGCATCGAGACGAATGCGGAACGCTGCGGCGAGTTCCGCGAGATGAGCGTCCGTTCACGCGCCGACATCGATGCCACCCATCTCCGCATTCGCGAGCAGGAGAGCGAGATCGAGCAGACCGATGCACAACTGACCTCCCTGCTCGACGTCCTGCGCGCCGAGGAGGAATCGCTCCAGGCCGGCACCGCCCGCCTCCAGCAGGCCCAGCAGGAACGCCTCTCGGCCGAGCAGGCCACCGAGTCGCTCACCGGACGCCTCCATGAACTGGAAAACCGCCTGACCGATGTCCGGGGCGACCTCTCCACGGCCAGCGCCCGCCGCGATGCGGAGCGCGCCCGTGCGCTTCAACTTCAAGAGCAGGTTTCCGTGGCCGGACTGGCTGTCACCACCGCAGCCACCCGTGCCGAACAGACAGCAGCAGCCCAGGCATCCACGCGCCAGGCGTTGGATGACGCGGAGCAGGAACTCCTCGCCGCCCAGCAGGCCCATGACGAGTCCCAGACGGCCCGCCAGACTGCGGAGAGCGAATGGAACGCCGCCGGCAAGCAGCTCTCCGAGCGTGAGCACCGCCTCGAGATCCTCCTCCAGCTCGAGCGCGAGGGAGAGGGGCTCGGCGAGGGGGCGCAGGCAATCCTGCGGGGACTCGATCGGCCCGAGTTTTTCCAGGCCGGCATCATCGGCACCCTCGCCTCACTGATCGAGGTTCCGCCCGCCGAGATCCCCGCGATCGAGGCCGCCTTCGGTGCGGCCAGCCGCGCGATCGTTTTTGCCGACGCGGGGATGGCCGAGGCTGCCCTCCAGACCCTGCGTGAAGCTGCACAGGGGCGCGCTTCCGTATTGGCCAGCGACCTTCTCCCTCTGGTCCCGCAGCAGACGCAGTCTCTTCCCGACGGTGCCCTCTGCTGGGCGACCGATGTGGTGCGCGCCACCGGTTCCGCCCACGGACTGATCGCACGACTCCTGGAGGGCGTCGCCATCGTTCCTGACCTACAGACCGCCTTTGCTCTCAAGAAGCAGTACCCCGGACTGGCTTTTGCTGCACGCACGGGAGAGTTCCTTGGCCGCGACGGTGTTGCCCATGGAGGGGCCACCGGGGAGGCGACCAGCTCCGCGCTGCTGCGTCGCTCGCAGATCGCGTCGCTCGAGCGCGAAGTCGAAAGTCTCCGCGAAACCAGCGCCCGCCTGACCTTGGTCAGGGAAGGAGCGCTTGCCTCCCTGGAGGCCGCCATCAATCGCCTCCGCGATGCCCGCGAGCATCTCGGCAACACCCAGGGACTGCTCGCCGCCGCCCAGGCCGACAACCTGCTCGCCTCCCGCGAGCTGGAAAATGTGCGCCACCGCCACGAGTCTTTGGACGGGGAAATTTCCGCGCTGCAGGAGCACATTCTCCTGCTCGAGGCGCAGATCGCCGAGCGTGAACAGCAGCTCGAGAGTGCCACTTTGGAACTTGCCACCGCGCGCGAGGAGCGCTCCGCCGCTTCCTCCCGGATTGCCCTCCTGCGTGATGCCGAGACGGCCGCCGCCGCCGATCTTGCCGAGGCGCGCCTCCGCGTCGCCACCGAGCGCCAGCGTCAGCAATCACTCGCCAGCCAGCGAGCCCCGATGGAAGCCCGTATCCGCGAACTCGCCGAGACCATCACGGCCCGGGAGCGTGATATCTCGACCCACGAGGAGCGTATCCGTGCGCTCGATGCCGAATCTGCAAGCCTTGCCGAGAGCGTGGAAACCTGGAAGCAGGAGAGCGCCGAGGCCGAGGCCCGCGTACTCGAACTGGGTGTCCGACGCACCGAGCTGCAGGCAGGTGTCGAGGCCCTCGAGATTGCCCTGCGCGGCGCGCGAAAGAACCTCTCCGACCTTCAGGACAGCCGCTCCAAGAACGAGGTCCGCCTCGCGGAGCTTCGCCTCCGGGGAGAAGCCATTCGCGACCATGTCTCCCGCCGCTACCAGTTGGATCTGGCGGGATTTGAGCCCGACCGTTATCTGCTGCTCAAGGCCGTTGTTTCGCAAAAGGAGAAGGAACGACGTGCGGCTTCCCTGCCAGAATCCTCGGAGGGCGAGACCCCACTCCCCTCCAACGAGAATCCCGAGGAAGTGCCTGTCGAAGTCGTGGAAGCGCTGGAAGTTACCTCGGGACCGATTCCTGCCGAGATCCCGTGGGAACGGATCGAGCTGGTCGTCGCCGAGTTGACCGAGCGCGTCGATTCCATGGGACCGGTGAATCTGGATGCCATCCAGGAATACGATGAACTCGAGGAGCGCTACAAATTCCTCGAGCAGCAGAACACCGACCTGATCAACGGCAAGGCCGAGCTGCTCGAGGCGATTTCCCGGATCAACAAGACCACCAGGGAACTCTTTTCCGAGACCTTCGAAAAGATCCGCGTGAACTTCCAGGAGATGTTCGGTCAGCTCTTTGCGGGCGGAAAGGCAAACCTCATCCTCATGGACGAGAGCGATCCGCTGGAGAGTGGCATCGAAATCATAGCCCAGCCTCCCGGCAAAAAATTGCAGAGCATCTCGCTCCTCTCCGGTGGCGAGCGCACCATGACCGCAGTGGCGCTGCTCTTCGCCATCTACATGGTTAAGCCTTCCCCCTTCTGCGTACTTGACGAAATGGACGCGCCGCTCGATGAGTCGAACATCGGACGTTTCATCAAGCTGCTCGACCGCTTCATCGGCCAGAGCCAGTTCATGGTTATCACGCACAACAAGCGCACCATGTCCCGCGCCGACACTCTCTATGGCGTGACCATGGAGGAGCGCGGTATCAGCAAGCTCCTGAGCGTCAAGTTCACGGGCCGTGACGAGCAGCTGCCGCCTGCCGCGGCGAGCAACAGCACACTCCGCGACGAGACCCAGGATGTTGTGGCTGTAGCAGAGGAGACTCAGTCTTAAACCAAGATACATCACCCTAAACTTTTGCCTGCCGATCTCCCCAGATCGGGAATCCTCGGATCGATGATGGCTTGCCCGGCCGTTGTTTCGCATCCCTTACGGCTCGGACTCCTCGCCTGAAGGCTCGCATGACATCGCCGAAGGAGAGGCAAGCAAAGCCGCCTTCCCGGGCGCCCTTTCCCCCCACCCCGAGGAAGCGGCGCAGGATTGATTTCCTGCGCCGCCTCTTCACAACATCGACGGCGTTCTCAGCTGTTTCCGTGGCTGACAGCCTGCAGCCTTCCGTCTAAATCCCTAGAAGCATGATCGTCGAAGGTTCCGCCCAATGGCAGCAGTACATTTTTATCGCGGCCGGGCTGTTCCTGCTTTGGGAGGTCTGGCGCGGATGGCGTCTCGGGGCCGTTAGGGGTCTCCTGAGGTTGGCCGCCCTCTTTTGTGCCTGGATCGGAGGATCTGCTGCCGCCGGAGCCACCGGAACGGTGGTCGCCTTTTTCTCCAAGGTGCCTCCACTGATCGCCCCCGGGGTGGCCGGACTGACCGTCGGCATTGGCATCTACGTCGGCATCTCGTTTCTTTCGGGTCTCCTGTTCAAGAAGACGGAACATCATTCCGGAGTCATCCGTTTGGGCTTCGGGCTTGGCGGCGCTGTCTGCGGAATCATCTATGGAATGCTTTTTCTCTGGGCCGGAATCACATTGATCCGCGGAATGGGTGCCCTCGGGGAACTGCGCGTGGTGCAGGCGCGTAACGAGGGGCGCCCCGTCGCCTCGGAGAAAAGCGCCCTCTTTCTGATCAAGCTGAAGGAATCCTTGGAACTCGGGGTCACGGGGAAATCCCTGAAGAGTGCAGACCCGCTGCCGACGGCCTTCTACGATGACATTGTGAAAATCTCCATGGTCGCAGGAAATCAGCAGGCCATCGAACGCTTTGTCCAGTATCCGGGGACGCTCCAAATCCTGGCGAATCCCAAGGTGGCCGCGATCATTCAGGATCCCGCCCTTGAGAAAGCTGCCGAGAGTCGGAACATCCTCCCCCTGCTTCAGAACAGGCATGTGTTGGCGGCCGCCAACGATCCGCAACTGCTTGCTGAACTGAAGGCTTTCAACCTGACCGGGGCACTCGACTATGCGCTCCAGTCGGAGCCCGTGATCCCACCCGGGAAACACCGTCGTCCTGCTTCTCCGAACTCGCCTCGCACGAAACCACACGCTACAAACACGTTCTCCCCATCCTCCACGACTCCCGGCACCGCAAACTGACCAAGCAACCAGCAATGAGCACTGAATACAGCGTAACGATCGGACTCGAAGTCCATGCCCAGTTAAAAACCAAGAGCAAGATGTTCTGCTCCTGCAAGGTCGAGTATGGCGCCGAGCCGAATACCCACACCTGTCCCACCTGTCTTGGTCTTCCCGGAGCGCTCCCCGTGATGAACGGTGAGGCCCTCCGTCTCACGGCCCGTGCCGGACTCATGCTTGGCTGTAATATTCCCGAGGTCTGCAAGTTCGACCGCAAGAACTACTACTATCCGGACATGCCGAAGAACTATCAGATCTCGCAATACGACCAGCCCCTCTGCCTCGGTGGTGGCGTCCCCCTGCATGAGACGGCCTATCCGAAAGATGCGCAGAAGACGATCGCGACACCGGGCAAGACGATCCGACTCACCCGCATTCACCTCGAGGAGGATGTCGCCAAGAGCTTCCATCTTGAAAGCGCCAGTGGCATTGATTTCAACCGTGCCGGCACGCCTCTTATGGAGATCGTTTCCGAGGCTGACATCGCCTCCCCAGAGGAGGCCTTCGCCTACCTCACGGCGCTGCGTCAGATCCTGGTCTACGGCGACATCAGTGACGCCGATATGGAAAAGGGCCAGATGCGCTGTGATGTGAACGTCTCCGTCCGTCCCGTGGGCCAGAAGGAATACGGCACCAAGATCGAGCTGAAGAACCTCAACACCATCAGCGGCGTACGCCGCGCCCTTGCCTTTGAGATCCAGCGCCAGATCGAACTGGTGAGCAAGGGGGTTAAGCTGGATCAGGAGACCCGCCGCTGGGATGACGACCGCGGCGAAACCACCCTCATGCGCATCAAGGAATCGGCTCACGATTACCGCTACTTCCCCGATCCCGATCTCCTTCCTGTCCGCACGGCCAAGCTCGTCGAGTCGGCCAAGGTAGGCATGCCCGAGCTCCCGCAGGCGAAGCGCGATCGCTTCGTCGCCGACTTTGAGATCAGCGAGTACGACGCCTCGGTGCTCGCCGATGATGCGGCGCTGGCCGATTACTTCGAGGTCGCAGCCAAGGGATCTCCAAAGCCGAAGCGCGTCGCCAACTGGATCATCAACGATCTCCTCAGCGCCCTCTCCGCCGCCTCGCTCGATCTCTCGGCCTGCCCGATCCAGGCATCTTACATCGGGGAACTCACGGCCCTCATCGAGGGAGGAACCATCAGTGGTCGTCAGGGTAAGGAGGTCTTTGCCGAGATGATGGTCAGCGGCAAGCAGCCCGCCGTGATCGTGGAGGAGAAGGGCCTCAAGCAGGTCAGTGATACCGGGGCCATCGAGGCCTTCTGCGACGAGGTGATAGCTGCCAATCCCGCCTCGGTCGCTGACTACAAGTCGGGCAAGGAAGCCGCGCTTAACTTCCTCAAGGGCCAGGTCATGAAGCTCTCCAAGGGGAAAGCCAACCCCGCACTCGCCGGCGAGATCCTCGCGAAGAAGCTGGCATAAAAGCATTCCCAAAGACTCTGCCTCCTTTCGCTCGATGAGAGAGCAACTCCTTAGACCCGGGGTGCTGATCACAGCGGGTATCCTCCTGCTTACCGTGCTGGGTATCCTGATCTATTGGCAGGTGACCTCCCCCGTCCAGATCCAGAAGCGCAATGCCAAGGCCTCGCAGCATTTCGGTGAAGCACTCGAACGAGCCGGGATTCATACCCAGCCCGACGCCTCCCGCTGACAACGCTGGTTGACCCGCCATGGGGTCTGTGCTAAAGATTCATTCAGTTAATGCGGGTATAGCTTAGTGGTAAAGTTCCTGCCTTCCAAGCAGGCCATGAGGGTTCGATTCCCTCTACCCGCTCCATTTCAGCGCTCGGCGTTGTTGCTGTTCGCTCGCTGTATTCTCAATACAGCTTCGCTCACGCGCCTAGCCGCGCATCTGAAATGTTCCGATGTGACCCTAGTGATGGGGCATTGATCCCCCCCAATTTTAGTGCGATCCGTAAAAATTTCGGATGAGGAACAGGGCTCCCAACCCGAGAAAGGGGATCGATAGCAGTATCGGCGTTAGAGAGCCAAGCAGGTTGGTTCTCAAGAGAAATCCATCCCAGGGTGCCGTGGGATCATAAAAAATCTCGGGGGTGGGATCCGATCGGAGCTTCTCCACCTGTTGCTCCACAACCTGTCTGCTCGACTTCAGGATGGTGAGAGGAAGGTCACGAAGTTGTTGGGATCGATAGAGGCAGCCATTCACCTCGTACTCGAACTCCACGCTAACGGTGTATCCGCCACTATTACCCGAACTGCCGCCCCCGCCTGCCGAATAAACAACTTCGGCTTGGAGCAGCCGTCCCTTGACCGAAGGAAAACTCCGGGTTTGCCAATGTCGCCGCATCCAGGTGAATCCGTAATTGAAGGCCACAAGGCCGGCGATTACGGCTCCGGAGGGGATCAGCACCTTCAGATGGGCCGTGAACCATCCCAAATAGAGATACAGCGCGACGAAAAACGCGATGACAGGTACCACAATCAGCAACCCCTTGCCGGAAGGCATCTGACGAACCAAGGCGGAATCGCCCGGATTTTCCGGATCGTAGAAAACCTCCACCGAACTACCCGGAGGGAAGCGGAGCTGTCCGCTCTCATGGAGATAAAATGATTTCGGAAAGGAAGTCCCAGAGCCATTTGGATAAGTCACCATAGGACCGGGGGTGAATTTGGTTCCGGTAAAGGTCTTTCCCTGAATGTCGTAATCATAGGAAATGCTGGGGGTGCCGTAATTGATGCCGAAGGAGGTGACCCGCCCGGTGGTTTGAAGCCACGAGGAGAGGCTTTGCCGAACTCGTAGAAAGGAGGAGACCATCGTCCAGAGAACGATGCCGCTGATGAAGCAGATGAAGATCAGCAGAAAGATTTTGAAAGGTTCCATGAGAGTTGCAGAAGCCGTTTGCAACTTTAGGACAAAAGCCTTCTTTGCCACAAGAAGGCGCCGGGCTATAGAGTGAGACCATGACCCTCCTACCCGTCGCGCTGATCATTGTCATCTACCTCCTGCTCTCCATCCGGATCCTGATGCAGTATGAGAGGGGTGTCGTCTTCACGCTCGGCAAGTTTTCTGGCGTCCGTCCGGCGGGTTTCACGATGGTCTTCGCCCCCTTTCAGTCGATGGCTAAGGTCTCGCTGCGCACCGTGACCATGCAGATCCCGTCGCAGAAGATCATCACCAAGGACAATGTCTCCATCGATATCGCCGCGGTTGCCTACTACAAGATTTCCGACGCCGAGAAGGCGGTGATCGCGATCGAGAATGTCTATAACGCGATCAATCAGATCAGCCAGACGACGGTGAGGAATGTCGTCGGCAGGTTTTCGCTCGACCAGCTCCTTGCCCAAACCGCCGACATCAATGAGCAGATCAAGGGGGTGATCGACCTGCACACCGAGCCGTGGGGAACCACCGTGACCGCGGTCGAGATCAAGGATATCACCCTGCCGGATAACATGCAGCGCGCGATGGCCAAGGAGGCCGAGGCCGAGCGTGAACGCAGAGCCAAGATCGTCGCCGCCGAGGGGGAGCTGCAGGCCGCAACCAAACTGGGTGAGGCGGCCGATGTGATCTCACAGCACCCGGTGGCCCTCCAGCTGCGTACCCTCCAGACCATGGCGGAAATCTCGACCGAGAAGAACTCGACCATCATCTTCCCCGCGCAGTTCATGACGACCGTTGAGGAAGCGCTGAAGGTGGTCCGGAAGGATTCAAGGGCAGAATAATCCTCCGTCGCGGCTCTCTCGCCAGTATCACTCTCCTTGATGAACCATACCTCCCGTTTTGTATTCGTAACTCTCTTGACCCTTCCATTGGTGGGTTGCACCACGGACGCGACGATTAAGGAAAGAACCCCTTCTTTCAAACCACTCTTCGTTTCGGTTCCGAGTTCCGCGCCTGCACCCGTCACGCCTGCATCCAAGGCGGAAGAAATGATCCGAAAGGCGCTGGGGCACCTTCATGAAAATTCGTTGATTGCCCTTGGGGAAAATATGGAGGCGGCCCGCACGGCGCTCTCCCAACTCAAGGCGAACCCCGCCGATCCGGTCGCCCTCCACGATTACAATTTTGCCGTGTCCCGCATGGTGGGGATCATCAAGGCCCGAAAACTCGACCCTTGGACCAAGCCGCTCGAGGTTCCTGTCGGCAATGGAACGCTCCTGCTGACAAACAAACGCGATCCCCGCCCGATGTGGAATCCGGCACTCTACAATTTCACGCCGGCCGACGAGTTCACCATCGGGGGTGCCTATGTGAAGGAGCATGTGATCCGCCCCGGAATCGGGGCGCCGGTCGTGGCGGTGGGCAAGCAGTTGAACACCGAGTGGCGCACCAACTACCTCACTAAGAAGATCTTTTACGGGGTGACCGCCGTGGTCCGCTTCCAGGGAAACCGCTGCATTCTTTCCTTCGAGGATCCGCTGGAGAAGGAGACCGTCTCCGTGGATGGCCACACCATGAATCTCGCCGCCGACTTCACCGTACCGCTGGCCGTGATGCTGGCAAGTGCCGGCCCCCAGGTTCCGAAGCTCGAGCGCATGCTCTTCCCCGAGAAGTATGCCGAGACGGCGCATCTCGCCCGACTGGAACCTTACAACCCGAATAAGGCGGTGGTGCTCGTCATTCACGGGCTGATGGATTCACCTTCCACCTGGGCGCCGATGATCATCAACCTGCGCAGTGATCCCGAGATCCGTCGCAATTACCAGTTCTGGTTCTACAGCTATCCCTCCGGCTATCCCTATCCTTACTCGGCAGCACTCCTTAGGGAAAAACTCGATGATGTCGAACGCCGCTATCCCATGCACAGGCCGATGGTCGTTATCGGTCACAGCATGGGAGGCTGCATCAGCCGTCTCCTGATCACCGATACGGGCGACAATCTCTGGGCACGGATCTTCAAGAAGAAGCCCGCCGAGACCCCCCTCCCGGCTTCTTCCAAGAAGCTCCTCACCGGGTCCCTGATCTTCAAGCATCGCCCCGAGATCGGCCGGGTGATCTTCATCGCGGCACCGCTGAAGGGGAGCGAGATTGCCACCATCTCCTTGGGAAGAATCGGGTCCATGCTCATCAGGACGCCCAATGCCCTGCTCGCCGCCGGAAGAGATACGTTTAAGATCGCCACCTTTCACGGCAGCGAATTGAAGCTGAAGCGTGCCCCCAACAGCATCGACACGCTCTCTCCCAAGAATCGTTTTGTTCAGTCCATCAACAAGATACCGATTGCCCCGGGGATTCCCTATCACACGATTCAGGGCGACCGGGGTCGCGGCGACTCACCCAAATCCTCCGACGGAGTCGTTCCCTACTGGAGCTCCCACATGGACGGTGCTCAGTCGGAGTGCATCGTTCCAAGCGATCACAGCGTGCATCAGAATCCGAGGGCCTTCGATGAGGTCGCCAGGATCCTGAAACTCAACGCGGAGACAAACTGAAAGGTACAGGTATCAAGGGGATCAAAGGGCTGAGAATCTTTTCAGTCATGCTTTTTTCCCACCCCTTCGCGTTCTCAGCGCCTCTGCGGGAATCACGTCTTATTTTCTGATCAGAAACCCGGGATCCCGGAACGGATACGCTGCGAGAATTCTGGATCCTGATCCGCCGCCTTTGCCGCAGCATTGATGTGTGCGCGGCGTCGGAGCTCTGGGAAGGGAAGCCCCTCCGTCACGAGGAGTCCCCGCTGGTAGAACATCTCGTCGATGTTTCCGTTCAGAAGAATCCGGAAATCCCAAGGGTTTCGTGCAGCAATCGAGCGCTGCGAGCGGACGGCCGTCGTGCAGTTTGCGGTGATGGCATTGTACCAGCGGGGATGCTCATTGAGCTCGTTCATGGCGCGGATGTATTCCAGAAACCGTTCCCTAACTTCAGCCCGCGGCATCGAGATGCGGTAGAGATAGACATCCTCGCCATCGCGGTAGTTTGAACGGACCCGGATGACATCGCGTTCATCGGCGACGATATAGATCAACTCAAATTGACGGTAGAGTCCTCCCAGCGCCGAATACGACTCCCCCCTTTCCTTGCGTGTCTCCACCGAGATCGCAAGAGGCGGTGCCCCCTCGAACTGAAAACTCAGAATGGGATGAGCCATCCAGGAGACACCCCAGAAGTTCAGAAAGGCATCGATACCGGTGAGATGTGAGAGGCGGATAGTCCGGGTCTCCCACCGCGGGTTCTTCTCTCCGGACTTGTCATCCGGACGATAGTCGAAGTTGCGGACATTATGGATGGTGATGATATCTCCGTTCACTTCGGCCCAAGGCGTCCGGGAGACATCTGTTTGCCAATCGCGGTCATTGTTCGGCTCTAAAAGCAACCACCAGAATGTCACCAGTGCCGGCAGCATAACCACTCCAAGGGAGGCCCACCAGTGCCCCCTCGCCACGAGGAACAGCAGGACAAAAAACAACCCCAGATACGTGAAGGCAACAGCATGGCTTGAGGATGCAACGGGGCAGTCAAACCAGAGGGCTCCGAAGGACCACGCCCCCCAACCCAAGATCACCACCCCGAGAAGCAGGGCGCACGCAATCCTTAGGAGCCGTTTTGGAAAGCCCGCCACCGGATTTCTCTATTTTTTGGCTAACCGCTACACTCCAGGGATCCCTAGGCCGTGGCCGGCTTGGCCTTCCTGCGACGCTGGGATTCGGCGACGAATTCCTCCTGCGCGTTGAAGTGCTCTTCCACGATGGGAGGGAGATGGTAGAGGCCGTCGCTGTTCATCACACGCGCCTTCACGTTATCCTTCCAGAACCAGTCGATGATCTCCTGGATATGTTCATGGACGCGGGGATTGCGGATTGGGAAGCCGGTCTCGACACGGCCGAAGAGATTGCGCGGCATCCAGTCGGCGCTGCCGAGGTAGATCTCGGGTGCGCCGCCGTTCTCGAAACGGATGATGCGGCTATGCTCGAGGAGCCGGCCAACGAGGCTGCGCACCTCGATATTCTCACTGACGCCCGGGATTCCGGGACGGAGACAGCAGATGCCGCGGATGAGCAGGCGCACCTTGATGCCGGCCTGGGAAGCGCGGTAGAGCGCCTCGATCATGCCGACTTCGACCAGCGCATTCATCTTCACGAAGATTCCCGCCGGGCGTCCGGCCTTGGCATGTTCGATTTCACGGTCGATGAGTGCGAGCATCCCGTCGCGTAGATCGTAGGGAGCCATGAGGAGCTCTTTCATTCCCGGGAATTTCGAGACGCCTGTCAGGATATTGAACATTGTCGCCACGTCCGAGGTGAGATCTTCCCGTGCAGTGAGAAATCCAAGGTCCGTATAGAGGCGCGCGGTGGAGGGATGGTAGTTTCCGGTGCCAAGATGCGCGTAGCGGCGGATGACATCGCCCTCCTTGCGGACAACAAGCATTGCCTTGGCATGAGTCTTGAGGCCGGCGATGCCATAGATGACATTAACCCCGGCTTCTCGCATGAGACGGGCCCACTTGATGTTGGCGGCCTCGTCGAAGCGCGCCTTGAGTTCGATAATGACGGTCACCTGCTTGCCGTTCTGTGCGGCCTGAATCAGGGAGGCCACGAGCGGCGAGTCGGAGCTGGTGCGGTAGAGCGTCTGCTTGATCGCGAGGACATGTGGGTCCTCGGCTGCCTGACCGAGGAAATCAAGCACTGTTTGGAAGCTGTCGTAGGGATGCTGCATCAGGATATCCCCCTTCCGGATATGCCAGAAAATATCGGCCTCCTCGGTGAGGGAGACCACGGTCGCGGGCGTGAACCGCTTGTCACGCAGGTCGGGCCGGTCGATCGAGAGGGCGAGCGGCATCAGGCGCGTCAGATTGATCGGACCGTGGTGGCGGTAGAGATCACCATGTCCGAGATTAAAGATCTCCAGCAGCCTGTTGGCGACTGTGTCGGGGCAGTCATCCTGCACCTCGAGGCGCACGGCGGCCCCGCGGTTCACATGGCGCAGCTCCTCTTCGATCGCATGGAGCAAGTTGTCCGCCTCCTCCTCGTCCACATAGAGGTTGCTGTTGCGGGTGACGCGGAAAAGGTGGGCGCCCAGCACCTTCACGCCGAGGAAGAGCGAGCCGACGTAGTGTTTGATGATACTTCCGAGAAAAACAAAGTCATGACCCTGCTCCTCGGTCTGATGGGCGAAGGGAACAACACGGGGGAGGATACGCGGCACCTGAACGACGGCGAGATCGGTATTCAGTCCCTCACCCTCCAGATGGACGATGATGTTCAGGCTCTTGTTGAGGAGCTGGGGAAAGGGGTGCGAAGGATCAATCGCCAGAGGTGTCAGCACCGGAAAAATCTGCTCATGGAAAAACTTCTCAAAGTGAGCACGCTCCGATTCCGGCACGTCGGGGAAGTTATGGAAGTGGATGTTTTCCTCCGCAAGGCCCGGCTCGATCTCCTCGTTCCAGCAGCGATACTGATCCTCGACCTGTTGGCGAGCGCGCTTTGAGATGGCGGCGAGCTCGGATTTCGGGGACATGCCATCGGGAGGCAGGGCGACGGAGCCCATCTGGACCTGCTGCTTGAGACCGGCGACCCGGACCTCGAAGAACTCGTCAAGATTCGAGCTGACGATGCAGAGGAATTTCAGGCGCTCCAGCAACGGGTTTTCCTTATCAAGCGCCTGGTCGAGCACGCGCTGGTTGAACTCCAGCCAGCTCAACCCGCGGTTGATGAAATGTGAGGGATTCCCGTTGTCCATAAACCTCCATCGTGCGATGTCTGGCGCGGCGGTCAAGGGGAGAAGTGTGACAAACCCGCAACCGAAGGGGGGTGAGATTGAATCAGGAACTCAGGAACTCAGGAACTCAGGAACTCAGGAAAAGAAAGCAGATGGATGACAAGCAGACTTCGTTCTTAAACGGTCTGATTGCGCTTACCAGTCGGACTCAAATTCTCGGATACAATAATCACAGATTTTCGATCCTTCCTGAGTTCCTGAGTTCCAGATTAATTTCCTCTCTGTGGATTCCTGTGATCTCAGTTCCTGGCAGAATTGGCAGCCGACGATGCG
>CAIZIQ010000281.1 GCA_903933015.1 uncultured Spartobacteria bacterium | reverse complement strand
GTACTTGCCGGAATGGTTTTCGAGGCTGGCCATGTTGAGCTTATTCATGGATGCAAAACCATACTCGACATAACCGATGGCACCCGGGGTCTGCTTGATCAGGGCGGTCACACCATCATTCCCCTTGCCAGCCACACCGACGGGCCAGGTGACGGACTTGCCGCTGCCGACCTTGTCTTTGAATTCAGCACTGATCTCCGAGCAGTGTCCGGTGAACACCGCTGTGGTTCCACTGCCATCAGCACGGGCGACGACGACGATAGGAGTGCTGGGAAGATTGACTCCAGGATTGGCCTTGGCAATTGCGGGATCGTTCCAGCTCTTGATGTTGCCGAGCAGGATGTTGATGTAATTCGCGCGGGAGAGCTGAAGGCCGCTCTGAACTCCCGGGATATTGTAGGCGAGCACGATCGTTCCTGCGGTTGCGGGGATCAAGAGTACGTTATGATGGACCTTGGAGATCTCCTCGTCCTTCATTGCGACATCGCTGCCACCGAAATCAGTGATACCAGCGGTAAACTGCTGAACGCCTGCGCCACTGCCATTGCCCTGATAGTTCACCGTGGTGTCAGGATTGGCCTTGTGGAAGTCAGCTGCCCAACGAAGGTAGAGGGGAGCGGGGAAGGTTGCTCCAGAACCGCTGATGGTGGTTGCGGCCGAGAGGTTAAAGGTAGCCGTGGCGGCAAGCACGACGGCTGCGAGGGTTGTACGATTCATGGTTTTGTTGGGTCTATAGGGTGTGAAAGTTGATGAAATAGATCAACTGCGAACCAGTTTTGAATGGAAACACCCCTGAGGAACAACAGGTTTCGTGTGACAATCCCGTCACAATCAAGCTCCCTCATCTCTCCTTCAACCATGAAGCACTGCAGCCTCATGATGTCATAAAATAACACAAGTCACTTATAATCAGCGTTTTTCATTCCAAAAAACCGATCCGTATCGGTCTTCGGAGATTTCCACCGCCTTCTTCCATTGTAGGGAGTCCAGAGATTGGAGTGAGATTCGAGGGGATAAGGCTCCAGCCAGTTCCAGCGGTGCCAATTTTTCCCAGAGGGACGGAGCCAGGCAATCCAACCCCTGCAGGCTGCCCTGATAAAGAAGAGCACCGGCACTCCGGCGTTGGGCTCCACCGAGTATCTTTCTTCCCTTCAGAAGCACATCATCGCCGGCAGGTGCTGTAAAACAGGAGGCACCTACCCGGAGATCCTCCTCCACCGCAAGTCGAACCCCTTCGGAAAAAACACCTGAAAGCCATCGGGCGATCCTACCGTGCAGCTCTTTGTAAAAAATCACGGGAGACATGAATGCCGTTGCATCTCCCTTGGGGATCATCAGGGAAAAAGTGAGGTCTTTCCCGTGTTCAACCATCCCTCCTCCCGTCCAACGCCTCACCGCTGGAAGTTTCGGAAAGGCCTTCCTTACCTCCGCAATCCTCTGGAAATAACCGAATGTCACGCAGGGTTCATCCCACCAGTAGATCCGGATTGTCGGCTTGGTAACCGATCGTAGCAGCACCTCGTCGAGCGCCATCTGCATCGGTCCGGCACTGGGCTCCTGGGGCAGGATCAGGTGAAGTTCCTCGAACATACGGTCATGCTGCCCGCTTCATGAATGTTCGCGCCACACTTTTTCTTCCCCATGACTTGAGGGCTGCACTACGCTCACCTCCATGGCAAAGTCAGATTCTGGAAACACCCCCAAGGGATCCCTAGGCAAAGGCCTAGGGAAGGGCTTGGGCAAAGGCCTCGGTGCATTAATCAACACCCGGGTGGCGGCCCCCGTCCCCTCCGAGGAACAGGGCGAGCGCATCCAGCAGATCCGCCTCGACCAAATCGTCCCGAGCCCGCTCCAGCCACGTACGGAATTCCGCGATGACCAGCTCCGGGACCTCATAGACTCGATCCGAGAGAGAGGCATCATCCAGCCGCTGATCGTCCGTCTTGCTGCGGGAAAATACGAACTCATCGCCGGTGAGCGACGCATGCGGGCCTCACTCGAGGTCGGTCTTACCGAGGCCCCCGTCATCGTCCGCAAAGCCAGCGATCAGGAGGTTCTGGAGCTGGCCCTGATCGAGAATCTGCAGCGTGAGGGACTCAATCCGATCGAGGAGGCAGCGGCCTACCAGCGCCTCTCCAAGGAATTTCGTCTCTCCCAGGAAGACATTGCCAAGCGCGTTGGCAAAAGCAGGCCAGCGGTGGCCAATGCGATGCGCCTCATGGAACTCGACGAGGAGGTCCGGACCCATCTTATCCAGGGACGCCTCACCGTCGGTCACGCCAAGGTTCTCCTTGGTCTTAAGAACCTTGAGGAACAACGCCTCCTTGCCGAAAAGCTCATCAAATCCAACGCCTCCGTCCGTGACGCTGAGCAACTCGTTGCGGCACACCTCGCCGGATCCAGTTCGGAAAAAAAGCGTCGCGGGGGAACAGGCCGCAAAGTCGCCGAACTCCCTCCCGCCCTCAAGAATATCGAGAACAGGCTCCAACATCGCTTCTCAACCCGCGTCTCTCTCAGCCATGCCGACAAGAAGGGGCACATCTCCATCGAGTATTACGGTTCGGACGACCTTCACCGGCTACTGGGCGAGTTTGGCATCTCACTGGATTGATGATAGGTTAGCTTTATGAACGTGCTTACTCCCTTGGTACGTTTCATCGACTCAGATTATTTTCCTCGTGGTGCGGAGGAGACACGGGCGTTGCCGGAAACCATGGAGTGGGGTCGCGCCATCCCCTTCATCATCCTGCATCTCGGATGCCTCGGTGTGATCTGGACCGGATGGAGCCCCGTTGCGGTGCTCGTCTGCGCGCTGCTCTACGTGGTGAGGATGTTCTTTGTCACCGGCATTTACCATCGCTACTTCTGTCACAAGGCCTACAAGGCCTCCCGCCCCGTCCAGTTTCTCTTCGCCCTTCTCGGCCTGCTGAGCGTCCAGCGGGGCGCCCTCTGGTGGGCTGCCACCCATCGGCATCATCATGCCCATTCCGATGAGGAGATCGATGTTCACTCCCCGAGGCAGAAGGGATTCCTCTGGGCCCATATCGGCTGGATGACCAGCAGCCGGAACTTCCCCACCGACTACAAGCTCATCCCTGACCTGGCCAAGTTTCCGGAACTCGTCTTTCTCAACCGCTTCGACCTCATCGGTCCGCTCGTGATGGCGATCCTGACCTATGGATTGGGAGCCATCCTTCAGAGAGTCTCTCCTCAACTCCACACCTCTGGGACACAGATGCTCGTCTGGGGGGGATTCATCAGCACGGTCCTGCTGTTTCATGGCACCTGCTGCATCAACTCCATGGCGCATGTCTGGGGCAAGCCGCGCTACGAGACCGGAGATGACAGCCGCAACAGCTTCCTGCTCGCGATCATCACCCTCGGCGAGGGATGGCATAATAACCACCACCGTTACCAGTCCGCGGCCAGGCAGGGATTTTACTGGTGGGAGATCGACCCCACCTACTACACCCTCCGTCTCCTTGCCCTGTTGGGGATCATCAGTGATCTGAAGCGCGTTCCTGAGAGCGCCTATCTTCCGGGGAACACAATTTCTCATGGAAAATAAAGACCGTCCTCGCATTGCCGTCATCGGAACCGGTGTCGCGGGACTCTCCTGCGCTTGGAAGCTCCGTGATCTTGCCGATCTGACCCTCTTTGAATCGGAGAAGCGCCCAGGTGGTCACAGCAACACCGTTTCTGTGCAGGATAATGGGCGGGAAATCCCCATTGATACAGGATTCATCGTCTTTAACAAGGTCACCTACCCCAACCTCTGCTCCCTTTTCGACGAACTGGGGATCAGGGCAAAGTCGAGCGAGATGTCCTTCAGCGTGCAGCATGTGGCGCGCAACCTCGAATACAACGGCATGGGATTGAACAAACTCTTCGCCCAGCGCCGTAACATAGGCAACCTGCGTTTTCTGACACTGATCCTGGAAATCATGCGCTTCTTCCGCGTGGGAAGGAAATGGCTGCAGGAAGAGGCAGAAGGCGACCCTTCCGATGAGCGGGCTGATTTCGACGGGGAGGATCTCGCCACCTTCTGCAAGAGACACGGGTTCGGCTCCGACTTCCTCGATCTCTACCTCGTCCCGATGAGTTCCGCGGTCTGGTCCACCGAACCGGGACGGATTCTTGATTTCCCCGCTGCAACGCTGCTCCACTTCTTTCACAACCACGGATTCCTCGGCATCACCACGCATCATCCCTGGTTCACTGTCGACGGTGGTGCGCGGACCTATGTGGAGAAAATGCTGAAGGTGCTAGGACAACCGCGTCTCGGCGATCCTGTTGTCTCCGTCCAGGAGTCGAGTGATGGTGCCGTGATCACCACGGCCTCGGGTTCCACGGAGCGCTTCGATGCCGTGGTGATCGCCTCCCATGCCGATCAGGCTCTGCGTCTGCTTGCTCATCCGTCCACGGAGCAGCGACGCCTCCTCAGTCAATTCCACTATCAGCTCAATGATGCCCATCTCCACACCGACTCCACGGTGATGCCTCGACGCAAGCGGGCCTGGGCCTCTTGGAACTTCAAGGTCGAGGATCACCCCTCGGGTCATCGTCGCGCGGCCACCCATTACTGGATGAATGCCCTCCAGGGCGTTTCCAAGACACAGGATTACTTCGTCTCCCTGAACAGCGGGGATGTGATCGACCCCACCTCGATTCTTTACAGCACCGTCTACGAACACCCGGTCTTCACTCTGGAGGCAATCCGAGCCCAGCGTGAATTACCGGGCCTTAATCATGCAGGTCGTGTTTTCTTCTGCGGCAGTTATTTCCGCTATGGGTTCCACGAGGATGCCTGCATGTCCGGTTTCGATGCCGCCCAAGCCGTGATCAACTATCTAAAAAAATAATGTGGACCTCAGGAACTCAAGAAAAGAGGGCGCCAAAAAGTCTTCTGTTTTTGAGAACACCACCACTCCGAATAGTGCCTGTGTCATCACTCCACTAATTCTTAGTGAATCAATTTGAAATTCCTGGCTTCCTGTTTTGCATATTAAAGGTTCTTCATGCCTCCCCAGATGAACTCCTGCCTGTATGAGTGCTCGGTCTTTCATCGCCGTTTTGCACCGAAGGAGCATGAGTTTCACTATCGGCTTTTCTACTTCCTGATCGATCTGGATGAACTGCCCGAGTTGGACCGGTCGCTCCGACTTCTGAAAATCAACCAACCTGCTCTCTATAGTTTTTGTGAAAGTGATCACATCAGCCATGGGATGCCGACAGCCCGGGAAAGTGTCTTGCGATATCTCCATGATCAGGGCATCACCACCCCGGTCGGCAGGATTCTCCTCTTGACCCTTCCCAGGGTGCTTGGATACATCTTCAACCCAATCTCGGTCTATTTCTGCTTTGATGAGAGCGGTGCTCCCCTCACCTCGATCGCGGAAGTGGGCAATACCTTCGGCGAATGGAAATCCTACCTCGTGCCCCTGACCGAGGATGGTTCATTCCATCGGCGTGTCGTGAAGCACTACTACGTCTCCCCGTTCTCCGATCTGGATCTGGAATTTGATTTCCGATTTCACCTTCCCGATGAAAGCCTGCGTGTTTTCATCGATGACTACCGCGGGGAGAAGCGCGAACTCCTGAGCACACTTACCGGCAAGCGGATCCCCCTCACCGACGGGACACTCTTTCGATTTTCCTTCAAATATCCCCTCCTGACCCTCCGGGTCATCCTTGGCATCCATTGGCAGGCGCTCCTTCTGTGGCTCAAGGGACTGCAAGCCCGGCGGAAGGAAGCCGAACCCGAACTCCAGCGCGGAGTCCACAGACCTCACAAATCACTCGCCAATCACCCGGAATCGTGCGCCCACTCTTTGCCAGACACCGAATGAGCACTCCAGAAACCGATCCCCACACGGAACTCCTCAAGAGCATCGCCGCCAGCCTCAAGGGAATTCACACATCGCTCGAACATCTCACCGGAGCCGTTGAGGGGGTTGCCGAATCGATTGAAAAAGCCCATGAACCGGAAGGTGATCTTGGCGTTCACCTCGTCGGTGCACTGAAGGATCTCACCTCGGCACTTCACAAACGCGCGCAGCAGGAACGTAGCCAGCAGCCCCAGTTGGTACAAAACCGTCAGAATCCGCAGCAGGGGCGTCGCGACGAGCGCCATCAACAGCGTCCTGCTCGCCAAGAGGAACGCCCTTCTCGTCAGGATCAGCAAAATTCTCATGACGAAGAGCCTGAGCGTGATGATCGCGGTGGCTATCGGGAGCCTTTTGAGCAATCCGAGGAGCCCTCACACGAAGAACAGTCTGCCTCCACAGCCTTACATTCGGATCGGGGAGACGAATCCACTCCGTCTCAGGAAAAATCCATCCAGCCCAAGTCCAGTCGTCCGAACAGCCGCGGACGTCGCCGGGGCAATGGACGCGGTGGCAAGCCCTCCGCGGACAAATAGGGTCCGGATATCACGCACCGGCGTGATCACGGTGTATTGGATCTAGGGTAAGCGATGCGAAAGATCATCCATCTCGACATGGATTGCTTCTATGCCGCAGTAGAAATGCGAGAGCGACCTGAACTCGCGGGCCAACCCGTCGCCGTGGGTGGAGGAGGGCATCGCAGCGTCGTCACGACCTGCAACTATGAGGCACGCAAATTTGGCGTTCGTTCCGCCATGCCTGGCTTCATGGCACGGGAACGATGCCCCCATCTGGTTTTTCTCCCCCTGCGTTTTGACCTCTATCGCGCGGCCTCTCAACAGATCCGGGGTATTTTTTACGAATACACCCCACTCGTGGAACCTCTCTCTCTGGATGAGGCCTACTTGGATGTCAGCTCCTTATCTGAAGACGGGCGCTATGCTTGGGATATCGCGAAAGAAATACGCGCAAGGATCCTGGCTGAGACCGGGTTGACAGCATCGGCCGGTATCGCCTCCAACAAGATGCTTGCGAAAATCGCCAGCGACTGGCGTAAGCCAAACGGCCAGTTTGCCATCCTGCCTGATCAGGTTCAGGAATTCATGGCAAGCCTCCCAGTGCGAAAAGTCTGGGGCATCGGCCCGAAGAGCGCAGAGCGCTTTGCGTCACGTGGCATTCATACCTGTGGGGACCTTCAGAAAATTTCCCTCCCGGAACTGATGGTGCAGTTTGGAAAATGGGGGGAGGAGCTTTACCATCTCTGCCGCGGAGAGGATTCCCGGGAGGTGCGCCCTCACCGCATCAGCAAATCCCTGAGCAATGAGAACACCTTCAGCGACAATCTCGGCTCCCTGGAGGCGTGCGAAGCTGCCATTGAAATACTCTCCGAAGAACTTCTGAAAGAATTGCGCCAAAAGTCCCCCGACCGCAAGGTCCGCAAAGCCTTTGTGAAAGTGAAGTTTGCCGATTTTAGCCGAACGACCAGAGAATGCCTCTGCAACGAGCCCTCAGCAGAGATTTACCGGATGCTGCTTGCCGGGGCTTACGTCAGGAAGAACCTCCCTGTTCGACTCCTGGGGACGGGCGTGCGCTTTGAGGAAGCCGCCGAGGTACTTCAGCCCGAGCTTTTTGAATGAAGATCGCTACTTCTGGGCAGAACTTTCTTTTTTCTTAACTTTCTCCATCACTTTTTTCCGGTCTTCCGGGGAGAGCTCGCTCTCCGCTTTCTGGAATTCCTGGCGCATCATCTCCACATCGACACTTGGACTCGGTGTCTTCAAATCAAAGGATTCCAAAGCACGGACGATAATCTGGGAGATCACCAGGTTCCTATACCATTTGTGGTCGGCCGGAATGACAAACCAGGGCGCGATCTCCGTCGAGGTGCTTGTAATCGCCTCCTCGAAGGCCTCCGTATACTCCCTCCAGAATTTTCGTTCCGAGTAGTCGCCCGTGCTGATCTTCCACTGGTGCCCCGGCTCATCCAGACGCACCTTAAAGCGTGCCAACTGCTCGTCGGGCGAGACATGAAGGTAGAACTTCAGTACCAGAGTCTTGTTTTCAAGGGTGAGAAGCCGCTCAAAATCGTTGATTAGTCCGTAGCGCTGCTTCCAGACATTTTCAGGAACCAGGCCATGAACCCGCGTAACCAGTACATCCTCGTAATGGGAGCGGTTGAAGATGGCGATTTCACCCTTGGCCGGTGCGTTCCTGTGAATGCGCCAGAGGAAGTCGTGCTGCAGTTCCTCGCTACTCGGTGCCTTATAACTGGCAACCCTGAGTCCCTCGGGATTGAGCCCGCGGAAGACGTGGCGGATGACACCGTCCTTGCCCGCAGTATCGAGACCTTGCAACACGATGAGGAGGTTCTGCTTTTTGACTGCATAAAGGAGCTCCTGAAGTTCGAACATCCGCTCAAGGAGTGTATGAGTTTCATCGGCGGCATCCTCGGAAAACTTCATCCCCTTGGTCTCCGCAGGATCGATTGCATCCAGGTTGAGGCTGTTGCCCGGTTGGACGCGATAGAGTTCGGTGAAGTCAGTCATTGCGGCTTGGATGGAATCCCAAGCTTTGTTGTTGGTGAGTTCTGTTGTCAATCGCCCACCTTCCTTGCCGTGTTACATCTTTGACTCAATCCCTCGATTAACTTCAGGCAGAGGAACGCTTGGTGGAGCCATGGGGATTCGAACCCCAGACCTCCTCAATGCCATTGAGGCGCTCTACCAACTGAGCTATGACCCCAAGCGTTGCACCCCGGAGTCACAGACTCCTTGATGGAGGGAAGAAAGTAGGATGAATCGGGACTTTGGGCAATACGTTTTCACAGAAACCTGCCAACCGCTCCCCTCAACTTTCAGGAAATAGGCCTCCGATGCCCCTCTGGCGTCAGTTATTGCCTCTGGGTAGCGGAATCGAGGGAATCCAGTTCAGCCATTCCTTCTGGGGAGCATCATAGAGATCGTAATGGTATCCCTCCTTGACGGGACCACCGGCAGCATCGCCGGACGGAGTGGAGAACTCGACACCTCCGAGCCCCTTCGACTCGAGCACCGAGGACTGCACATTGAGATTAATAAGCCCCCCCGAGATCTTCACCCCACCGGCATTCCAGAAACGGCTGTTCTCACGAAGGAGGGAAGCATAGCGATACTTCACTGTTGCTGTGAGTTGCACCCCTCCACTACCCGGCGCCAAATCCTTGCGGGTGATCTTGCCAACCTGGACCCCTCGGTAAATCACCGGGGTATCCAATCCAATCTTTGAGGAAGTAGCCGAGAGCACGACATCGAATCCCTGATCCTGAAAATTCACCAACGCAGCGTCCTCCTGACTGATGCCATTGAAGCGCGAACCCTCAGGTCCTTTTGGTCCCGGGATACAGTCGATGTAGATGCCACTCACCAGCGTCTCCAGCCCGGTAACTTTTTGGAGCGAAATGTTGGGGCGCAAGATGGAAAAGAGGGAGCCTTTCCGACGAAGCATCTCATAGCCGGGCTCAAGTCTTGCCACGACCACGACCTTACCCTCCGCAGGTGTCACTTTTTCCACCATGCCGACGGGAACTCCCATGTAACGCAGTTGGGTTTCCCCTGGCAGAAGCCCCTGACCATTGTTGAACTCCAATGTGATCGGCTTGGAAGTGGCTTTGGCTGCCGATGAATTTCCAAAAAGCTGAAACTCAGGCGATGCTCCGATCCGATCCCCTTCTTCTCCAAAGAAATCAAAGTTGATAGCCCCGAAGAGCATGGTTTTGAGCCCGGTGAAGTCGATTTTAAAAACCCCCGAGCCTATTTTCACATCGGCCGGATGCACGACCCAGAATCGGGCGTTGACCCGAAGGAGATCCTCGTACTGATCGTCGATCAGGACATCCAGATAGGGCACTTTGTTTGAATCCAGCCCCTTGGTCTTGACGACCCCAACGGCAACACCTCGAAAGTAAACAAGTGAGCCGGCATCCAGAAAGGGAGCAATCTCTCCGCGGAGCCTTATCAGATCATGAACCTTGTTCGGAGAGACAACCGGGGCGTTTTCCGACCCGATAAATCGGGTGCTGTAAGATCCTGTGCCCATGGAGGCCTGGATGGAATTCCCGTTGATCAACGAATCGATACCAGAGGCACCGCTCAGGCTGAGCACCGGCTGATCGATCCAGAATGTCGATCCTTGGCGTGCAATCCCCTCAGCGAATTTTTTCAACCGCACACGAACCTCGACCTTCTCAAGTTTTGAATCGAGTTCTACCCTGTCCACCTCTCCGGCCACCACCCCTCGGTAGATCAACGCCGTCTTCCCGGCTCTGATCCCCGGGGCATTTGGAAACTCAATGTCGATTTCCGGACCACGACTCAGCCATTCGTTGGCGAACATGTATCCCGCCGCCGAGGCAGCCATCACGGGAAAAAGCCAGACCCAGGAGATCTGAAAGCGCTTGCTGGGCACGATAACACCGTGATCCTTCTGTGGAGTGGATGGCGTGCTCATGGATTTGGGATTACATATCCTCCCAGATAAGGCGCGGCTTGTAAATTTCTGCGGCGATAAGACTGCAAAGAAGCACCGCTGCGAAAACCAGGCATCCGGGCTCTGCAGTTACCGAGGCAAGAGCCCCCAACTGTCCAACCGCGGCGAGGACCGCAAGAAGGAAGATGTCGATCATCGACCAACTTCCGATCGCGTGAACGATCTTGAACACCTTGCTTCGTTCCTTCCTGAGCTTCGGTGACCCATGTAGAAACAGAACCCAAGCCAAGGCAGCCAACTTGGCAAGCGGCAGGATGAAACTCGCCAAGAAGACAACCCCGGCAATCAACGTCAACCCCGAGTCATAGAGTTCATGAACTCCCCCCAGCACGGTGAGGGGATCCACCTTGCCAATGATTGACATTGTCATGACCGGCATGATGTTGGAGGGGATGTAGAGGATCAATCCCGTCACCACGAGCGCGCGGGAGAGATTGACTCGTGATCGGTCGGAAAGGCTCATTCGTTGATGTTCACACCCAATTCCTTCAATTGCTCATAGGCAATTTGCCTGTTTGCGAACTGCTCGCAAAGTACCGACATGACAGCCACTCCGAGGACGAATCGCGCGCCCGGTTGCCAGGACACCTCACCGAGCATCCTCAGTTTCACCACCGCGACCACCGTGGCGATGGAGTAAACAGGGATCAGATTCCAGGGTCTCACGGCAAGGGCGATCCTGGTAACCAATGCAAGCCCCGGAGGACGCATTTTCAGTGAAAGGGCAAACCCAAGATAGAATGCACAGAATAAAAAGACTGCCGGTGCGATGATCGCGCAAAAACAGACTAGGGAAGAAATGAAAAAATATCCCTGACGCCATAATTCGATCACTCCCGTGATCATGAAGTCAGCCTGAGACCTGCCGACGACTTCAAAGTTCAGGATCGGCACGAAATTGGCGAGAATGAGAAGAAACAATCCGGTCAGTGAAAGGGCAAAGGGAGGCTGGAATGACCTCTGGGGAATGTGAACCATCACCGTCGAATCGCAGCGACTGCAGCGGAGTTCCTGACCGGGAAGAAGCTCTCTCTGAAGGCAAGGGGCCTCGCAAAAGCGGCAGGCGATCCATTCCGACCCCAGAGGCAATCGAGATGGGGGCTTCACTGCTGGATGGCCTTGTGATGTGCACGACGGACCTCATGGTAGCGCGATAACTGCCACATGAGGATCGAGGTGGTGACTGCAACAGTGAGCATTCCAGAGAGGGCAATGATGACTGTGATGGCACTGCGACCGTTCCTCATCGCATCGATGCCGAATCCAAGCGTGGTGTAGGTGCTGCCGCAGTAGTAGAGAGCAGTACTCATCGAGGGGATCAGTCCCGTGGCAACAAGCGAGGTCGCCCAGATGACGATATCGACCAGATGGCCCGCCACCAGGATCAGGGCGCAACCGTAGCCGACAAGCCTGGCATGAAAGGCCCTCTGTTGCTGAAGCAGCGGATCCATGAACCGACCATGAATCGAGAAAACAACCTCCGTGAACAGGGCGTGATTGAAGAGGATCACAAGCAGGATCAAACCGGCGAAGCCTATCGGCGAGAAAAAGCCGGCGATCAGTTCCGAATCTTGAAGGACTTGGGAATCATTCATCGAATGGACTAGGGAATTGTTCATCTTCCCGTTTTAGAGTTCCGAAGGAGGAAGCGTCTAGGAAGACCGGGCATCAAGCCGGGCCACCTTGCCAAGACGACGCAGGTGTCGGGCCTCCTGGCTGTATCGGGCATTCAGGAATGTCTCCACCAAATCCCAGGCCACACACGGACCAACCGTACGTCCCCCCATGCAAAGGATATTCATGTGGTCATCCTCGACTCCCTGCTTTGCGGAAAAATGATCATGGATCAGGCAGGCACGGACACCCTCGGTCTTATTCGCACAAACCGAGGCCCCTACCCCGCTGCCACAAATGGCGATACCTCGCTCGACCTCCCCGGCGACAACCGCATGGGCCAAAGGAGTCACATAATCGGGATAATCATCGTCGGACGTGAGTTGGTGGGCACCAAAGTCGACGACCTCGTGACCGGCGGCCTTGAGTTGGGCAACCAACTCCTCCTTGAGTTCGAATCCGCCGTGATCGGTTGCAAGTCCTACGCGCATGGGAGGTAATCCTAGTTCATCGCGGCCCGGAGACAAGGTTCAAGGAGCAGGATTTCCTGTGAATCGACTGGTAGGGCTTAAATTCGAACTTCCAGCCGATAGGGCAACAACTGCATAATTGGTGTTAATGTTCAACGCATTCCAAAACTTCTTTGAGAAAGGGATTTTTGCCAGCCGATGGATTCTGGCACCCCTCTATCTCTGCCTCGTCCTGACGCTCCCCATCATCGGCTTCAAGTTCCTGCAGGAGTTCTGGCATCTCCTGTCGAATTTCAACTCCCTTAACACGCAACTCATGGTGATTGCGGTGCTGGAACTCGTGGATGTGGTCCTGGTGGGAAACCTTCTGCTGATGATTATCTTCGCGGGTTACGAGAACTTTGTCTCAAAGATCGAGGCAGCCGAGCACCATATTGACCGTCCCGCCTGGATGGGAAAGATCGACTACAGCGGACTGAAGCAGAAGATCATCGGATCGATTGTTGCGATTTCCTCGATCGAACTCCTGAAGGTCTTCATCGATCTAGGTTCCATGGATCATAACTCGTCGGAAGTGGAAATGAGTTTCTTCCGCTGGAAGATGTTCGGCATGATCATTCTTCACGGAGTATTCGTTGTTTCCGGACTGATTTTTGCGATCACGGAAAAGAACATCCACGAGGAAGGTCATTCCGAATCCTAGGTCTCTCCTCCATAGGGGGCGACTCACGACTGAGTTTGCCTTCATGGTCATTGTCCGGATTTGAAAACATCGCCACAGATTGCACCGCTGTCCGGGATCCACTGATCAGCAGTTTTTCAAATAGGACTTAGCCGTGGGGCGGGAGAGTACTCCAGCTTGCGGATATATTTTGGCGTCCACCAGATGAAGGCATAGCGCATGGCGAAGAGGCCCACCAGAATACCGACTAGACGGTCCCTGATCACGGTGAACTCGGTGGTGGCGTGGGGGTCCTGGGCAACAAGCATGACGAAGGCCAGTCCCATCTGGATTCCGATGTAGGAATATTTCACGCGTCCCATGCAGATCCAGGCGCTGATCCCGGTTCCCAGAGCCATGATGAGAAGAACACCCGTAAGGTTGTCCATGTGGGGAATGAGGAACATGGCTAGGAATCCCATCAGACCGCCGATCGATGCCCCGATGATGCGAAGCCGCTGCTTGAAAACCTGCGAGTCGACATTGTTCATGGCCGAGACCGCGCAGGTGATCATGCAGGTATGGATGCCGCTCCAGTCGGTCATGCTGGCAAACATGTAACAGGCCATCGTGGCGGCTGTCGCCCGCGTCGCGAATTCCGCATCGGTGAAATCTTTCCTCTCGACCACGATGTGTTCCTCGGGAGTTGTTTTTGAGGACAACCCGCGCCTATCCCCCTTGGCGTCGAGGCAGGCCTCGGCATCCAACAACTCCTGCATGGCTTCTCCCAGTCGCGCGTTCCCGAAGGAATGGGTGTCGAAAACTTCACCATCCGCGATTTGAGCGCGATGCCACTCCTCCCCATGCAAAAGACGTTTCCTGAGTCGATCCAGATGCGATGCGACGAGGAGCCAATCTGCACACTCTGTGGCACTGGGTGGAACGGAGAGATCCCCCTCAAAGGCAAGCTGGTCAATGGCGCCAACTGCCGAGATAATCCGCGTGCAATTCTCCCTCTGCAGCGGTGTCAGTCCTCCGAATTTCTGAAGCATTTTGGCCTGATCCTGAGCAACACCGACATTCACCCCGAGAGTCAACGGTGAGAGCCTTCCCTCGGTACGCTCCAGACAATGGGTCTCGGCATGGTCCAAGGTCCTCCTGACTTCGGCCCGCAGAAGATCCAGAGCACTGGGTGCTCCGAAAAAGTACTCGACTAAGAATGACCCCATGATGGTTAGTCCTATGGCACACCAGACCCATCCGAGTTGACTGATCAGCACATTGGGATTGGGATCCTGGTCGAAGTTGAAGCAGAAAATCGCCCCGAAGCTGATCGGAAGCATGAAGACAACGCTTACCTTCGGCAGCCTGCTCATGAGGTAATAATTGATCCAGAACATGCACCCCCAAAGCAGGATCCTCAGCCACGAGATATTCCACGAGAAGTAGGCGATCCCAAGAATCCAGATCGAGGAAAGAATCAGGGCGAGAATCACAAGCACGGCGACAAACCGGGTCATCATCTTGTTCCTCTGCAGGAAGATGAAGACCATGAACACGCCCAGGTCCCCCATGGGATTGCGGAAGGTCAGCACCACCACCCAGACGAGAAGGCAGGCCAGAACCATGCGCTTGGTCCCGCCCCATCGGTCCGGCAATGGCTTCAACTCCTCCAGCACCTGCCGGAAAAATGCCCCAACATCCACGCCCAAGATCACGAAGCGAGCCATGGTCCCGGTCTCGGTCCCTGAGGGAGTTCCCATGGGACTCAGCGACCCGTATGAACGGTGGATGCCGCCGTGGTTCCCACACGCAGGATCTCCGCCGGCACATCATCGGCAAGCTTGATCCTCACGGGAAAACGCTGCTCCAACTGGACCCAATCCAGCTCCTGGGGAATCACGGGAAGAATGCTGTTCTGAATGGCCTGAGGGGTTGCCCCCCAACCGATGCTCTCCACCGTTCCGTGATAAAGTTTGCCGGCGGCACTCTTGAGTTCCACGAGCGCAGGATCACCGGCTTTCATCCGCTGGAGCTGCCCTTCCCGATACGGCTCAAGGACCCACCAGGAATGAATGTCGATCAACGTGAAGACCTGCTGCCCCTCCGCGGCGTAGGCACCACGGGAGATCGTCATCTTCGAGATCAGCGCATCAAAGGGAGCCTTGACCGTGCAATACTTCAGGTTCAGTTGGGCTTGGGCAAGTGAGGCCGCCGCGGAATCGCGCTTCGCTTGCGCCTCCGCAATGCTGAGCACCGAGGATTGCGCGGAGAGCAGCTTTGCCTGGGCGGCCGCCACTCCGGCCTGGGCCGACTTCATCGAGTTCTTGGCATCGGTGACATCCTGCGCGCTGGCGAAGTGCTTCGCGAGCAACGGGGCGATCCTGTCGTAGCTATCCTTGGCCGTCGCAAGCGATGCCTGGGACTGCTGAAGGGAGGCCTCGGCCTCCTGCGCCTGGGCCTGCTGGGAGGCAATCTGAAGCTGGGCATTGGTCAGGGCCCCCTCGGCC
>CAIZIQ010000280.1 GCA_903933015.1 uncultured Spartobacteria bacterium | reverse complement strand
GCATCACCAAGGCGAGCCCGCCTATGCCGGAGACTATGCCGCTCCGGATCGAATCCTGCCCAAGCGTCGGGGAGACGCTGCGGGTCTCCTCGATCGTGACAGGAGTGCGGAGAGGGTTCTCAAGCACACTCGCCAGCTCTCGGGCCTCCTTCTCCTTGAAGTTTCCCGTGATCTGGGCCTGTCCACCGGCGATGGGGCCGTTGCGGATACCGGGGGCACTCTGAATTTTCCCGTCGAGAAGAATCGCCAGACGGCCGTGATAGGGAGCCAGAAGGGTTGTCAGATCGAGGAATGTTTTGGCACCCTCGCTGTCGAGGTTCAGCGAGACGCCGTACCCTTGCTGGTCAAAGTAGGCGAAGGCCCTGGTGACATGCTCGCCGGTCAGGTCGGCTTCCTTCTTGATGAGCAGTTTCTCGGTCACATCCTTTCCCTGAATGTTCATGACATGCTCCCGGATCACATATCCGGGGGGCAGGATCGCCTCACCCTTCTCGATCTGCGGGATCAGGGTGTCGGAGTTGCGATGCACCTCGACAAACTCAAGCTTGGCCACCTGCTGAAGCTGCTCCTTGGTCGACTGGATCTGGGCAGGATCAAGGCCCGGAATCTGGACCAGAATGCGCTGGGTTCCCTGGGGCGCGATGACAGGCTCACTGACACCGAACTTATCAACGCGCTTGCGGATGACCTCGACGGCCTGCTGGAGCATGTCCGCGGTGATCGGTTGGCCGTTCTGAGGAACGAGTTGGAGCAGAAAGGAGGTGCCGCCGCGCAGGTCGAGTCCCAGATGGATCTTCTTTGCCGGAGGCGTGGCAGAATCCACGCAGAAGAGCAGCAGGAGAATCGTCAGGATGGCCCCGAGCCAGCGCTTCTTGGCATCACTCTCCGTCGAGAAATACCAGGCAAATAGCCCCAGGATCAAAAGGCCAAAAAAGAAGGTGAGAAGCGGTGTCATGGAATCGGGAGTGCGTCGGAGTTAAAAGGAGGCAGGGGGGTAAGGGAACCGGACAGATCAGGAAGCCGTGCTCTCGGCCGACTCCCCGGCCTCACGCTCCAACACTGTGGCAACGGCGGCCTTGTCGACCTCGATCTTCACGTTATCGGCCACTTTCAGCAGCACCGTACGCTCCTTAACATTGGTGATCATGCCGTGAATACCTGCGCTGGTAACTACCTTGTCACCGGTCTTGAGCGAGCTGATCAGCTTCTGCTGCTCCTTGCGCTGCTTCTGCTGGGGACGGATCAGCAGGAAGTAGAAGATGATGGCGATGAAAATCAGCGGTGCAAACTGAGTAATCGGGCTCGGCGTCTGTACGGTGGCGTCGAGAAGAAGTGCGGATGAGGAAAAAACCATAGCCTCCTTTGGTAGCCTAGGAGAGGGCTTGAGGGCAAGCGGCGTTCACCATCAACCGAGATGGCGGAGGGGGTGGGATTCGAACCCACGGAGGCTTTAACACCTCTCCGGTTTTCAAGACCGGTGCAATAAACCGCTCTACCACCCCTCCGTGGCTATGCTTTGTGAAGCTAACGCGATTCTCTCTTGTTTGCGAAGCAAAGAACTTGGAAAAACTCTTCTCCGGTTTTGACTCGCTCACGCCCGCTCGTCTCGCCCCTTGAGGGGCTGCCTTCGGCAGTCTTACTCGGTCCACTCCCGTGGCCTCGGTTGGACTCGCTCGCG
>CAIZIQ010000279.1 GCA_903933015.1 uncultured Spartobacteria bacterium | reverse complement strand
CTGATCTGGAGGGGCGTGAGGATCTGCGGGGTCGCAGCGTTATCACGATCGATCCGGACACCGCGCGTGATTTTGATGATGCGATCGAGGTCCAACCGACCGACTACGGATGGGAAGTTGCCGTTCACATCGCCGATGTCTCCCACTATGTGAAGCCCGGCAGCGCCCTCGACAAGGAGGCTCGCAAGCGTGGCAACAGCGTCTATCTCGCCGACCGCGTCATTCCGATGCTGCCGGAAAATCTTTCCAACGGACTCTGCAGCCTGCGTCCCGACGAGGATCGTCTCGCCTTCAGCGTCTTTGCCCAGATCAACCGGGACGGCACGATACGCAATGTCCGCTTTGCCCGCACCGTGATCCGCAGCGCCGCCCGCCTTACCTACAAGCAGGCATTGGCACTCTTGCAGGAACCGCCGAAGGATGAGATCGGGCGACGCGTTCACGCTGCCTGGGACTGCTCCTCGACCCTCCGCAAAAAACGCTTTGCCGCGGGGGCCCTCGACCTTGAGATGCCGGAGGTCAAGGTCTGGCTGGATAAGGATGGAATTCCGGTAAAGCTCGAGTTGGTCGAGAACGACATCTCCCACCAACTCATCGAGGAATTGATGCTGCTGGCAAATGAGTTGGTCGCACGCCATCTCAAGCGCAAGCGCCAGCCGAACATTTACCGCATCCATGAGAAGCCGGAGCCTGAAAAACTCGATGAGTACCGCGAGTTGGCGGCCACCTATGGGGTTAAGGCCGGCGATCTCAATCATCGTCCCGAGTTGCAGAAGCTGCTCGACGGCCTGAAGGACAAGCCGTACGCAAGCGCCCTGAAGATCGGTCTTCTCAAGAGTTTGAAGCGGGCTCGTTATTCACCCGATCCCTTGGGTCATTTCGGCCTCTCCAAGGCCGACTACAGCCACTTCACGAGCCCCATCCGGCGCTATGCCGACCTGCTCACCCACCGTTCCCTCGGCAGGGACCTTGATCCTAAGCAGCCGGGGCCCACCTCCGTTGATCTCGGTCCGGTCAGTGAGCATCTCTCCACCACTGAGCGCACTGCGGCCGATGCGGAGAAGGAATCCGTGCGACTCAAGAAGCTCGAGTACTTTGGCAAGCTTGCCGAGGCCGGAACCAAGGGGGGCGTCGCCCCTTCCTTCGATGCCCGTGTCATTGAGGCACGCAATTACGGCCTGCTGGTCGAGCTTCCCGAGGCAATGATGACGGGGCTTGTGCCGGTCTCCTCGATGGATGATGACTTTTACCATTTCGACGCCCCGCGCTCCCGACTGGTGGGGAAAAGCTCCAAGCGGATCCTGAAGGCCGGCGATCTCCTACGGGTTCAGGTGGCACGGGTTGATCCCTTCAAGCAGCAGATTGATTTCCGAATTGCCCGGGAGATCCCCTCAGGCAAGCGAGGCAAGCCTCCGGGAGGGAAGGCCGAATTCATGGATGGTCTGACTTGGTGACTTTTTTAAGAACGCAAAACACTTCTACTGACGAGCGCCCTTGGCATAGTCTTTTGCGATCGTGAGCACATCCCATCCCGTCTCCATCTCCCAGCTCGAAGAAATCTACCGTTCCCCCTTCTTCGATCTCATCCAGCGTTCCCGTTCGGTCCATCTCCAGAACTGGGATGAGGATAACGTCCAACTCTGCACACTGCTGAGCGTCAAAACCGGGGGCTGTAGCGAAGACTGCTCCTACTGTGCCCAGAGCGCCCGTTACAAGACGGGTATTGAGGCAGGTAAGCTGATGGGGTGCGACGAGATCCTCCCGCTTGCCAAACAGGCCCGAGAGAGCGGCACGACACGATTCTGCATGGGTGCTGCCTGGAAAGGCGTGAAATCGGGCGACAGTCGCTTCAACTCGATGCTCGAGACAGTCCGCGAGGTCAGCAAGCTGGGCATGGAAGTATGTGTCACCCTGGGACAACTAGGCGACGAGGAGGCCCGCCAGCTCAAGGAGGCCGGAGTCACCGCTTACAACCACAACATCGACACCTCCCCCGAGTTCTATCCCCAGATCGTTTCCAGCCATACCTTCGATGATCGCCTCAACACCATCTCCTCGGTTCAGAAAGCCGGGATGGCCGTCTGCTGCGGGGGTATCATTGGAATGGGTGAGAGCGAGAGGGACCGTCTCCGCATGCTGGAGGTGCTCTGCGGGTTCAACCCTCCGCCCGAGAGCGTGCCGATCAACTGCCTCATGTCGATGCCCGGCACTCCGCTGGAGCAGCAGCCGGTGGTCGATGTTTTTGAACTTGTCCGCTTGATTGCGACCACGCGAATCATGTTGCCGAAGGCACGCATCCGCCTCTCGGCTGGCCGCACCCGGCTCACCCGCGAGGGTCAGGCTCTCTGCTTCTTCGCCGGGGCGAACTCCATCTTCTACGGAGAGAAGCTCTTGACCGCCGCCAATCCCGGTACCAATGAAGATCTCGACCTGCTCCGCACAATCGACCTTGCTCCGATGGAGCAGGGCGTGCCTGCAACGGTCTGATATCCGCCATTTTGCGCTCGTAGCTCATCGGATAGAGCAGGGGTTTTCTAAACCCTTGGTAGCAGGTTCGATTCCTGCCGGGCGCACCAAGTTTGCCTCACCATGGACTCCCCTGAAAAATCACCCCGCATCCTGATCATCCGTCGGGACAATATCGGGGATCTGGTCTGCACGACTCCGTTGATCCGTGCCCTCAGGGAGCAGCTGCCGACCGCCTATATCGCTGCCCTCGTGACGAAATACAACTTGGGGGTGATGGATGGTAATCCCGATATCAACGCCCTCTTTTCCTACACAAAGGCCAAGCACCTGGGGTCAGGGGAAAGCCGGATCGGAATTCTCTGGGATCGTCTCGTGACGATCTGGAAACTCCGCAGTCAACGCTTTGACTGGATTCTGCTCCCGGGCGGCCCGCAGCGCAGTTCGATACGCTTTGCCAAGATGATCGGAGGCAAGAAAATCCTCATTCGGGATAAGGAGGATGTTGCCGGCGGTCCGCATCATGTCGAGCAGTGCTGCCATCAACTTGTCAGGATGGGTTTGCGCATGGCGACACCTGCAACACGCTTGACTCCCGATCCCTCCCGAATCGAGAGGTTCCAAGAGACCCTCCCTCAAGGTTGGGCATGGAAAGATCGTCATGAACCGGTGATTGCCCTTCATCTGAGCTCCCGCAAGCCTTCGCAGAGATGGTCGGCCGAGCGGTTTGCCGAGACGGCACGAATGCTTCACGACAAACTCGGGGCCAGGTTTCTCCTGTTCTGGTCGCCAGGAGCCGCAGACAACCCCCTTCATCCCGGGGACGATGAAAAAGCCCAGGAAGTCCTGAAAGCGACTGAGGGACTGCCCGTGCACCCCATTGTCACCGAATCTTTGGAAGACCTCATTGCCGCACTTTCTCTGTGCGACTCGATCATCTGTAGTGATGGAGGAGCCATGCACCTCGCTGCGGCGCTTGGCAAGCCGATGGTCTGCCTGTTCGGGGACTCCGATCCCGAACACTGGGGGCCGTGGGGAGTCAGGCACGCCGTGCTGCACAAGCCGAGTAGGGATGTTGCCGATATTTCCACAAACGAGGTTGTCGAGGCCTGCCAGAAAATCATGTCCGGAAGTTCCGATCCTGCCGTTTAAAAATCCTCGCGGGACTTTCCGGCGGAGAGCATTCTTCACGGATGCTCGAGATCACGATTCTGGCCAGCGGCAGCAGCGGTAACGCTGCCTTGGTACGGACCGAAACTACCTCCTTCCTGGTGGATGCGGGATTGAGCACGCGGGAACTGACGCTCCGCCTGGCAACTTGCGGGGTCGAGCCCCGCGACCTCAGCGCGATCCTTGTTACCCACGAGCATGGTGATCACACCAAGGGGCTTGCCCAGTGGTCGAAGAAGCATGCCACCCCGATCTACTGCAATCGGCAGACGGCGGCAGTTCTCCGCGATAAGGTCACGGAGTTCAACGGTTGGAAAATCTTCGAGAGCGGCTCCGAGTTCGATCTGGAGGGCACGACCATCCGTTCCTTCCTCATCCCGCATGATGCCGTCGAACCGGTCGGTTTTGTGATTCGCCGGGAGAATCACTCCTTCGGCTTCCTCACCGATCTTGGCCATGCCACGACGCTCGTTACGGAATCACT
>CAIZIQ010000278.1 GCA_903933015.1 uncultured Spartobacteria bacterium | reverse complement strand
CTCTTTCATCCGCGAATGTGCGGAGCAACGCGGCGGTATTCCCTCGGTGCGTGAGATCATGGCACGGTTTGGATTCACCTCTCCGGCTACCGTGGCGAGCCATCTGGAACTCATGGAAAAGAAGGGGGTCATTCGTCGCGAGGCCGGGCGTTCGAGGAATATCATCCTGTCGGATCTAGCTCCCCGCGCTGCGCGTTCGGAGTTGTTGGAAGTTCCCCTTTACGGAATGATTCCCGCGGGTATTCCCGAAGGCCAGGAGCAGGAGGCTGATCGCTGCATCACCGTCGATCCCGAGACGATCAAGATCCCTAGGAATGCCAAAACATTTGCTCTGGAGGTGAGGGGAGACTCCATGATCGGGGCCGGTATCCTGGATCATGATATTGTCATCCTCGAACACTCCGAACCCCGTAACCGTGATATCGTGGCCGCTCTGATTGATGGGGATGTGACGCTCAAGCGCTATCTTGTCGAGGGAGGCTCCCCCTTCCTCCGCGCAGAGAATCCTCTCTATCCCGATCTCATTCCAGCACGGGAACTCCTCATTCAGGGGGTCTTCCGTGCGCTGATCCGAACCCATCTTCATAACTAACCAAACAAAACAACAGCATTCCGCATTATGAACAGCGCCACCAAGAAATCAGCGATTCGCTCCACCGATGAACTCTGGCAATGGGCCGCCCTGAAGCGATCCGCCTCCCTTGCCCAAAAACCTTCGATGACAAGTAGCATGGCCCGTCATTCCTCATCGATGGCACAGGGCATTCTTACTCGTCTTTACGAGATCCTAAGGGTTAGCGGAAGGTCGTTTCGGTAAAATCTTGATGCCAGTTTAGGGATTGTTATGTGGGTATTATTGACATTATGCGTATGCAGTTCAATAGTATGCATATGAAGACGCGGTTGACGCTTACCATTGAACCCGAGGTTTCGCATCGAGCAAAAGCGGTGGCGCGAGCTAAAGGGACTAGTCTTTCTGGATTGGTGGAATCACTGCTGGCACGAGAGACTGGCTTTCAGAAAGCCCAAAAAAAAATTACTTTTGCTAAGAAATGGGCAGGGCGTCTCCAATTGGTCGATGGTTTAGAGGATACGCGCTCAAGGTTTCTAAAAGAACGCTACGGACTCTGAGGCTTGATTGATGAGGTTATTGATCGATACGGATGTTTTGCTGGATTTAGCATTAGGGCGTGATCCTCATGTGAATGCGGCTTCTACTCTTATCGACTGGGCCTCAGCGAATCCGGGGCGTTGTGGTGTCGCTTGGCATAGTCTTGCAAATCTGCATTACCTTACAAAATCGGGAGCTGAAGAGTTTATCCGTGACATGATGGAATTTGTGATAGTTCCTCCAACGGGAACGCACGAAATGATTCAAGCCCTTTCACTGGGATTCAGTGATTTGGAGGATGCCATGCAGGTCTCGGCGGCGCTTCTGTTTGATTCACAGGTCTTGGTAACCCGAAATGTAAAACACTATCGCAAATCTCCAATCAAGGTAATGACACCTGCGGAACTGGTTCCGCTTCTTCCCTAACAGTCTT
>CAIZIQ010000277.1 GCA_903933015.1 uncultured Spartobacteria bacterium | reverse complement strand
TGTGGACGATGCCCTGGTTGCCCGAGGGAAGGTCGAAGAAGGTGACGCCGGTTTCGGCGCAGTTTTTGCGCAGTTCCTTCACCATCGCGTCGGCGAGTGGATCGGAGAAAGGTTCCGCACGCTGGTCGGTCGGGACGATATGATCGACGGTTGCGAAGGTGCGGTTCGGATAGAGAACCTTCAGGCCTAGGTCGCGCACCATGCCGAAGGCCTGCGGGCTCGTCACCTCGTGGATGAGATGCGTGCCGATCAAAAGTTGTGTCCTGCCGTCGGGGAGCGTGCGAACGGTGTGTTCCTCCCAGACCTTATCGAGAAGCGTTTTGCCCATAGTTAGTCCAAGCTAGCGTGATTGGACCGACTGGGAAAGTGAAAGTGACGGAAAAGGCTACTCTTTGCGGAAGGCAACCAGGCTTCGCAGGTAGTCGTCTGGAAGGCCGAAATCGAAGCGCTCGGCCCCCGTCATCTCCAGGGCTACGTATCCTTCGCGCTGCCGCTGAATTTCCTGGGCCCTGGTGAGTTGAAACTCTCCGCTGTCCCGGACATCGTTCCTGATCATCTCTCCGAGAATGTCATAGATGGAGGGGGCAAGCAGGTGCATCCCGAACCACCCGAGAAAGACATCCTCCTGAAGGCCGTCGATGTGAAGCTTCTCACGGGCGGTGGCCACGTCGGGTTTCTCAATGATGAGGGAGACATCGATAAATTCGGGGGAGTCCTTGCGTCGGGTTCCGGCGATGGTGCCGTAGCCCTTGAGTTCCTCGGCGCTGATCCTGTTGACAGCGGAGACGCTCTTCCCTCCCGCGAGGGCGGCCGCCTGGGTGAGTTTGAGGTAAGGGGAGAGGGGGGAACCGCGGAACAAGTGATCCCCAAGGCAGAGCAGAATCGGTTCGCCCGCCGCGAAGTCACATGTCTGGTAGACGGCGTGGCCGTATCCCTCCTGCTCGTGCTGCACGGCGAAGACAACCCTGTCGGAGAACTCCGACATCCTGCGTGCCTCCTCGCGGAGGGCCGGGTATTTCTCCAGACGGCGTAGATAGGCATCTCCCGGACCCTCGAGGTAGGTGCGGATGGTGGTCTCCTCGCCGGGTTGGACGATGATGCAGATTTCCTCGAAGCCTGCTGCGGCCAATTCAATCAGGTGGTAGTGGAAAAGGGCGCGGCTAATCCCGTCACGCCCTACAACGGGGAAGAGCTCTTTCTTAACCGCATGAGAGGCTGGGAAGTGCCTGGTCCCGAGTCCGGCGACCGGAACAACGGCCTTGCGAGGATGCTGGGGACTGGCGGAGCTCATGCCTTGTTCCCTTGCCAGCTGTTGGCACAGAACCGGTATCGACGTGCGCCGAATTCCATGGCTCCAGGCGAGGTTCCCTCGAAGATATCAGGCATGACCCCGATGCGGCGTGAGTATTCCTGGGCGATGGAGGGAATTTCTTTATTCAGGGCATCGAGTTTTCCAAAAACGGCAACCGTTCCTCCGGTGCCGCCACCGGTGATCTTTGCGCCATAGAGTCCCTTGGAGGCACCCCGTTTGCGCACCGCTTCCACCAGGAAGTCGACCTCCCCGACGGAGAGATTGCAATTGGCGCGGTAGCTTTCGTGAGAGCCGTACATCAAGTCACCTGCTGCGATAAGGGCTGCTTCAGCCTGAGCAGGGGCCTCCCGGAGGTGATCCATGAAACGGAGAACCCTGCCGTTCTCTTCGATCGGATGACGGGTGGGCCCTGCGACACGATAGGTGGTGTCTGGTTGGATCGTGGTGACCGTATCGTCGTGGGTTTTGTATCGGGAGAGAAAGTTGGAACCGAGGATGCTCTCTGGGAGTTCTTTCTTGTATTCGGAATGGAATGCTTGCGGAGTCAGTTCGGTCAGGAAGCCTAGGGGTTCTTTACCAGATTTCTCGCGGAGCGTATTGATGATCCTCCTTCCCATGAAGGCCCCGATGCGAGTATCGCCGTAGGGATTGCCCGCAACGGAGTGACGAACCATGGAGCTGATGCCGACGAAGCCCGTTCCCTGGGGGATGTCGATCTCACCCATGACTTTCCCGGGGCGGCAGAGGATATGTGTCAGTTTTCCCTGGCGACCGCATGTGATGGCGGTCTGATCCATGATGCCGCAAGGGGCCCCGACCACATGGTTCTCGGCAATCTGGGCTAGGTTGGCGATCCGCTGCCCCTCAAGTCCCAGGCCGAGGTAGGCATTGAGGCAGGAAAGGGTGCCGATTTCGACAGCTGCAGAGCTACCGATGCCGACGTTCATGGGGACTGAACTAAGGAGGATCATGCTGAAACCGAAGGGCATCTTGACCGACTCCTCCTTGAGTAATGTGAAGATACTCCCACCTATGTAGGCAGCCCAGGAGACCAGGGGGTTGGCATGAAAGAGATCTCTCATTTCGTCGTAACCACAGAGAGTGTCGCCGGATGAGATGAAATCGAGTGGAATACGGGTCTCGACTGGGAGGCTCCGTGCGCCGAGCTGCATTGTCCTGATCCGAAGCGTGCGGTCGGTGCGAGGTTGCAGGGCCATCAGCATGCCGTGGCCTAGGACTGCTTCACAAACATTCGATCCCGAGTAATCGGCGATGCCACCCATCACGTCGAGGCGGGCAGGTACGCGACCTACCCAGATTTCACCTTCCGTGAAGAACCCGGCAAGGCCAGTGGAATCGATGTCCGGTTTCTGAAGCAGTCGCTCGAATTCCTGCACCTCAAAAGGAAGGGGACTGGTGGTCATGGGGCATTAAAAATCACGCGATCCTCCGTGGAAGACAAGGTCGGAGTCAGATTCTTGTTCCCTAGCTTTTCACCTCCCCTTAATCTCCGGTTCACCATGTCTAAGCCGACCATTCTCTACACCAAGACCGACGAGGCCCCCGCCCTGGCCACCTATTCCTTCCTGCCGATCGTCCAGGCCTTCACCAGGCACGCCGGGATTGCCGTCGAGCTTCGCGACATCTCACTGGCCGGTCGCATCATCGCCACCTTCCCTGACTTCCTAAGCGAGGATCAGAAGATTGGTGACGCCCTAGCCGAACTCGGTGCCCTGACCCTCCGACCCGAGGCGAACATCATCAAGCTTCCGAACATCAGCGCATCCATTCCCCAGCTGAAGGCCGCGATCACCGAACTCCAGTCCAAGGGTTACAAGCTCCCCGATTATCCCGATAATCCACAGACCGAGGCCGAGAAGGAGATCCGTGCCCGTTACGACAGGATCAAGGGAAGTGCGGTCAATCCCGTCCTCCGCGAGGGGAACTCCGATCGCCGCGCCCCGAAGGCGGTCAAGGAATACGCACGCAAGCACCCCCACTCCATGGGGGCATGGTCTGCCGATTCCAAGACCAGCGTCGGCACCATGGGGAAGAACGACTTCTTCTCCAATGAGAAATCGGTGACGGTTCCTGCTGCGACCGACGTGAAGATCGAGTTTTTCGGTGCCGACGGCACGACCAAGGTTCTCAAGGAAAAGACCCCGCTCAAGGCGGGTGAAATCCTCGATAGCACCGTGATGAGCAAGAAGGCCCTCGTCGCCTTCCTCACGGAGCAGATTGCGAAGGCCAAGGCCGACGGCGTCCTCTTCTCCCTCCACATGAAGGCGACGATGATGAAGGTCTCCGACCCGATCATCTTCGGGCATGCCGTCGAGGTCTTTTTCAAGGACCTGATCGTCAAGCACGCCGCCGTGATCAACGAGCTGGGGGTTGATTTTAAGAACGGTTTCGGTGACCTAGTCGCCAAGATCCAAACACTTCCCTCCGATCAGAAATCCGCCATTGAGGCCGACATCAAGGCGGTTCTGGCAAATGGCCCCGCCATCGCAATGGTCAATTCCGACAAGGGAATCACGAACCTTCACGTTCCGAGCGACGTCATCGTCGATGCCTCGATGCCCGCGATGATCCGTGCGGGTGGCAAGATGTGGGATGCCGCCGGGAAGACCCAGGACACCCTCGCCGTGATTCCCGACAGCTCCTACGCAGGAGTCTATCAAGCGGTCATCGATTTCTGCAAAAAGCACGGAG
>CAIZIQ010000276.1 GCA_903933015.1 uncultured Spartobacteria bacterium | reverse complement strand
TTGGTTACCAGCGGAATCATAGATTTCATGCTCGAGGGTCACGAATTTACGATTATGACCCGCCACACGAATCTTCACGCTGACGGTCTCGAACTCCTTGGTCTCCCTAACAAACTTATGCTCGAAGGATCGGGTCAGGATGTAGAAGGGGGTCTCCTTGAGATTGAACTTCGGCATCACTTTGTTGAAGAAAAGCTCACGGGTCTTGCCAACCCACATGGCATACATGCCGAAGTAGACATTTCCCACGGAGTTGGTGTCGGCATAAGTGGCGATGAAGGAGTGGACGAACCACTTGTCCTCAAAGTGTCCCGAGATGTCATGGGTGCCGGTCGGTGCGGGAGTAAGGATTGTGCCGACAGGGGTAAGGGGAACGACGGATGCTGTGGAGGGTTGTTCCAATTCCTCGGAATCCGTCGTGAAATCCTCACCGGTGAAAGGCTTGATCATCAGCCAGATAACATATCCCAGCGGTAGCAGTGATGCCAAAATCTGAAACATGGGGTCATGCAAGAAGTAGCCATAAGCGAAAATCACCACCGCCAGCGATCCGATGCAGAACATCTTGATCTGAGGGATGACATTCACAGGCCCGTTCATGAAGGCGCGCCCGATGGCGAGAGCCGAGTAACCGACGAAGAAGGTCGCAAAGAAGATCATGAAATATTCCAACTCGATGCCGATCGCGGCTCCGATCACGGCAATCAGGGCGCAGAGGATGAAAGTGGGGATCGGCGAGGTGATCAGTTTTTGCGGGATCAGGGCGAAGATAGGATTTTTGCTCCTGCTTGCGTTGCTCTTAAAAAACCACTCAAGAGCAATGTAGCCGCTATCGAGCGTGGTAAGGATGCAGCCGCCGAGAAATACGAGATACGAGCCAAGTAGCCAGGCATTCACCGGAGGCTGGCTGAAGACCCGGGTGAGAAGCGATTGGGCGTAAGGATAGCCTGCAAGCCCTTTCTGAATGAATGCGGCACCGCCTCCCTCCATGGCCCAGAGAGCCAGGATTCCATGGAAGAGTAGAATTGCTCCGAAGAGTGTTGCTCCCACGGCATAGGAAGCCGTGATGGAAGTATTTTCCCTCCGCATCTGGATGGCTCGCTGCCATTGCTGAAGATCCAGCCAGGGGCCCACGATGAAGCCGATGCAGATTGGGATCACATACCCCCAGAAATTCCAGTCATGGGTCGGTAGTAAACTCGGGCGATGGAGGCCACGGAAGTAGGGGGATCCAAGTTCAGCGATGATGATGACCACGCAAGCAATGATCAGTGCGAGGAAGGCTGCGTGGCTGTACTTGATTCGTCGGATGGAGAACTCCTCCCCAAACAGGATGCCTGCAGCCAGAATAATGAGTGCCGTCAGCGGTAAGTAGAGCGAATCGGGTTTAAGTCCCAGTGGCTGCCATCCATAACGGATCAATGCGAAAATCGTGAGTGAGAGCGCAATGATCTGGTAGAGGAAGAACACCAGTCGGAAGGGGCGCGACCAGTTGTTGAAAAATGCGGCCAGGCTTTCCGAGCCGGGGTGTCGTTTGGCGATGTGATCGGCAACGGCTCCAAAAAGAAAAAGCCCAAGGCAATTCGGGATCAAAAAGGTGAGAAGGCCGGTGAGTCCGAACTCTACGGTGAACTGCACGGAGAAAAAGAGTCCAAGCCCCCAGACCCAGGAGAGGGCTACGGTATTTCCCCAGAGGAGAACATTCAGAAAACGAAACCGAGGGGCGGAGAGAGCGGGAGTTGCCATGGATATCAGCACATTCTAGTGCCTGATCGACGTGTCTTCAATCTGAATGGGTGAATAGCGGTTTGGAAGTTGAGGGGAAGCCATTGCCCGTCTTCTCCTCCCGTTCTTGCAATTGCCTCTCAGGGAAGGCACCTTAATTTATTACCTCCAACATCTGGGGTGGCTTCCTTTTTCTGTAATCCTTGAAAATCCTAGACCGATATCTTCTGACCGCTCTCAGCGTGGCAACCCTTATGGGTGTTGCCTTGCTGAGTCTGGTGCTGGTTCTTGGAAATGTCTTCAAGGAGATGCTCGACCTGCTGATCAATCACAATGTTCCCCTTGAGACGGTTTTGGGATTCATCGCCTTTGTCCTTCCCTTCTCGATGACCTTCACGATCCCGTGGGGTTTTCTCACGGCTGTACTGTTGGTCTTCGGTCGCCTTTCGGCGGACAATGAAATCATCGCCCTGCGTGCCAACGGGGTGAGTTTCCCCAGGGTTTTCATTCCGGTTCTAGCGATGGCTATCCTGCTTTCCGGAGTCTGTTTCTGGATCAATACCGATGTCGCTCCTCGTGCCCAATACGCGATGCTGACCTCCTTGTTCCGGATTGCCACGAGTAATCCTGTCTCGATGTTTCAGCCCGACGAGGTGGTCGACCAGTTTCCTGATCGGAGGATCTTCGTTGGAGGGAGAGAGGGTGATCTCATGAAGAATCTGGTGGTCGTGGAACTTGATGATAAGGGTGCTCCGTCAAAAGTAGTCTTTGCCAAGACCGGCACCCTCACCACGGATTCCGAGAATCATCGGCTTCTTCTCAGAGTGCAGGATGCTAACTTTGAGCAACGGGACAACAGGGATTCTCAGAATGTCGCGCTGATCCGTCAGGGGATCACGATGAAAGAGGGAGTCTTCCCGATGTCGATCCAGAAATTGCTCGATCAGAAGAAGAGGGGGAAGCCGCTCACGTCGCATACGCTCAGGGAGCTTTTTGAGGCGATTGCCCAACCTGACTGCCCGAGAAGACTCGCCTATCAGGTGGAGGTCAGCAAGCGATTCTCGCTCTCCCTTGCCGCACTGGCCTTCGCACTCATCGCTGTTCCCCTTGGTATCACCGCACATCGCAAGGAGACTTCCGTGGGATTTGCCCTGAGTCTCGTGATTGCATTCGGGTACTTCTTCCTGATCATCATCGCTGATACCTTCCACGAAAATCAGCAAGCCATGCCTGTGCTTCTGGTCTGGCTGCCCAATCTCCTCTTCACGGGGCTTGGGATCTGGCTCTTCTCCCGCCTTGCCCGCCGTTAAAGCCCGAACCAGCCAATAACTTAACCAAGTACTATGACTGCCTCCAAGGAATGCTCGCTGAACGATCCCGTGACCAAAGAAACCATCCGCAGCCTCGTCGCGGGTTTGGCGAGCGGAAGGCGCGCGGATTTCCTGACAGATATGATGGAGACGGTCATCAAGTTAGGACTCGATGGAGCCTCATTTGGAGACCTGAAACTTGTCAGTCGCTCGATGCGCGAGATGCGTTATGCAGCCTCCGTGTTTCAAAAATACAACACGATTCGCAAGGTGGCGGTCTTCGGATCGGCCCGCACTCGTGCCGATGAGCCAGACTTCCAGTTGGCAAGGGAGTTTGCCCGTCGGATCGTCGAGGAGAACTTCATGATCATCACTGGCGGGGGTGACGGCATCATGGGGGCGGCACAGCAGGGGGCTGGAGCTGAGAAGAGTTTCGGGCTCAATATCAGGCTTCCCTTCGAGCAGAGTGCCAACCAGGTGATTCAGGGAGATCCAAAGCTGATCAACTTCAACTATTTCTTTGCCCGCAAGCTGAGCTTTGTGAAGGAGACGAGTGCCTTTGTTCTCTTCCCCGGTGGTTTTGGAACGCTTGATGAGGGGTTTGAGGTCCTGACCCTCCTCCAGACGGGAAAGACTTCCATCGTCCCGATCATCCTGATGGATCGACCGAATGGCTTCTACTGGGAGACCTGGCGGCGTTTCCTGGATAATGATTTGTTGGAGCTGGGTCTGATTTCCCGCTCAGACTTTCACCTCTTCACGATCACGCACGATGTGGATCGAGCCGTGAACGAGATCAAGAACTTCTACAAGGTATTCCATTCCTATCGTTGGGTCCGTGACGAGATGGTGATCAGAATCAACCACAAGATCACTCCTGCTGCATTGGAAAACCTGAACCAGCAGTTCGATCATCTCATTGCCTCGGGCCATATTGTTCAGCGGGAAGCCCTTCCGGAGGAGGCTGACGATCGCGCCTCCATTGATCTTCCCCGGTTGGTACTCATCCCACACAAGAGGGAGTTCGGCATGCTCCGCCTTCTGATCAATGCAATCAACGACTCCCAGGTGATTGTTAATACTGTCGATCAGGCCGCCGGGATCTAGTTTTTGGTAAAAAGTTTTTTTCCATGACAACGATGCAAACAGTTCTTCTCTACGATACCACGCTGCGCGATGGAACTCAGGGTGAGGGAATTTCTTTCAGTCTGCTGGACAAGGTTCGTATTGCTCAGAAACTTGCCGGATTCGGTATGGATTACATCGAGGGCGGGTGGCCGGGATCGAACCCCAAGGATCTTGCGTTTTTTGCCGAGGCCCGGAAGTACGATTTCGGGAAGACCAAACTGGCAGCCTTCGGTAGTACGCGCCGTGCGGGAATTGCTGCTGCTACGGATCCTCAATTGGCCCAACTGCTGGAGGCTGAGACTCCTGTCGTGACGATTTTCGGTAAGAGCTGGAAGCTCCAGGTTGAGAAAGTCCTGGGGGTTCCCCATGAGGAGAATCAAGCCATGATCCGCGACAGTGTCGCCTATCTTAAGTCCCACGGGCGCGAGGTCTTCTACGATGCCGAGCATTTCTTCGATGGCTACAAGGATGATGCAGAATTTGCCATGGCGACCCTTGCTGCGGCTGACGAGGGGGGGGCCGATATGCTCGTCCTCTGCGACACCAACGGCGGCACGATGCCTGATGAGATCTCCGAGATCACTGCGGCTGTTGAGAATCGATTTCCCGGTAAGGTCGGCATCCACACGCACAATGATTGCGGCATGGGAGCCGCCAATGCCCTCGCAGCTGTCCGCTCCGGTGCCCTGCAGATTCAGGGGACGATGAACGGTTACGGAGAGCGCACCGGCAACTGTAACCTGACGACCGTGATTCCATGCCTGCAACTTAAGATGGGAGTACCTGTCGTTTCGGATCTCACGCGCCTTCGTGAGGTCTCGCTCTTTGTTGATGAGTTGGCGAACTGTCATCCTGATGTGCGTGCTCCTTTTGTGGGCAGCACCGCCTTTGCTCACAAGGGGGGAATGCACGTGAATGCCGTGGCCAAGACCGCTGCAGCCTACGAGCATATCAAGCCTGAGTCTGTTGGTAATCATCAGAACATTCTGGTTTCCGAGCTTTCCGGACGGAGCAATATCCTGCTGAAGGCTGAGGAACTCGGGCTTAAACTGGAGAAGAATGATCCAGCCGTCCTCCGTGTCCTCGAGAGGATCAAGGCCTTGGAATCCGAAGGATTTGAATTCGAGGCGGCTGATGCTTCTCTCGATTTGCTTATTCGGAAGGAACTGGGCCTTCATGCTCCGCTCTTCGAGTTACAGGGATATCACTGCAGTTTTCGTCGTGATGCCGCCGGATCCTCCACAACCTGCGAGGCAACGGTGACTGTGCGTAAGGGCGCCGAACTACTGGTCATGACCTCCGAAGGTGATGGTCCTGTGAATGCCCTGGATGCCGCTCTTCGTAAAGCCCTGCAACAACTCCATCCTTGGATCGCGGGGATCACTCTTTCCGATTACAAAGTCCGTATCGTTGATGGGGGACGCGGGACGGCGGCGCGTACCCGAGTCCATATTCTTTCGAGCGAAGGATCGGAGTCCTGGGGAACGGTGGGTGTTTCCGACAATATCATCGAGGCAAGTTGGATGGCACTAGTCGACTCTCTCGAGTTCCGCGCCTCGAAACGTTAAAATGCTGAGGATTTCGGCGCATTGCGTCGTCATAGCTCCCTTGCCGTAGGTTAAACTACGGCTGCGGTCTCATTCTTTCCAACGCATCCGAACTTTTTGACGTTTTTAGAATGAAGATCCCATGCTTCCTCTAGTGACTATTGTGTAGGTCTGCTTAGTTTGAAGATGAGCCGTTGTGCTTGTGCTTTTTCTTCGAGTGATGGTTAGATCCGGAGGAGTTCTGTGAGTGTCGGAAGTGAGCGGGCTTGGAGGGGATTTTTTTATTCTGGGGATGGAAAAAGAAGCGATGAAAAGACCATGGGTTTTCGGCAGTCGGTAGCAGAAAGTGTGCCGCCGGGGTCGGAACATTATGCCCACCGCCATGGAGATTGCGGTGCGCCAGGATGAAATCAGTGGGGACCCAGTAGCTGATCAGGTCACGGGTTCCCCCTGCATGATTC
>CAIZIQ010000275.1 GCA_903933015.1 uncultured Spartobacteria bacterium | reverse complement strand
TCTCTAAGCAACGTGCCTATGTCTATGTGGGCAACCAGATGGCCATCGACAGCCCGATCTCCTCCGGCAGAAGGAACGGGTGGACGCCAAAAGGGGAGTTTACGATTCTGGAAAAGGATCCGAACCACTACTCCAGCCTCTATGGGGAGTTCATCAACGGGTTGGGTCAGACGGTCCGCTCCGGAGTGAGCAGCAAGATCGACTCGGCCCCGAGCGGCACTCATTTTCATGGGGCACCCATGAAGTACTTCATGCGACTCACGCAGGCAGGCGTTGGGATGCATGCTGGGATCTGTCCCGGTTACCCCGCATCTCACGGTTGCATCCGTTTGCCGAAGGAGATGGCCGAGATCATCTACGCCCACGTAGCAGTGCAGACCCCTGTGACGGTCGGGGATTAACATCTGAAGCCACTAAGGCTTCTTGCCATTGATCTTCGGAGGATATTCCGGGCGGTAGAACCACTCCATGTCATACTCCCAGCCGGCCTTGGTCATCGTGATCGGTCTGTCGATCCATTCGCCCGGGTACGAGCCTGGATGGCAGATACGATAGCTCCCCTTCCACATGACGGAGGTGCCTTCCGGAACGAAAAGGAAGAGATAGGGTTGATCGTCATAGATGGTTCGCTGAAGTTCACCCGCCATCCTGATGATTTCAGGACGGCTGTATTCCTGGCGTAGGTCGGTCAGTAGATGATCGACTTCTGGGTTCCGGTAATTGATGAAGTTCAGTTCTTCCGGATGCGTCTGGCTGGAGTGCCAAATGGCGTACTGATCGAAGTCATTGCCGAGTCCCCAGCCGAGGACAATGGCATCGAAGTCCCCCTTGTTCACAAACCGCTTCAGAAGGACGGCCCACTCGTAGATCTCGACCTTCACCTCGACGCCGATTTTTTTGAGATCGTCCTGCACGAGGGTGGCGATGTCACGACGGACCTCGTTGCCATTGTTGGCCAGCAGGGTGAAGGAGAGACGCTTCCCATCCCTCACGCGTATTCCATCAGGACCGGGCTTCCAGCCAGCTTCATCAAAGAGTGCGGATGCCGCTTTCGGATCGTAGGGGAGAGGCTTGATGTCAGGATCGTAGAACCACATCTTGGGGGTGAAGATGCCGTTGGACTGCTGTCCGCGACTGTAGAGGATATACTTGATCATTTGCGGCACGTTGACTGCCTGAGCCAGAGCCTGACGTACTCTTAGGTCTTGGAATAACGGACGGCGTAGGTTCCAGCCGATGTAGTTGTACATGTTGCCGGCGGAGCTGAATATTTCGAAGCGGGGATCCTTTTCCACGCCTTTGACCGCCCAGGGCTCGACTCCCCAGAAATCAACCTGATGAGTCTGAAAGGCGAGTTGCAGGGTGAGAGGATCGGGCAGGACACGGAAGACGATGGAATCAAGCCAGGGAGATCCTCGGAAGTAGTCCGGGTTTTTGACGAGCCGGATGTACTCGTTGGTTTTCCAAGCATCGAATTTGAAGGGGCCGGTGCCGATCGGATGGCGGTTGTAGAACTCAGCCCACTTGGCCGGCTCGACCTTTTCCAGCAGATGAGCCGGGAGCATAGCCTGCATCCAACTGGTGAGGGCAGGGGAGAAGGGTTTACTGTAACGGACAACGACGGAGTAGGGATCGGGTGTCGTGACCGAGGAGACGAGTTCGAAATCAGAGCTGCGAGGGGAGGCGACCCGCTCATCCATGATCGCCCGGTAAGTGAAGGCGACATCAGCCGAAGTGAAGGGGGCACCGTCATGCCAGCGCACATCGTTCCGGAGGGCGAATCGGATGATCGGCTCGGCTGTGAACAGACGCTCCTTTTTCTCATTCTTGAGGGCGGGGAAGGGGAGCGGATTATAGCCCCCGAGGAAGAGGGCCTTGTAGATTTCCTCGGAGTCGTGGAGGCCCGGTTGCCCGAGACTGACAACAAGATTGCTGCCTATGACTTCCATCTTGGAGATTGGCCATGCCGGGTAGTTGGGCAGGAGTGACTGCAGAAGATCCCTCGCATGGGAGGCCTCGGCAGCGCTTGCGAGACGGAAGGTGGTCTCCTGCGAGAGTTCCCAGGAGTTGGCCAGATCGCCTGCTATCTCCAGATCCTGATTGTATTTGATCAGACCGTTGAAAATCAGCCCTCCGACCTGGGCGGAGGCCGAGTCGGCCTGCTGGATCGGATTGAGCGTTGAGGGCTCCCCGAGAGTGCCGATCGACATCTCGTTCTTCTTATTCACCGAAAGGAAGGTTGCGTTCACGAACGCCGCGGCCAGCAACAGGATCAGCGCAGCCGGAATCCCGTAGAGAAAAAGACGAAGGGTGCGCATCGGGGATGAAGAGGCTATTAGGCTGTAGGTTTTTGGACTGTTAGGCCAGAGAAGAGATGCTCGCTAGGGATAAGGTGCAGTCACTTAAACGGCACACTCTTTTCCTTACCTGAGTGCTTGGTTTCCAGATTAAAAGGTTCGGCCTTCATTTTCCCCCTTGGGAAAAAAATTCCTTTGGAGATTGTCCGGTGGGGGACTCCCTGCTTTCCTTCTCGGTTCATCATGAAAGTCACCACCGAACAGAAAGAGACCTGCATCGTCGACCTGCACATTGAACTTCCGCCCGAGCGCTTCCAGTCGGAGTGGAAAGAGGTCGGCAATGAATACCGCCGTCTGGCCACGCTTCCCGGATTCCGCAAAGGAAAGGCTCCTCTCGCCATCGTCGAGAAGAAGTATTCCCAGGACATCGAGCAGGAAGTGACTCGTAAGCTTCTCGACACCGCCGTTCGCGAGGCGATCAACGAGCAGAAGCTTCAGGCTGTCCAGAGCCCGAATGTTCACACGATCAAGCTCGAGGGAGACCGTTCCCTCCGCTTTACCGCCACGGTGGTGATCCGTCCCTCCGTGAATCTTCCGGAGTACAAGGGACTCGAGATCACGGTCGAGAAGCCTGTCGTCGACGAGGCCCAGGTGGATCAGTTCCTCGAGGGACTGCGCGGCGACTTGGCCGAGTTCAAGACGGCCGAGGGACGCGACCTCGTCATGGGTGATTTTGCGGTTCTCGACTACGAGGGATCGATCGAGGGCAAGAGCCTTTCCGAGAGCTATCCCGACCTGCAGCCCACCTACGCCGGGCGCAAGAATTTCTGGATCAAGCTTGAAGAGGATCGTCCGATCCCTGGCCTCGCAGCAGGACTTGTCGGGATGAAAGCCGGGGAGACGCGCGACTGCACCGTGACCTTCCCGACCGATTTTTCCGAAGAGAAGCTGCGCGGTTACAAGGTCAACTACAAGGTGACCCTCCATGAGATCAAGGAGCGCGAGCTTCCTCCGCTCGACGACGCCTTTGCAGCCAAGCTAAGCCCCGGCAGCACACTGGAGAAGATCCGCGAACAGGTCCGTGAGCGCCTCAAGGTCAACGCCGAGGAGAATTTTTCCCGCACGGTCCGTGCCGAGGTTGTGAAGCAACTTCTCTCCAAAGTGACTATCGATACCCCTTCGACCATGGTCCAGCAGGAGAGCACTGCAATCCTCAAGGAGATCATTCAGGAGAACCAGTCCCGCGGCGTCAGCGAGGAGGAACTGCGCTCCCATCAGGAGGAGCTCCTCGGAGCAGCCCGTCAGAGTGCAGCCGACAAGGTGAAGCTGAACTTCATTCTCGGCGAGATTGTGGGCAAGGAAGGAATCCGCGTTTCACGCGAGGAACTCGCCTGGCGCATCACCTCGATGGCCGAGCGCTACCAGATGACCCCTCAGAAACTTCTCAAGGAACTCCAGAAGCACCGCGCCATCGCCGGCATCGAGGAGGAGATATCTTTGGGTAAGGCCCTTGATACCGTGGTCTCCCATGCTAGGGTGAACGGAGAAGATCCCAAGCCGATCGTCCATTCTAACCATTCCCATGATGAAGAACCCCATGTCCATGGCCCCGGTTGCGGGCATGACCACTAATATGTCCAATTCCCGCCCTCAATCCTCGATGCTCGTCCCCATGGTGGTCGAGCAGACCGGGCGTGGTGAGCGAAGCTACGACATCTACTCTCGCCTTCTCAAGGACCGCATTATTTTCATCGGTACCGGGATTGATGACTATGTCTCCAATCTGGTCATCGCCCAGTTGCTCTTCCTTCAAATGGAAGATGCCAAGAAGGACATCCATATCTATATCAACTCCCCTGGTGGCTCCGTCACTGCAGGGTTGGCGATCTACGACACCATGCAGTTCGTCACCTGTGATGTGAACACCTACTGCATGGGAATGGCCGCCAGCATGGGAGCCTTCCTCCTCTGCGCCGGCACCAAGGGAAAGAGGTTTGCTCTCCCTAATTCGGACATCATGATTCATCAGGTCTCCGGCGGTGCTCAGGGTACTGCCAGCGACGTGGAGCGTAGCGTCGAGTTCATGTACAAGCTCAACCGCCGACTCATCCGCATCATTGCCGAGAACACCGGCAAGTCCGAGGAGCAGGTGAAGAAGGATGCCGACCGTGACTACTACATGACTGCTGAGGAGGCCAAGGAATACGGCCTGGTCGACGAGGTTGTGAAGTACCGCAAGGAACTCAAGAATCCTCCCGAGAAGAGCAAGGAATCCGCCGAGTAAACTCATCTCCTGTCTCCCAAGACCATGGCCCGCTCCAGCAATCTGACGATGTGCTCCTTTTGCGGAAAGAGCCATGCCGAGGTACGGAAGTTGATTGCCGGTCCCGGTGTCTACATCTGCGACAGCTGCATCACTGTCTGCAAGGGGATCCTGGAAAAGGAGATTGTCGAAGGGGTTTCCGCTGACACCGGGCATCAACTCCAAGTCCCTAAGCCCTCGGAGATCCGCCGTGAGCTTGATGCTCATGTCATCGGTCAGGACCTGGCCAAGCGCACACTTTCTGTCGCCGTTCACAACCACTACAAGCGTATCGCCCTGGAGCGCGAGGGATTCCCACCCGGGCTTCTCGCCGAAGGGTTGGCTGATGTCGAGGTCGAGAAGAGCAACGTCCTCCTGATCGGTCCCACGGGATCAGGAAAGACTCTTTTGGCCCGGACGCTCGCGCGTATTCTGGATGTCCCTTTCTGCATCGCCGACGCCACGACGCTGACCGAGGCCGGCTATGTCGGCGAGGATGTGGAGAACATCGTCCTGCGCCTGCTTCAGAATGCCGATTATGATGTGAAGAAGGCCGAGATCGGAATTGTCTACATCGACGAGATCGACAAGATCGGCCGTAAAACCGACAACGTCTCCATCACCCGCGATGTCTCGGGCGAGGGTGTCCAGCAGGCCTTGCTCAAGATCCTGGAGGCCACTACCTGCAATGTTCCGCCTCAGGGAGGCCGCAAACATCCCCATCAGGAATACATCCAGCTCAACACGCAGAACATTCTCTTTATCTGCGGCGGGGCCTTTGTGGGACTCGACAAGATCGTCCAGCGACGAACAGCCGGAAAGACGCTCGGCTTCCATGCCAAAAACCATGCCGGTGATGAACCGATGGATGAGCTGAAGGTTCTGGAGGCCGTGGAGCCCGAGGATCTGCTCGCTTTCGGGATGATTCCGGAGTTTATTGGCCGACTTCCCGTTCTGACCACACTTCAGCAACTCAACGAGGAAGAACTCGTCAGGATACTGACAGAGCCCCGCAATGCACTGATCAAGCAGTTTACGAAACTGCTGGCCATGGATGACATTTCCCTGACGGTCACCAAGGATGCACTCGTCGCCCTGGCCGAATCCGCCCTGAAGAAGGGCACCGGTGCCCGTGCGCTTCGCTCACTTCTCGAAAAGATCATGCTCGATGTCATGTACGAGGCACCCGACCGCGATGATCTCGCGGGAGTCACGATCAACCGCGCCGTCGTCGAGGGGCGCAAGTCCGCGCTGATCCGCAAGCGTCAGGAAAAGGACGCTGCCTGAAGTTTTCCGTGGTCCGGCAGTCCGAACTAGAGGCCATTCCCCTGCCTGGCAGGATGACTCCCAACAGGGAGCTTGCGGCTGCACGGGAGGATTTAATCACCCGCACGGCACCGTTTGCCTGGATCGAGTGCGACTTCGGTGCCTCCAAGGGGAAGTTTCTCACGGAAAGCGCCGAACTGAACCCCGATGTCTTTTTTGCGGGGATCGAGGGACTCTCCGACCGTGTGAAGCGTGCGATGCGCAAGATCGAGCGACGGGGATTGCCCAATGCGGCTCTCTGGAGAGGGTGGGGGAAGGAATCGCTCGACGATCTGATACCGGATCAATTCCTCGACACGCTTCATGTCTCCTTTCCGGATCCTTGGCCGAAACGCCGTCACTGGTTTCGCAGGTTGGTGAATGTCTCTTTCCTTGAGGTGGCTGTCAGAAAATTGAAACCCTCGGGCATTCTGAAATTGCAGACCGATCACCTGGGATATTTCGCCTCGATGAAGGAGCATCTGGCAACCCATGGGGGGTGGCTCGAAGTCCCCTGGAAGGATGAGCTCCAGCGCCCGGTCACGGAATTCGAGACCATCTTCCTGGCGAAGGGGGATCCCATCGGTCGCATCGCAGTTCGTAGAAAGTAAGGACTCCCCCATCTTTCACTTGGGAAACCCATCCATCATTCCCGAAAATTAAAAGGGGCGATCCTGAATTCAGGATCGCCCCTTTTAATTTTCGGGAATGATGGATGGGTTTCCCAAGTGAAAGATGG
>CAIZIQ010000274.1 GCA_903933015.1 uncultured Spartobacteria bacterium | reverse complement strand
GTTGATTTTAAGAACGGTTTCGGTGACCTAGTCGCCAAGATCCAAACACTTCCCTCCGATCAGAAATCCGCCATTGAGGCCGACATCAAGGCGGTTCTGGCAAATGGCCCCGCCATCGCGATGGTTAACTCCGACAAGGGAATCACCAACCTCCATGTGCCGAGCGATGTCATCGTCGATGCTTCCATGCCCGCCATGATCCGTGCGGGGGGCAAAATGTGGGATGCCGCCGGGAAGACCCAAGACACCCTCGCCGTGATTCCCGACAGCTCCTACGCAGGAGTCTATCAAGCGGTCATCGATTTCTGCAAAAAGCACGGAGCTCTCGATCCGAAGACCATGGGCTCCGTTCCCAATGTCGGCCTCATGGCCCAAGCCGCAGAGGAATACGGCTCGCATAACAAGACCTTTGAGATTCCCGGCAGTGGCTTCGTCCGCGTGACGGATGCCTCCGGCAAGGTGCTCCTCGAGAATCCCGTCGAGGAGGGTGACATCTGGCGCGCCTGCCAGACCAAGGATGCCCCGATCCAGGATTGGGTGAAGCTGGCCGTGAATCGCGCCCGTGCCACGGGGGATGCCGCCGTCTTCTGGCTTGATGAAAAACGCGCCCACGATGCCGCGATCATTGCGAAGGTGAAGACCTACCTCGCTGATCATGACACAGCTGGTCTGGACATCCGGATCCTCCCTCCCGCCGATGCATGTACCTTCAGCCTAGATCGTATCGTTCAGGGGAAGGATACCATTTCGGTTACGGGCAACGTTCTCCGCGATTACCTCACCGACCTCTTCCCGATTCTCGAGGTCGGAACCAGCGCCAAGATGCTCTCCATCGTCCCGCTCATGAACGGCGGGGGCCTCTTTGAAACCGGAGCCGGCGGCTCCGCTCCCAAGCATGTGCAGCAGTTCCTCGAGGAAAACTATCTCCGCTGGGACTCCCTCGGTGAGTTCTTTGCGCTGGCTCCCTCCTTCGAGCATGTCGCCGAGACCTTCGGCAATTCCAAGGCCAAGGTGTTGGCCGAGACCCTCGATGCGGCGACCGGCAAGTTCCTTGAGAACGACAAGTCTCCGGGACGCAAACTCGGCACCATCGATAACCGAGGCAGCCACTTCTACATCGCCCTCTACTGGGCCCAGGCGCTCGCTTCCCAGACGCAGGATACCGAACTGAAAGCCCTCTTCACCCCGATTTCCGCCGAACTCACGGCCAACGAGGAGAAGATTGTCGCTGAACTCAACGCAGTCCAAGGGAAGGCTGTCGATGTCGGCGGCTACTACCTACCCGACGAGGTAAAGGCTAGCGCGGCATTGAGGCCCAGCCAGACCCTCAATGCCATCATCTCTAAAATCTAAAATTCATGTCTAACCCAGCCTGTCCCGAATGCACCATGGACGAGGTGATCGCCCACTCCGACAAATGGGAGTGCGTCACCTGCGGCTTTGAATGGCCGAAAGAAGCCGATCCCGAAGTCGCCGATGGTCCCCGCATCGTGAAAGATGCCCACGGCAACGTCCTTGCCGATGGCGACTGCGTTGTCCTGATCAAGGATCTCAAACTCGGGGGCACCCAGGTGCTCAAGGGAGGATCGAAGTCGAAGCCGATCAAGTTAGTCGACGGGGATCATGAGATCTCCTGCAAGGTCGATGGGATTGCGGTGGGGCTGAAGGCCTGCTTCGTAAAGAAAGCATAGGCTTTCGTTACAAAAGGGCTTGGGATTTGACGCTCTCGCCCCCGCGAGTAGCGCCCCATTTTGTCTAATGGGGCTACGTTTCGCGTAGTCTATCCCAGCCGTTCCCACGGCCCGGTATTCGGCGGATAGCTGTGTTGGCCTGGGGTCACCGTAGGACTACTACGCCTTCTCTCTCGCGCCTAGCACGGCATCCAAACTTCCAAGCCTTGCCCGAAGAACTCTTCTAATGTCTCAAACTGGAGGCGGTCGCATACAAATCCTACGAACGAATAGGATTCTCTGAAGAGATTATGCAATTGGCTTATGCCTTGGTAAAAATAGCAGCACAGCCGATACGAGTGAAAAAACAATAAATAGACTTCTCTGGAAGGGAGCTGTTCTTAGTAAATAGTCAGTCGATATCTCAATGAGGGCATAATATAAAGCAATCATAGCAATGTATTTTGCAGTCCAGCGTGTGCTTCGGAAAAGATAGATACATAATAATCCACCGCAAAAAAACACCAAGCTATTTAACATGCATAAAATAACACCCAGTAAAAAATAGCGCGAAGGGAAAAGAGTCTTGTGAAATATCGGCAATAGTTGGCTGATTCCAGTATACACGCATAAAGCAAACCAAATAACTGCAAGCAAACGGTGTATTTTATCTTGGAGGTGATTGTTCACAATTAGTTGATAGGAAACCGAGTGATTGTGTTTGCTGAGGAGTGCTAACCTTCTGAAGGTGCAAAAGGATCATTAAACGTTTTTCTCTGCGTCTCTGCGCCTCT
>CAIZIQ010000273.1 GCA_903933015.1 uncultured Spartobacteria bacterium | reverse complement strand
CCAATAGGAACCAGACCAATGTGGCAACAGCCCTCAATAGCTTTATTTCCTACACCAGCGGTGACCAACTAACTGTCTCAACCTCACTCGATAGACTCACAGCCTCTGAGTACAACCAAGCCTTCAACGCCATCATGCCCACCTTCTACCAACAGGTGGCAACGATCGCCTTCAACGAGGCCAACGCCCTCAACATGGAACTCAACCAACGCCTCTGGGGAGTCCGCATCGCCGAGGGTGGGGGATTCAGCATGAGCGGACTGGCCGACAACTACGCCATGCTTCAGGAAGGCCCCATTGAAGGCCAAGGAGATGGCAAGGGTGTCCTCGACTCCAAAAAAGACATCCTCCGCCCTGGAGAAGACAACCATTGGGGCATGTTTGTGGACGGCAACGGCATCTTCGCCCAAGCCAACAGCGCCAACATGCTTCCGGGGTACAATTCGGAGAGCGGTGGAGTGACTGCGGGAGTAACCTATCGAGTGAATCCTAATATCTCCGTTGGTGCTTACACGGGCTACCAGGGCACCTATACTAAGAGCGGAGCCAACGGTAGTGGACTAGGAACAGGCAGCTCCTTGATCGACAATGCCGCCCGCTTCGGAATCTTTGGTACCTATGGACAAAGCAGCGGCAAAGGATTCTTTTTCAATGCTCTGGCTGGAGGAGCCTATCATAACTACCAGGCTACCCGTGTCATCCAGTACACCGGCATCAACAGAACCGCCAACAGTAGCCCCGGAGCCGGAGAACTCGATAGCATGCTTGCTACAGGATATGACCTCCAGAAGGGGAACTTCACCTATGGACCGACCGCCTCACTTCAGTACACCTACCTGGGAGTCAACTCCCTGAATGAAACTGGAGCCCAATCCCTCGACTTCAACTCAGGTGGATGGAACAGCTCCAGCATGCTCTCGAGTGTCGGTGCCCACGCCGCCTATACCTGGATTCCCAATACCCCTCACAAGGACATCGTGGTGGTACCGCAGATAAGCCTCAACTGGCAGCACGAGTTCATGCAGAACCCCTATGCTATCAATGGTAACCTCGGAGGGAGCAGTCCTAACTTCTCCAACTGGAGTACGGCCCCGATCAGGGACTTCCTTTACACAGGGATCGGATTCACTGTGGAGTTCGCCAGGAGATGGAATACTTCCCTATTTTACAATGCCGCCGCAGGGAACAGCGATCTGGTCTCCCAGAATATTTTTTGGTCCGCAGGGGTGAGGTTCTAGTGGAGCGGCTATGAGGCAAGCTCCTCAACAATCTTCGCGTAGGCTTCCATAGGACTCTCCGCGGCTGTGATCGGTCTTCCGATCACGAGCCAGTCGGAACCTGCCTTGACGGCTTCCGAGGGAGTCATGACCCGCTTCTGATCGCCTACCGCAGCCCAGGTGGGGCGAACGCCCGGAGTGACAATCCGGAGTTTTTCACCATAGGATTCACGGATGGTGGTGATCTCCAGGGGACTGCAGACGATACCACCGATTCCCGCCCCGGAAGCCAGTCCGGCCAGACGAAGAACCTGCTCCCTCGGCTCCACAGTGATGCCGGTGGAAACGAGTTGGGCCGAGTCCATGCTGGTGAGGACGGTCACGGCCAGAATCAGCAGATCCGTGCCGACTGCTGCCTTGGCAGCAGCTTCCATCATGACGGGGCCACCCACTGCATGAAGGGTAGTCATGGCTACTCCGAGCCCTGCGGCGGACTTCACCGCATGGGCCACGGTATTGGGGATGTCATGGAACTTGAGATCGAGGAAGATCTCGCATCCCCGCGACCTCACGGCCTTGATCACCGACGGGCCCTCGGCGGTGAAGAGTTCCAGTCCGATCTTGCAGAGGGCAGGCGGTTCGCCCAAGGAGTCCAGGAGGCGGAGGGCTCCGTCGGTGTCGGGAACATCGAGGGCGATGATGATTTTGTCTTGGGGTCGGGACGGCAGTTTCACACGATAAGGGAAAGAGGATTCAAGTGACTGAACGCATCTCACTCTCCGCGCCCGCCAAGATCAACATTTCTCTCCGTATTCTCGGGAAGCGTCCCGACGGATTTCATGAATTGGAGACTCTGATGGTTCCGATCGGCCTGGCCGATGAGATCGAAATCGCCCACGGAGCAGGGAAGGAAATCTCGCTCACGTGCAATGATCCGGAGATTCCCGTCGGACCTGACAATCTCTGTGTGAAAGCCGCCGAGGCATTTCGTGAGGCAACGGGACTTGATCATGGAATATCCATCACGCTCCTGAAAAAGGTTCCTCATGGGGCCGGTCTCGGGGGGGGGAGCAGTGATGCCGTGGCGGTACTCAGGGGTCTGAATGAGCTCTTTGACCATCCGTTGGTGGAGGAGGAACTCCATCAGATCGCAGCGTCCCTTGGCTCCGATATTCCGTTCTTTCTTGGTCAATGCCCTGCTTGGTGTCGGGGGAGGGGAGAGATCCTGGAACCGGCGCCTGCTCTTCCAAAGCGGAGACTCCTATTGATCAAGCCACCCTTTCCGGTTCCCACGGCATGGGCCTACAAGCGCTATGCGGAGTTGAAGGCGCAGGGGGCCACCGTACCCCGTGAGCCGGCCCAGCATCTCGGCGAACTGGAAATCATCAACGACCTGGAGGCACCTGTCTTTGAAAAGTATCTGCTCCTGCCTGTTATGAAACAATGGCTCAGGGAGCAATCGGGAGTGGAGTCGGCCTTCATGACGGGATCCGGTTCCACGATGGTCGCAGTGATCAAACCCGATGCCGCCTCCGACGAAATCATAGCCCTCAAACAGGGGATCACGTCGGAATTCGGAGAGACGATGTGGATCTGTGAGACTGGCTGGGACAGTGATGCCGGTTAAAAGAATCGAAAAAATCTCACAGGGATAAAGGGGGTAAAAGGGATTGATAGACAGAAGCTGAAAGCTGATGCCCACCCCCTTCAATTAAGATCCCTATTTTTGATCTTTGTATTTTCCGCATCTCCTTTATCCCATTCATCCCTGTAAAAAACCTACTGATTATCTGGCCAGTGGAATGGGATCGATTTCCACTCTGCTAAAGCCACTTGCCGAGAGTGCAGCGATGAGTGTGGTCTTGGTCGATTCGAGTTTAGGCATTTCTTCCGCTGCAACCTGCACCTTGGCTCCGGGGAGATCGTTTTCTGACGGTGGAAGATAGCGCACCCGGAATACCCGAAAGCCGAATTGCCTGACGATCGCTTCGCCCCGTTCCACGTAATCCAGTGCCTCGCGCGTTACGGGAGTGCCGTGTGGGATGCGAGAACTGAGGCAGGGCTGGGCCGGTGACTCGGCAGTCGGTAGACCCAGGCGTCGTGAAAGTTCCCTCACCTCCGTCTTGGTGAGTCCTGCCTCCTTGAGGGGGGCGATCACGGAGAATTCCGCGGCAGCCTGAGATCCTGGTCGGAGATGGGCGGGGTCATCTGCATTCTCCCCGTAGGCAATGGCGGCAAATCTCCGGTCCTTGGCGATTTCGTCCATCCGCGTGAAGAGTTCCGCCTTGCAGAAATAGCAGCGGTTCATCGGATTCGCGGCATAGCGGGGATCTTCGAGTTCGGTGGTTTGGACGACTTCAAGTTTGGCACCAATTTCCCGGGCAATCCTGACGGCCTCAGTCAGGGTTGCGCGCGGCAGACTGGGCGAATCGGCGATGATGCCGATGACCTGCTCTCCCAGAGTCTGATGGGCCACTGCCAGCAGAAGAGTGCTGTCAACGCCTCCGGAATAGGCAACCAGAAGAGGGGCGTGGCGTTGGAGGATCTCCCTAAGAAGCAGCCCCTTTTGCTCCACGAGGTCGCAAAGATCGGGACTGGGTTGCTGTGACAAGGGCTTGGACATGGACTGTTTCAGCATTCTGACGCAGTAATGAAATTTCGAAAAGCACCTTAAAAAACCGTTGCAATCGCGAAGGGGGCTTTTAACCTTCCTTCCACTATGGCTGACGTATCCAACAAGTATCCCGAGAATGTTGCAGGTGCCTACTACTGCGATGACCAGTGCATCGACTGTGACCTGTGCCGCGAGACCGCTCCCGCAAATTTCAAGCGTAACGATGACGGTGGTCATTCCTATGTCTTTAAGCAGCCCGAGACTCCCGAGGAGGAAGCTCTCTGCAAGGAAGCCATGGAGGGCTGCCCTGTCGAGGCGATCGGCAACGACGCCTAGTCATTTCCAAGGTTCCAAGGGGTGAGAGAAAATCCCCCTGAAAACGCTGGTCGGTACCCCTCAAAGTGGTCACCCGCAAAGCGGCTGATCATGGAGTGGCGTGGTCTTCCCGGAGAACCACGGCCAGACCGAGCATCGCCCATCGGGGATGTTCTTAAAAAACTACTCCCCAAGCTGGGCCTTGATAGCCGAATCAGGGAGCAGGATATCCAGGAGGCGTGGGTCGGGATAGTCGGTGAGTTCATCGCCCAGCATTCGATGCCTGATCGACTCGTGGCAGGGACCCTCATGATCCGGGTCATTCAGCCGAGTGTCCGCTACGAACTCGATCGCACCTGGAAACCGGAAATCATCAGGAAGCTGAAGGAGAGATTTGGGGAGAAAATGATCCGGGATATCAAATTTGTCCTATGACCGAGGAGCGCATTATCACTATCCGGGGGCTGGAGTTCCATGCCCGGGTGGGTGTGCCTGAAGAGGAGAGGGCTACACCGCAACGTCTCGTGGCTGACCTTCAATTTGCGGCAGTTCTTCAGCCAAGCGATCTCGGGGATGATCTTTCCCTCACGGTTGACTACCATGCGGTCGCTCTCAGGGTAGATGCGATAGCTTCAGAAACTCCGCGTAAGCTGATCGAGACGCTGGCCGATGAGATCGCCTTGAAACTCCTGCTGGAATTCAGGCTGCGGTGGATCGAGATCACGATCCGTAAATTCATCCTTCCCCAGACGGAGTGGGTGGGGGTTACAGTCCGAAGGCTGAAAGCTGAAGGCTGAAGGGCTTCCTTGCTTGGGCTCTTGTCGTTTGTTCGGAATCTTCGGACTTCAGTCTAAACTGCTTCAGTCATTTT
>CAIZIQ010000272.1 GCA_903933015.1 uncultured Spartobacteria bacterium | reverse complement strand
TCTGGAGGGCACGACCATCCGTTCCTTCCTCATCCCGCATGATGCCGTCGAACCGGTCGGTTTTGTGATTCGCCGGGAGAATCACTCCTTCGGCTTCCTCACCGATCTTGGCCATGCCACGACGCTCGTTACGGAATCACTTCGCGGGGTCGATGCATTGTTGATCGAGGCCAATTACGATGAGCAGCTTCTGGAGCGCGACACGAAACGTCCCTGGGCGATCAAGCAGCGAATCCAGTCACGTCACGGCCATCTCTCCAACGGGGCGGCCGCAGAGACCGTTTCGCGAATCCGACACGAGGGGTTGGGCCATCTCTTGCTGGGGCATCTCAGCCGCGACTGCAACAGCGAGGAACTCGCCCTTGGCTCCATGAGCCGGATGCTGGGTGAAACTGCGGTCAACCTCTTTTGCGCCTTGCAGGAAGAGGTTTCCCCCTCGGTGAGATTAGCCTGAACAAACGTCAAAGGCTTCGTTCGCGGAGAATGAGATAAGCCCAGTTTGTAGCGATCAGTATCACGGCACCAATCCGCAGTCGGAAGGCCGTAGTTGCTGGAATCTGCTTCCAGCGCAGACGAGGAAGTCTCCCGATGACAACGATCGCCGCATAGAGAATGTAAAAGGCCGCACCCAAGAAGAGCATCATTCCGAGAGGGTTAAAGAGGAAAGCCGCTTCCAGATTTCCGCGAAAGAGGCATCCAAGACCCCGAGTCATTCCACAGGTGGGGCAGGGAAGTCCGGTTAAGGAGTGGAGCGGACAGAGCGGCGTGGGGAGCTTGGCGGAGAGCCAAGCAACGGTCATGAAACCCGCGGCCAAAAGAACCGATCCCCAGATCAGCTCGGGATCACGCTCCCCGGGAATCAGCGGTCGCCAAGAAGGCTTCAATCCGATCAGTGTCCCATCTTTGCCATTTCGGCGACACCAAGGCCGGCTGCCGTGCCAAGAAGGACGAGGGCCCCGCAGCAGAGCAGGCCCGGCAGCGTGATGGCCAGGGTCGCCTTCCAGCCCGAAATGCCCTGCGCTTCCTTGAGTCCGATGATGATGCAGTAGGCCCCTAGAATAATGCCAATCAGACTGCCGCAAATTGGGATGAGATTCAGGACGGTGGCACTCGCCTGAGCATAGCAGATGACGCGGAAGGTCGTTTCAAACGGACGGTTTGCGCCACCCAGGAGCATGAGGCAGAGATGGGTGATTCCCGAAGAGATGAATGCGCTCACGACATAGAGTGCCGGGGAGATCAGCACCGATCCGATGAGGGCAACGGAAAAAGCCTTCGACGAGGTATGCTGGAACGGAGGAGGGAAGGAGACGGGGTTCATGGAGGTCGCCGCGATCTGATAGAAGGCCGAAACGGCGAACATGGCACTGCTCAGCAGCACAAAATAGAGGAGCGGGTTGGCCAACCCGCCGGTCTGTTTCATGGCTGCAAAAGTCGGAGTCGGTCGGGTGAGGACGGACTGAACGGTCTGAAGAATGGAGGGAAAGAGGCCGATCTGCTCCCGATCCTCCCATGCCGGTTCGCTGCCATCCCCGGAAAGTTCCACCGTGGCGACGGGCGTTTCCGATTCAAGCGAAGGAGGTGGGAGTTCCATTCCCCACAGGGGAGCCATTTCGCCGAGGGGCTTCCACTGGGGCATACCCTCTTTCCATGCAAGATCCTCCGAAGAGAATCTACCTGTGCGGATTCCCTCCCGGACCGCCTCTTCGCCAAAGGAACCAAGGGACTGATGGTTGCGAGCAATGTGGATGTTGGCCATGAAGAGAGAAAAAGCTGAAAACCTGAAACCTGAAAGCTGAAACTACGAGAAGCTTTTGACCAACATCTTGATTCTTTTCCTGAGTTCCTGAGTTCCCTATTTTCATCCCGCAAGTAGACTCCTAGCCGCATGACCTCCTCCATCCATCTCAGAGCACGCGGATTGCGGCAGACCTATGATCTGGGCGAGACACAGCTGCGTGTGTTGCAAGGTGTCGATCTGGATGTGGCCAAGGGAGAAGTGGTTTTTCTCCGCGGGGCCTCCGGTGCAGGAAAGTCGACCCTCCTCTACATCCTCGCGGGACTTGAGCACCCGCGTGAAGGAACCCTCGAGTTTGAAGGGGAGCAGCTTTTTGCACAAAAGGGAAACAGGCAGGCCATTCTTCGCAACCGTCGGATGGGATTCGTTTTCCAGTCGTACTTTCTGCTCCCGGAACTCACCGCACTAGAGAATGTGATCCTCCCGGCGATGCTCGGCGGCCTGCCTAACAAGGGCAGCGAGGCCAAGGCTCGGGAACTTTTGGATCGGGTGGGTCTCTCGGGTCGACTCGATCACCTTCCCTCTCAGCTCAGCGGCGGCGAGCAGCAGCGGGTTGCCATCGCCCGGGCATTGGTGAATGACCCCGGCATTCTCTTTGCTGATGAGCCGACCGGGAATCTCGACGCCACGACGGGAGCTGGGATCATCGAACTGCTGCTCGGGTTGGCACGTCAGGATGGACGCACCTTCGTTGCCGTGACCCACGATCCTGCTCTTTCTGCCCTTGGTGATCGCCAGCTCTATTTGAAGGACGGACATTTGGAACAAGTCTGACTCTGCTCCTCATTTTCCATGTCCGAGACGTCCATCATCACGCAGGTTCAGGTCATGTTCTTCGACACCGATGCGGGCGGTGTCGTCCACAACATCGCCTACCTCCGTTTCATCGAAACAGCCCGCACCCTGCTCGCCGTCCAGTTGGGGATGGATTGGGGCCGGATGGCCCACACATCCGTCTTTCCCGTCGTTGTCCGCACCGAGATCGACTACAGGCGTCCGGCGATTCTGGGGGATGAACTGGAAGTTCACGGACGCCTTGGGGAGGCCACCCCGGCCCGATTCTGGTGCCATTTTGAGATCAAGCGTCCACGCGATGGGGCCCTCCTGATTACCTGCCAGCAGGCACTCGCCTTCGTCAAGATGCCGGAAGGAAAGCCGCTTCGCCTTCCGAAAGGCTGGCCCACACCCTTCGCGCCGGAAATCGTAGTGTCCTGATCCCTCGGGCCTCGACGACAGCTGCGAGCCCTAATTATTCTCCGCTTTTCAACTTCAACATTTAGCTTTCACCTCTCTCCATGGAACAAGTCATCATCATCGGATCCGGATGTGCCGGATGGACCGCCGCGATCTACACCGCCCGCGCCAATCTCAATCCCCTCCTCATCACGGGCCAGCAACCGGGTGGACTTCTCACGACGACTTCAAGCGTCGAGAACTTCCCAGGTTTCCGCAACGGCATTGAGGGGACGGAGTTGATGACCGAGATGCAGGAACAGGCAACACGCTTCGGAACCCGCATCCAGTACCTCAGCCGAGTGGATTCGGTCGATTTCTCCGCGACACCGCTCAAGCTGACCGTCGAGGGGAAGGTGCTTGAGACCCGTAGCGTCATCGTTGCCGTCGGTGCGGGCCACCGTCACCTCGGGGTCCCCGGGGAGCATGAGTTGGAGAACAAGGGCGTCACCTACTGCGCCACCTGTGACGGAGCGCTCCCGGTCTTCCGTAATCAACCGCTCGTGGTGGTGGGCGGCGGTGACTCCGCCTGCGAAGAGGCCAGCTACCTCACCCGCTTTGCTTCCCAGGTCTATCTCATCCACCGTCGCGATTCGCTCCGCGCTTCCAGGATCATGGCCGAGCGGACGCTCGCCAATCCGAAGATCACCCCGGTCTGGAACTCCGTCGTCGAGGAGGTGCTCGATGTCTCCCAGAACCGCGTCACGGGAGTGCGACTCAAGAACCTTGTCACCGGAGAGAAGAGCACGCTCGATTGCGCCGGGGTCTTCGTTGCGATCGGACACACTCCGAACACGCAGATTTTCCAAGGACAGCTGGCCATGGACGAGGCCGGATACCTCACCCTCGGGGAGGGAAGCCGTACGAATGTTCCTGGGGTTTTCGCCGCCGGCGACTGTGCCGACTCCGTCTACCGTCAGGCCATCACGGCTGCTGGCATGGGCTGTGCCGCCGCCATTGATGCGGAACGCTGGCTCGCCGGGCTATAACAGGATTTCAGGACCTTCCAAAAACGTTTTCCATGGCTTCCGCAACCGTGCGGTAGCGGTAAGGAAATCTTTTGTCGTTGAAGCGGGCAGGCACGATGCGCGCGCTATCGAGCATCAGGTGGGAAAGGTCGCCCAGAGCTAGTTTGAGAGCGAAGGCTGGCGCTGGAAAGAGTGCGGGGCGGTGGGCCGCCCTTGCTGCGGCTTTGGTGAACCCCCCATTTGTGACCGGTTCCGGCATCACCGCATTGACTGCCCCGCTCAGGGAATCGTCATGCAGGCATTCAAATATCATGGAGGCTAGGTCATCCACTTCAATGCATGACATCCATTGATGGCCTGATCCAAGTCGGCCAGCGAGTCCCAGGCGGAAGACCGGGGAAATCAGCTTCATGGCACCCCCCTCCCGGCCGAGGACAAAGCCGATCCGCAGACGGACAACACGGACGCCCAGAGATTCCGCTTTCAGTGCCTCGGCCTCCCAGGCTTTCGCGACTTCGGCCAGGAAGCCTGTGCCGGCGGGTGAATTTTCGTCGGCAATCTTGTCACCTGTGTCACCGTAGAAGCCGATTGCTGAGGCGCTGACAAGGACCCGGGGTTTCACTTGAGCAGCAGCGATTCCTTCCACCAGACGGCGTGTTCCCTCGACGCGGCTCTCCAGAATCCGCCGGCGTTTCTCCTTGGTCCAGAGCCCCATGATCGACTCGCCAGCCAGATGAACCAGACCCTCGCACCCGGAGACATCAAGCGGCTTGGAAAAAGAGAAGAGCCGCTTGTTCTTCCCTTCACGTCGGCTGAAGAGGATCACTTCGTCACCCCGAGTCCTCGCCATACTCTGTACGGCATGGCCGATGAAACCCGTCCCGCCTGTGATGCCGATTTTCATAAGTCTAATGAGCCCCTGATGTGGAAAAAACATTCAGCACAACGGCCCCTGAAATAATGAGTGTAATTCCGAGGATGGCGGGCAAATCGAGCTGCTGTTTGTAATAGAGCCATCCGATGACGGCCACCAGGGCAGTGCCAACACCCGACCAGATGGCATAAGCTACACCGAGAGGGAGTGTCTTCAGGGTCAAAGAGAGGCAGGTGAAGGCAGCACCATATCCCACCACCACCAGAAACGACGGGATGAGCCGGGTGAATCCATCCGAGGCTTTGAGGGCCGAGGTGGCCACGACCTCTGCGAGAATGGCAAGGAAGAGCAGAAGGAAGGTTTTCATGAGCGGTGGTTAATTGGCATTCCCAAACTTCGCATGAAGCCAACTGTATGGAAAACGGTCGCCCGGGCAATCTGTGGGACGCGGATTGATCTCCTTGTGGGCGTGCACGATGGCCTTGTGACCCTGGGTCTTTCCAACGCGATCGCGCAGATAGGTTACCAGTTCATCAAGAGCCCCCATCTGGGCCTGGGTCGGCAGGTCGCGGTTGAAATCACCGACAAGGCAGATGCCTAGGGCAATGTCATTGAGGTAGTCGCTTGCCACATGACCGCCGTTGAGCTGAGCCGTCCAGCGGTGACCAATCTCAATCTCGCCATTACCCGAACCATGGCCGTCACCGATCACAAAATGGTAGGCCAATCCATTCACCATGTGGCGGACGCGACGGTGATAGATGTCGAAGACCCGCGCGTTTCCCTCGCGGGTGCCGCTGTTGTGGACGACGATGTATTTCCATCGTCCCCTGCGGACCGAGGCACGGTCGATGGCGGCACGGGTGGAGGCATTGAGATAGTTGTAGGAGCGGTGCGACCCAAAAAGCCAACTCCATCCATGCCCAGTGGAGGAGGGGGGCGTCGGTGCGGGCTCGAATCCCTGCTCGGTTTCGACACCCGATTTTTCGATCATGATGGGCGCTGAGGGGGTTGCACCATGCGGCAAGGGAAGTGATGTCGGGATGCCTGCGGAAGTGACGGTCTGTGAGGGATGAGAAGGGGGAGTGGTTGCCTGCTTCTCATCGGGTTTCGCGTGAGAAGTCGGCGAAGTCACCCCAGAGTGAGCGGAGCGATGTTTTTTGGATTTTGATTTGGCACTTTCGGACTGCTGGGAGGATTTCTTCCGCGATTTTTTGGACTCTGATCCGGAGGAGCTTTTCTTTTTGGAGGCCCCAGAACTCGGCTTGGCTCCATCGGAGGCAGAAGTAGAGGAAGACAAGGAACTCTGCTGATTTTTCAGGAAGAGAGTTTTTTTCTCCTCGTCGGTCATCTGAGCACGCAGGGTCACGGCGCAGGATGCCACTGTAAGAAATACGATGCAGTGACGACGGAAGCGGCAGTGGAAAAAGGACCGAAGCACGATGAAAAGCTAACGGGTTTTGTCCCGTTTTGAATAGTGAACCTTCACCAGATAGAGTCCCTCCGCGGGGGCCATCGCAGGAGTCGGCCACGGCTTGCCGGCGGCAAGCCGCTTGGCAAAAAGATCCGGAGACTCCTTCCCTTGCGCCACTCGGACCATTCCTCCTACCAGCATCCGCACCATCCGGTAGAGGAAGCCATCGCCTTCCACGGTGATGGAGATAGCCGGTCCCCGCTCGCGAAGGGTGACACGCCGGATGGTTCGCACCGTGGATTCAGGAAGTGATCTGGAACCGGCGCAGAATCCGCGAAAATCATGCCGCCCTTCGACCATCCGCACGAGCTTCCCGAGCAACGTGCGCTCGAGTTCCCCATGGAGATGCCATGCACGGTGATGGAGATGGGGTGGAAGCACGGGGCCGTTCCAGATCTCGTAGCGGTAGATTTTCCCGGAGGCCGAAAAGCGGGCATGGAAGTCGTTCTTTGCTTTCGAGGATTTCAGGACCCGGAGTTCGGGCGGCAGGGCGGCATTCAGCGCCGGCATCCAGCGGGCGGGATCACTCATCCGTCCGATCCGGGTCACCTGTGCCGAAGTCAGTTCGAAATGCACGGTCTGACCCAGTCCATGGACACCGGAGTCGGTGCGTCCCGAGCCGTGAATGGTCAATCGCTCTCCGACGATGACCGCGATAGCTGATTCAAGAGTGTCCTGAACAGTTCCACCCCCCTGCTGGCTCTGCCAGCCCCGGAAGGCGGTGCCATCGTAAGCCACCAGAAGACGAATCTTCATCGTCACAAGGCAAAAGACTGTGCATCGAGCCAGTCCTGGAGAATCTGTACGGCCGCCGCTTGGTCGATGACCTCACGCTGTTCCCGACTGTCTCGGCCCGCTTCCTGAAGCCGACGGGTGGCGGCTGCCGTGGTGAGGCGCTCATCCCAGAGGATAACTCGGGCGGTGGTGAGCGGGGCTAGGGCCGAGGCTAGAGCGCGGCTTTTTTCAGCCGCTGGTCCGTAGGTGCCGTTCATGTTGCGCGGCAGGCCGATTACGATCACGGGGGATCCTTTCTCCGCCGCGACGGCGGCAATCTGCGCGGCACTCTCTGCGGTCTGCTCACCCTTGACCTGAAGAGTTTGGAGGGGGTGGGCCATGAACCCGATGTCATCGCTCAGCGAAAGGCCGATCCTGACAGATCCGGGGTCGACGCCCAAGGCACGGGAAGTGGTGATCATCACAGGGATATGACAACGGAGTCGGGGGTCGGAGGCAAGGCGGAGAAAATTCGGTGTTGGGAGGGGCATTTTCATCGATTCCAGATTGCGCGGCGCCTTCCGGAGGAGTAGTGATGCATGATATGTCACAGCTTTCCCTAAACAAATTTTCAGAGAACCTGCCGGTTAGCGGAACCATTGGACTTAGCCAGGCCGCAGCCGGTCTCGGTCTGGGCCTGCTCATTGCGGATAAGCTTTCCGGAGAGTCCCGCCGCCGTGCTGGGAGCGTCCTGCTTGTTGCCGGGGCACTGGCCTTGGCTCCCGTGGTCGCCAGTGTGGTGACCCGTGTCCGCAATCGGCCGCACTCTACCCGCCGTGCACAGCGCCACCTGGAATCGATCCGTGAGGACGTGGGATTCCACGATTCAGAGCACCTGATCTGATTGGATTTCCGTTGTGTCTCCGGAGAGGGTGAAAAAAGGTCCCGCTCCGCGACGCCTCGTGCTCGCCTCCGCATCACCAAGGCGCCGTGATCTGCTGGAGGCTGTGGGATTTGAGGTTATCATCCGTCCCGCGGCTGTGGAGGAACTCTCGGAGGGGCTCCCTCCCCGCGACTTGGTTCTCGCCAATGCCGCCCTTAAGGCACTCACCGTGGCATCGCAAACCACCGGTGATCTCGTGCTGGGTGCCGATACCGTGGTGGTGTTGGACGGTGAGGTATTGGGGAAGCCCCGGGACATGGAGCATGCAGCCGAAATGCTGGGTCGGCTGGGAGGGAGAATCCACGAGGTTCTCACCGGGGTCTGCCTGCTCCGAGGTGGCACGCACGCTCGGTGCGAATTTGTGGAATCGACACGGGTCTCCTTCCGTCAACTCGACAGCAAGACCATCACCTCCTATCTCGCGGAGATCAACCCGTTGGATAAGGCTGGCTCCTATGCGGCACAAGAGGATAGGGGTCGCCTGATCGAGCGTATCGAAGGATCCATGGAGAACGTGATCGGCCTGCCCGTCGCACGTGTCCTTGCCGCCATCGAAGATCATTTCGGCGAACCTCAGGCCGGGTGATCCATTCTGACCGGGAACTCTCCCAGCATGAGGCGGCGAACAGAGCCTAAAACCCAATCGATGCTCCAAGATTAATAGTCGGGCCGATTGCCACCCCGATATTCGGATTAATCAGAGGGAAACCGAGATCGCATCGCAGGGAGTAGTTGCTTCCGATCCCGTACCGGACACCGATGCCGACGGCCGTGATGTCATAATTTGCGGGATCTCCGGGTAGCGGCTTGATGGAATTGACCATGCCGTAGTCCCAAAACGCAAGGAATACCAACTGGTCGCGCCCGAGTCTGTGGAGCAGTCCTTCCAAGCTGTGAGGCTCGGTATTCTCCGAGTTTTTTGAGAACCCCAAGAGACTGTAGCTCGGGGAGTGGAGCTCCAAGTTGTAGAAAAACCCCTGATCGCCAAAGAGAATCTGCTGAGGGTATCCGCGAACGGAACCATAGCCTCCGATGGAAAGCTGCTCATTGCTGACCAACGAGGTGGAGGCGAGTTGTCCCGAGAAAACTGAAACCAGGCTGCAACCGTAAGGGAGGTGGTTATCCCTCTCGGCACGCAGGGCGGAGTAAAAATAATTCGCCTGGGTTCTTGAATCCACATTTTTGAAGGCCGATGTCGTGTTGCGTGAATCAACGCCGCCCGGGGACCAGTAGTTGTCTGTGGAAAAGCTCGTTTGTCCGTACTTGTCCTTGATGACGGCATTGTAGCCCAGAAGGGCTTGGGCAATATCGGTCTGATTTGCCGGCACCTGGTTACCTCCTTGCTGGAAGTTCAGGTTGCTGGAAATCCAATCGGCGCCCAGGGTGATGTTTTGAATGAACTTCCCGTACATTTTCCCAATCGGAATGGTGTATCGGGGACTGATCTGCGCCTGATAACCCGAGTCAGTCAGAGTGCTTGTTCCGGTATCGATGTTCACGGAAGTGGATGAGTAGCTCCCGTAGAGAGAGAAGATGTGCTTCCAGGGGAGTGGGGTGGAATAGCTGAGACTTTGAACCGGTTGGGCGTTGATGTTTTGAAAGGGGGCCGAATACTGATAGCTGAGCTGCCCTCCTTCCGAAAACGCATTCCCCCAGTTGGCACCGACACTCCAGCGCCATGGACCGGTTTGGACGGTTCCCGTATTGTCGACGGCAGCAAATCCCCTGACCGGGAATTCGTCCTTGGTGCGAAGTTCGATCGTCGTGGTCCCCGGAAGATCACCCCGCTTCAAAACAGCCTGATTCTCCATGAAGGGGTTCTGGTTGAGGATCGCCACGTCGTTGAGCAGGCCAACCCGGTTGATGTGCTGACCGCTGGCCGCGCGCAACATGCCAAGAAGGTAATTTTTTCGGAACCACCTCGCACCGGAGCTGGTTTTCTTGTCGAGAGTCGCCTCCACGACAGCGAGACGCAGGACGCCATTCTCATAGTCGATCAGGATCGGTTGAACGAAAACCAGCGGACGCTCGTGATGAAAATAGAAAGCGAGCGTCGCATGGGTGATTTGACGGGCCACCTTGAGATCGAAGGGCTTGTTGAGAAAGTCGCGCCTTATCGATGCAAGGAATGGCTTCTCGCTTTGAATGAGGTCAACGTGATCCACAGATAACCCGGGGACGAGTTCGACGCCGTCCGGGTGTTCTCCGGAAACGGCGCCGGAAAAAACAATTTTGCGGAGAATTCCGGCGCCAGGATTCCCAACCACGGGAACATCCGAGTAGTCGGGCTTGAGCTCAAGATCGGATGGCCTCCTGACAAAGGCATCCGGGGCCGTCACCGGAATGCTATCGGGAATATTGCGTCCTACCGATGGATCCGGAGGGAACTGCGCGAGTGCCAGTACGGGAAGCATGAAGGCCAGAGCCACCAAGATACGTAGCAATACGCTCATGAGGAAGAGTCCCAAGGGTTGGAAAGCGCCACGAGGGAAAGGCACTTCACCCGGTCAGCCTAATGGAGTGAGGCGCGGATCTTGCCGCCCGGGTCGACCGCCTCAACAGTCATCTCGTCCTCCCGGGTCTCAAGATGATTTTTCCGAAGATCCAGGAAGGCGGCCTCGGCCTTGGTGACGCCTGCTGTTGCGGAGTCGATTGCTTTTGTCGAATGAACCAAGGTTGCCGAGGCCTGACCGATGCAAAGGACGGCAAGGACAATCGAGGCAAGCCAAGCGATTCTGCTGGAGAACAATATCCCTAGAGATGCCAGCACAATTCCCACCTCGGCTAGCAATGCTGCCTTATCATACCCAGATGCCGCATCAAAGTGCGCGGTGATCTGCGCATCATAGCTTTCGGACCACTCGCGCGCCAATTTCCGTTCCTTGCTGTAATAGGAATAAAGCCCCAGAAGTCTGTTCAGTTCGATTGGGGATTTTTTTGAATCCGCGATACCTCCACCTGATGCCGGAGAGACCGTCATGCGGGCCTTCTCCATCTCCAACATGATCATCCGGTACTTGACGCTATAGCCGGCATAGTTGGCGTGGACTCTGGATTGATCGATCATCGTGCGGATGAAATCATCTTTCTGGTTGCTTTCCAGATCCCCATTGAGAGCGATCAGGACTCCGATAATCGCGATGGTGACGCCCATGAATTTGGAGAACTTGTGGTTTTCCGTTTCATGATCGGCATGATGGATATGTTCCGAGTGATCCATCGCTTCTCTGGTATGGTGCGTCATAATGCTGATCCTCGTCGGGAATCCTTTCCTAAAGGACTTCAAAGTCAATAACGTTGCGCCGATCACGATCTCTGCCTATGGATGAGCCGTGATGACCCCATCTGGAAACCGTATCACGGCATTCTTCGTGCTGGTTCTCATGGCATTGTGGATCCCTGCGACAACTCTTGGCGGAGACTCTGCAACCAAGGCAAATTTCTCTGCCAAAACGCCCTCCCAGGCCTCCTTCTCGCCGGCCATCGAGACCGCAACGGTGGGGATCTATATCATGAATCTTCGCGAGATGAGTCCCGCGAGAGGGACCTTCTCCTGTGATTTCTGGATCTGGGCCAAAACCACCGGCCAGGAAAACATCTTGGCTGACATCCAGTTCCTCAATGCCGAAAAAGTGATCTGGTATACCGAGACCAAGCCCGAGATCGCGGGCATGACCAGCTACAAGCGTCGGGGCAGCGGGACTTTTCGGATGAACTGGAATCTCAAGCATTATCCCTACGACTCACAGGTGCTCCCGATCCAGATGGAGTACTCCCTGCGGGATAGCGCGAAGATCATACTCAAACCCGATACGGAAAATTCGGGTATCAACAGCGAGAACATTCCTCAGGATTGGACCGTGAAAGCATTCGCTTTGAAGTCCGAGACTTCGACTTATGCCTCCAATCTCGGCGATCCTGCCCTTGGTCCAGCCAAGGGCTCTTTTTCACTTCTGACGGCCGTCATCGACATGACGAGGCATGATGCTCAGGAATACTGGAGCATCGTCTCCATCGCTTATGTGGCGGTCGTCATGATGCTGGTCAGCTTCTTCACGGACGTACACACCCCGCAACGCCTGACGCTTCTGGGGGCCGCTCTTTTCGCCAACATCATTAGCATGCGATCGGCCTTTCTAGGCCTTGGAACATTCGGCACGATGGCGGACCAGTTCCATCTTTTGGTCGCGGCATTCATCGTTCTCTCCCTGGCCATCACCGTCGTATTCACTGTCAAGTGTCACCATGGCGACGACCCAAAGAGGCTACGCTATTGGAGCATGTGGCTCGGACTTGTGGTGGGCATCCTCTTCGCAGCCTGCAACATTTGGTTGGTCCGGAGCCACTAGCAGTCCCATTCAATTGAGAAAGGCTGCCGCGTCAGAGGGCCAAGACTTGAACTAGGCTGTTCAAATCACCCCCGGGTGTAGGGTCCGAACCGATCCCGCCAAAGCGGCTGGAAGCGCGTGACTGATTGACTTGGGAGGCTCCTTGAGACTCAGCCCCCCCGCCAGAAGAGGAGGACTCCTCAGAGACTCCTTCGCCAGCGGAAATCGTGGGATTGAGACGGTTAAAGGCCGCAGCAGCGGAGTTTCCCGTGCTGACAGGAGAGTTGAGTTTCGTGGCAGCGACAACTGATGCAGGCACATGAGCAGGGACCTGTCCGCTGCCTGATCCCGATGAACTGCCAGCTGTTCCTCCAGTGTGGGATCCTCCCGCAGCACCGCCGGCGCCTGCTGGGCCTCCGGCAACAGCGCCTCCGGCACTCGCTCCACCTGCAACCGACCCTCCAGATGACGAACTGCCGGATGTGGAACCAGGGCTGCCTGGTCCGGGCGATGCTCCTGAGTCGCCGCCGGGAGCTCCTGGTCCGGGACTTCCACCGCCAGAATCCGCACCGGCAGCCCCCGGCGATCCGGGGGCCGAACCCCCACCATTATCAGCAACCAGTCCTCCAGCTGAACCGGCGCCTTGTGATCCGGCGGGAACGCTGCTGCCGCCAGCGGGACCGGGAGGGCCGAAGCTACCCATGCTCGGTCCTCCTCCAAATCCCGCTGGGCCTGCTCCCCCTGCCGCAGGAGCACCTCCAAGCGCGGCAGTGACACTACGGATCACTTGCGCAAAGACGGGTGACTGAATCAACGATGCGATCTGCGTATGAAGTGCTGATGAAGTGGACTCCACGGGTGCTTGCTCGGCTACCGGAGCTGATCGGGTGTCGACGTGAATTGGCGCCGAATAGACGTAGTAATTGCCCGATGGAGGAACGTGACTCGGCGGAAGGGAAGCGGCTGTCTCAGCGTAAATGGCATTGGCACTCTGGAGAGAGGCAG
>CAIZIQ010000271.1 GCA_903933015.1 uncultured Spartobacteria bacterium | reverse complement strand
GGCCACAATGCGTACCAACAGCTGGGTCAGCAGCGTATCCTCTGATCCATGTCCGCTCAGAAGCTTCTGATTGGTATCGCGGCAAGCGAGGAAGGCAGAGACCAGGTGATCCCGGTCAAAGCGAGCTGCATTCACGGCAGCGAGTCCAATGCCGTAGGCATTGAGTGTTCCATCCTTTTTCTTGGGAAGATGTGCTGTTTCCTCCGAGCGGAGTCGTTTGAGATCGGAGGCGAAGAACTGTGGCTGGGCGGGGGGGCGCATCTTGTGACGATCCATCAGATCCTTTGCGATCAGAAGATTGCGCACCGTAGGCACGATGGCGGCAAGCAGAATGCCGACCGTGTTTTCTCCCTGGCGGCGAAGTTGGGCCAGCGTGTCGAGGCAGAGCGGAAGATTGCGTTTATTGATGGCGTCGCTCAGGTCGAAGATTCCACCGGCACGGGTGAGGGGAACCAGGTCTCGGACAAGTTGCTCCGTGATGACCTCGCCCTCTCCGGCGGCAGTGGTTAGTTTTGCAAGTTCCGCATCGAGTTGGCCGGTGTTGGTGCCGACTCGGGTGGTCAGCACCACAGCGGCCTGATCCTCCATCCTGACCCCCCGATCGCGGCAGCGATCAATGACCCAGTCGATCAAATCATCCTCCGTGGCACCGAAGCCAAAGTCGGGCTTATCGCAGAGCGTTGTCGAGGCAATGGCGGAGAGAGTTTTGTAAAATGATTTCCGCTTGTCCGGTTCGGGGGCACTGATGAGCAAGGTGATACCCTCCGGAAGTCCCTCTTCCAGCACCTTGAGAAGTTTTTCAAGAGCATCCTGCACCGCCTCGGAGCGTCCCTGCACGGTATCCTTCAAGAAAGTAACACCTTTCATCCAAACAAGTTTTCCGCCGAAGAAAGGAAGTGTTAGGACGGCTTGGAGAGTCTGATGCACCATCTCGATCGAGCAGTCGACCGTATCAGCCGGAGCCTCGATAACCTCCAAGCCGAATTCCCCGCCATCAGTCGGGGCCAGTTTTGCAGCAAGTCCCTGAGCCGTCCGACGGACCTCGGCCTCATCACTTCCAGTCACGAAGTGCAGGTTCGGATTCTTGGCAGCGGCTGGGGCTTTGCGGGTGGCCATCAGGGGAAAGGATGAAGGATGAATTTAGAATTATGAAGGATGAAGGGGGGATAATTAGCGTTTCCACCCTTTCTTTGATTTGGTGGATTTACCCGCTTTTGCCTTGGGGCGATTGGTCATGGAGGAGGTTACGGCGCCTCCACCTTTAAGTTCCATAATCTGATCGCGAAGGAGGGCGGCGCGTTCGTACTCGAGTTTTTTGGAGGCCTCCTTCATCTCCCCCTCTAACTCCCTGATCAGCGTGGCGACATCAAGCGGTTGCTCCTGCACACGGGCCGAGTCGTCATCCTCACCTTCGAGAATGACGCGGAGACTCTCTTGCACGGGGCGCATCACGCTATGAGGAGTGATGCCGTGTTGACGGTTATGCTCCATCTGGCGGCGGCGACGATCCTCGGTGACATCGAGCAGGTCGCGAATGC
>CAIZIQ010000270.1 GCA_903933015.1 uncultured Spartobacteria bacterium | reverse complement strand
GAATGGAGAGCCGCCCGGAGACAGTGTCCATTCCCAGTGAGGTATACCATCGGTCAGGCAGATCATTCTCAGGGATGGTGAAGCCCCCCCCTAGGATGCAGAGTATGCCTCCGATCCAAAGAAGAGAGGTACTCTTCCAGACGAATCTCGGAAACTTGGTATAAACCAACGCCAGCATGGTACCGAGAATGAATGAGGCCATGAATGGGAAGCGGATCACTTCGCGGGCCCAGAGTAGCATCATGCCAAGGAAGAGCAGTCGCCAGTCAAGGTATCGGGAGGCCATGACGATAAGGGCTGCCAAAACGTAAACGGCAATGCTCCCCACAAATTCGAAATGCATGGTCCAGAAAGCGCCGTTGTAGTCACAAACACCCGTTAAGAATGTACCCACTGCTCCCTGATTCAGGGCATTGATCACATCAGCATACCCTCTGGGTGACCAATTAAACGACTCCTTGAGCCACCAAGAACCATTCAGGGCGGCTACAGGAAGATTACGGTAAAGACCGAACCCTATCAGAAAGCCTGAAATGAGGCTCACGAGGATCACTGGTCCAGCCAAGCGAGGCCATCGTTTCAGGATGGAATCCGGGATATCGAGGATTTTTCCCGACTCAAAAAAGCGTTGGGTGAGAACAAAACCCGAAAGTACAAAGAACAGGGTGACTGCTGCTCCCCCGTTCAGCAAAAAAGTTGCCGGCACCAGAGCCAAGGTTCCCTCCTGATCGGCTTTCAGATGTCTGTAAAGACCAGGAAAAAAGGAATGCTGCAGATGACACGCTAGAACAACCAAGGCAGCGATCCCGCGCAGAGCGTCGAGTGATGTGATTCTAGGGGGAGTAACCGGCGATTTGTTCATGCACGAGGCGGGTGATGATGAATGCCTAAATATTCTTTGTCGAGGCAGTCATTCCGATGTCAGATATGGCTTATTTTCCTTCTCTTGCCGCATCGATTTCTCTAAAAATTAGCACATTTAATCTATAGCTTTCCCCCCGCATTCCATGGTCTCACTAAAATATCGTCCTGACATCGACGGGTTGAGAGCGGTTGCCGTGCTTGGGGTCGTGATCTACCACGCCTTTCCGTGGATGCTTCCTGGGGGCTTTACGGGGGTGGATATCTTCTTTGTGATCTCTGGCTACCTCATCAGCGGGATCCTCTACAAGGGACACAGTACAGGAAACTTTAGTTTCAAGGAGTTCTACGCTCGGCGTATCCGAAGACTCTTTCCTGCGCTCATCACCGTTCTGCTGCTCTGTCTGGCTTACGGATGGTTGATCCTCCTTCCCGATGAGTTCCATCAACTCGGAAAGCATGTGGCCGCCGGAACCCTTTTTATCCAGAACTTGATATTCTGGCAGGAGAGCGGTTACTTCGACACTGCGGCCACGCTGAAACCCCTGCTCCACCTTTGGTCCCTTGCTGTTGAGGAGCAGTTCTACATCTTCTTCCCACCGCTGCTGCTAGTCATCTGGAAGAGGAAGTGGCCACTTGTGGCGATCATGGGAGCGCTAATGATCACTACCTTCATCCTGAACGTGGTGATGTCGGTTCAAAACAGCACCACCGACTTCTTTCTCACTCCCTACCGGGCATGGGAGTTTCTAGGAGGGAGCCTTCTGGCATGGTGGCATTACGATAAGGGCCATGAAGATGAGCTGCCTTCGTATCGTGAAGCGTTTTCTTGGATGGGTGTACTACTTTTAGGACTCGGGATGGCGTGCGTCCACACGGGAGACGCCTACCCCGGATGGAGGGCACTCCTGCCAGTGACCGGAACCCTGATGCTCATGGAAGGAGGTGCAGGAACTGGTGTAAGTGGAGCATGGGTGAACCGGAAGATTCTTTCCCATACAGCGGTGGTATGGATCGGACTCATTAGCTACCCGCTCTACCTGTTTCATTGGCCGGTTCTTTCCTTTGTTCATATCGTCAAAGGAGAGAATCCCAATCCCGGCTATATGCTCATGGCGCTCCTGGTGGGCTTCATGCTCACGGTGCTCACCTACTACTTTATCGAGAAGAAAATTCGTCACCATAAGTCGGTATGGACTGTGCCTGCCTTGGTGGTAGCGTTCCTGCTCGTGGGGGGTATGGGCCTCTTGGCTTGGGTTGGTGTTATATCGGCGTGTTATTCCAGTCCCCGGATGAAAGTAATTAACACGGTCATCCAGGAGAAGAATATGCTCACGGGGTGGCGACAGGTTAAGCTGAAGAACGGATTTTGCATCGATAAGGTTGGTGGCAATGGGCCGCAAACATTGTTCTTTGGGGACAGCAATATGCAGCAGTACTGCCCCCGAATTCGAGAATTGTTAAAAGATAACCGCTCGGAGGAGAGGGGTGCCATCTCCATAGGAGAGGGGGGCATTGTGCCTATCCGTCATGTGACTCTCAATCACTCTCCTGAGTGTGGAAAGATGTTTGAAGCATTCGAGCAACAACTCTTGGCAGATCCCAAGATTGATCGCGTAGTGATCGTCGCGCGCTGGAGTTTCTACTTTGAAAAAGGATCCCGTTGGAAAGTGGACGACGAATATCCGATCGGACAAAGTCCGGGAAAAGAAAAAGCCTTCGATCAGCTTGAAAAAACATTCCGACGGCTTCACGAGCTCGGCAAGAAAGTGACTCTTGTCTTAATGATACCAACAGGCCAGCAGCTCGATCCCAAAAGTAACTTCACCAGGAGATTCTCTGGCATCAAAACACGAGATCAAGGGGTACTGACCAAGGAAGAGTTTCTAAGGGAAAACGGAGCTGTGCTCCGCGAAATTGCCACACTTGCTAAAGATAATGGGGCTGAAGTGATCGATCCGATGGATTATCTTTGCAAGAATGGAATCTGCATTGCCGAAGATGAAGGAAGGGTTCCAATCCGCTTTGACGATGCGCATCTTCGCCCGGGATACGTCAAGGAGCATGTCCACTACCTTGATCGGACAGTGGAACCATAAGATTAAGTTAGTTTTTCAGATTTTTCCATGAGTACCCTTAAGTATCGTGCGGATGTCGACGGACTGAGAGCCGTTGCTGTCCTTGGCGTGGTGATCTACCACGCTTTTCCATCCGTACTTACCGGAGGCTTCACAGGAGTGGACGTTTTCTTCGTGATTTCGGGATATCTGATCAGCGGAATTCTTTATAAGGCGCAGCAGGATGGGAGCTTCAGCTTCAAGGAATTCTACGCCCGACGTATCAGAAGACTCTTTCCCGCGTTGATCACCATGTTGGTGCTTACGCTTGCCTATGGATGGATGATGCTCCTGCCCGGTGAGTTTCAGCAATTGGGTGAACACACGGCTGCCGGTACGCTCTTTATCCAGAACTTCGTGTTCTGGCAGGAAACCGGTTACTTCGGGATCCAGGCGAATCTGAAACCACTCCTGAATCTCTGGTCGCTTGCGGTGGAGGAGCAATTCTACATTATTTTTCCGCTGTTGATGTTGCTGCTTTGGAAAAGAATGCGGGCAAAGTGGCAACTGGCAGCGGTCATGGGTTTTCTTCTCGTGGCCTCGTTCATCGCCAATGTGATGATGTCCTATCAGAATGTGACAGCCGATTTTTTCCTGCTCCCCTATCGGGGTTGGGAGTTTCTCGGAGGAAGCCTCTTGGCTTGGTGGCACTATGACAAAGGACACGAAGGAGAGTCCCCAAAGCATCGAGAGTGGGTTTCTGGAGCTGGACTCATCTTGCTGGTTCTTTCCATGACATGGATCCATCCCGGGGACCCCCATCCCGGATGGCATGCCCTGATTGCGCACGGGAAACCCTACCCTGGATGGAGGGCATTTTTTCCGGTATTTGGGACGCTCTTGATTATTGCGGGCGGCAAGGACTGCTGGATTAACCGAAGCATCCTCTCCCACCCGGCGGTCATCTGGGTTGGTCTTATCAGTTACCCGCTTTATCTTTTTCATTGGCCAGCGCTTTCTTTCGTCCGGATCGTCAACAATGGAGGCGCCCCAACCGGTGAGATCTGGGCTGCTCTCGGCATCGCGCTGTTGCTGTCAGTGCTCACCTATTATTTGGTTGAGCAAAAAATACGTCGCAATCAATCCAAGTGGACCGTTCCCTCCCTTATCACGGGGTTTGTGGTCACGGGTCTCCTTGGGGTGATGGCGATGACAAAGCTCATCACTCCTCAAATTGATCCTCGGATCGAAAAGGCTGCCTTTGCCTCGCAAGACAAAGATTTTTTCCGGGGAGTAAAGCAGCATGCTTCAGAGGTGGGTTTGTTCACCTTGGGTGGCTATGGCCCCCAGACCCACTTTCTCGGGGATAGCAATATGGAGCAGTACATGCCACGAGCCGTTGAAGTTCTTGGGGATAATCGGGGGGGATCCCGAGGAGCTATCTTCATTGTCTATACTGGGCTGCCGCCCATCCCGGGATTTAAAGTCCATCAATTTGCCAATGGGCTCTCACTGATGCCAGAGTTGAAAACACAGCTGAAGGCTCATCCATCGATTGATCGAGTGGTGATTGCAGGGGCTTGGACTCGCTACTTTAAAAATGAGGAGAATACCATCGACGGCATTTCGGCGACGGATCCCAAGGCGATTGACAAGTCGATGAAGGCACTGGGTGTTCTGATCCACAAACTACGGGATCAGGGAAAAAAAGTGACCCTTGTGCTCTCCATTCCCATGGGGCCTAAATTCAGTCCTGCCAATTCCCTGGACCGTCACTACACCAGAATTCACTACAAGGATCCGGAGACTTTTACCAAAGAGGAGTTCTTGGCTGGCAACCGTTTACTTCTTGAGAAGATTGCAGCAACGGCTCATGAAAACGGAGCCGATGTTGTCGATCCTCTGGATTACCTCAGCAAGGATGGTCTGATCATGGTGAATGATAAGAATGGTTTCCCTGTGAGTTACGATGGCTATCACCTTCGCCCGGGATTTGTTTCGGAGCAGGTAAAGTACATTGATCAGACGCTCGCACCGTAGTTTGAGGCTCTATTTTGAGGCGTATTTAAAATTGATGATCTCACTTAAGTACCGAGCTGATATCGATGGACTGAGAGCTATTGCGGTGCTTGGGGTGGTGATTTATCACGCTTTCCCGCATGCGTTGCCCGGAGGGTTCACGGGGGTGGATATCTTCTTCGTGATCTCGGGTTACTTGATCAGTGGGATCCTCTACAAGGGACACAACGCTGGGAACTTCAGTTTTGGGGAGTTCTACGCCCGGCGCATCAGGAGGCTCTTTCCTGCACTCATCACGGTGCTACTGCTCTGTCTAGCTTACGGATGGATCGTCCTCCTGCCAGATGAATTTCGCCAACTCGGTAAGCATGTCGCAGCGGGAACCCTCTTCATCCAGAATATTGTCTTCTGGAAGGAGAGCGGTTACTTCGACACGGCAGCGAACCTTAAGCCACTCCTCCACCTCTGGTCGCTAGCGGTGGAGGAACAGTTCTACATCTTCTTCCCTCCGCTGCTGATTTTGCTTTGGAAGAAGCCGAAGATCCTGGTTCCGGCCATGGTGGTACTGCTTGTCGCCTCCTTTGTGGGGAACATGATCATGTCGGTGCAGAACAGCACGACCGACTTCTTCCTGACTCCCTACCGAGCATGGGAGTTCCTAGGAGGAAGCCTTCTGGCATGGTGGCACTACGACAAGAACCCAGAACCAAACTCCGAGGATGTGCCTTCCTATCGTGAAGCGCTTTCCTGGATTGGATTGCTGCTATTAGGGCTGGGCATGGCCATCATCCATACGGGGGATGCCTATCCAGGATGGAGGGCACTCCTGCCAGTAGCGGGAACCCTCCTGCTGATGGAGGGAGGTGCAGGAACTGGCGTAAGTGGAGCATGGGTGAACCGTAAGATTCTTTCCCATCCCGCCATCGTCTGGGTGGGACTCATTAGCTACCCGCTCTACCTCTTCCACTGGCCGGTTCTTTCCTTTGTTCACATCATCAAAGGAGAGACCCCCGAGCCCAGATATATCCTCACAGCACTGCTGGTGAGTATTGTGCTCACGGTGCTGACCTACTACTTCATCGAAAAGAAGATCCGCCACAATACATCTAGGTGGACGGTGTCCGCTCTAGTTGGAGGATTCCTGCTGGTGGGCATCTTAGGGGGGATGTCTTGGGCTCGGATGCTTCCTGAAAAGCCACTCTCTGAGATTGGTCGGCATATTCTGAATGCAAAGAGAGAGAATTTAACCATTTCAGGGTTACAGTTGATGGGAACCTTCCATGGGGTGCCCATTTACAGAGTAGGTGGAAATGGGCCCAAAACCGTATTCATCGGGGATAGTAATGCTCAAATGTATGAAGCGCGCATCGCGAAGCAACTGGAGGGGAAAGAAGGAACTGACAGAGGTGCCATCTTCATCGCGCAAGGGGGGATTCCCCCGTTGCCTGGAGTTCTCGGGAATCATGGTCAGAGCTTGGATGTCATCTCCTCATTCAGGGAGGTTTTGAAGGCGTTTCCGGAAATTGATCGGGTCGTTATTGCGGCGCGGTGGGGGATGTACTTTAAAAAAGATCAGGATTACTTTTTTCACGGCACGAGACTTTCAGAAGTAACTGCTAGGGATGCAACGGTTGATGAATTCGGAAAAATGATCCGTGAATTGGTAGCCTCCGGGAAAAAAGTCTGGGTTGTGCTCAATATACCGACTTCACCACTTCTCGCTCCTGAGAACTCCCATCCAAGGAGCTTTTCAGGTGAGTTCCAGAAGAAGAGAATAGCGTACAAGAAGGCGGATTTTCTTGGAGAATATGGATCCCTCAGGGGGGATTTAAAACAAGTATCGGTCAAGAATGGCGCTATCGTCATCGATCCATTGGACTTTCTTTGTGAGGGAGAAAATTGCATTGGTGAGTACCAAGGGGAACCCATCTACCAAGATCAGGCCCACCTTTTGCGTAGCTATATCCGATCGCATGTCACCTATTTGGATGTAACCATTGAGCCATAATCTGGGTAAGACAAAAAATGATCTCACTTAAGTACCGAGCTGATATCGATGGACTGAGAGCTATTGCGGTGCTTGGGGTGGTGATTTATCACGCTTTCCCGCATGCGTTGCCCGGAGGGTTCACG
>CAIZIQ010000269.1 GCA_903933015.1 uncultured Spartobacteria bacterium | reverse complement strand
CGTAATGATGGATAAAAGGTCGTCAGCGAGCTCGCATTCGGGGCTTGGTGGATCCAGGTCTCGTTGGAGAACCACGAGTTTGACGTCATTGGTGCGTAGGATCCATTCGACGAGTTCGACGCCGAAACGCGCGAGCCTGTCGCGATGGGCAACCACAACTTCCTCGACATCTCCTGTCGCCGCGGCGTCGAGAACACGCAGAAGTCCAGGCCGTTTGAAGTTGATGCCGGATCCAACGTCGTCGACGATGTCGTGGTCTGGATACGTTTCCCGCATTTCCGCTTTTTGACGTTCGAGGTCTCCGCGTTGCTTGGCCGTACGCCGAGCGCTGTTGGCTACCAGCCGACCCTCGCTGCTGAAATGGGTAACCTTCAGGAGCGCATCACCTCCACGAAGGATGGATCAATCACTTCCTTCCAAGCGGTCTACGTTCCCGCGGACGATCTGACTGATCCAGCACCCGCGAATACGTTTGCCCACCTCGACTCCACGATCGTGCTCGAGCGGTCTATCGCCGAGCTTGGAATTTATCCTGCCGTCGATCCTCTCGCTTCGACCTCCAAGGCGCTGGCGCCCGAGATTGTCGGCGATGAGCACTACGGTGTTGCACGTGGTGTCCAGAAGGTGCTTCAGCGCTACAAGGATCTGCAGGACATCATCGCGATCCTTGGTATGGATGAGCTTTCCCCAGAGGATAAGCTTACCGTTTACCGCGCCCGTAAAATCCAGCGCTTCCTGAGCCAACCCTTCCATGTCGCCGAAATCTTCACCGGATCCAAGGGGCAGTACGTTCCGATTGCTGAGACGATTCGCGGCTTCAAGGAAATCCTGGATGGAAAATTGGATGAAGTTCCCGAAGGCGATTTCTACATGAAGGGCGGCATCGAACAGGTGCTGGCGGCTTCCAAGGAATCCTAAGATGGCGACACTGCACCTCGAGATCGTCACCCCGGAGGCACGAACCTTCTCGGGTGAGGCCCAAATGGTGGTGGTTCCTGGGGTCGAGGGCGACCTTGGAATCCTGCCCGATCACATGCCTTTGATGACGCAGGTCAATCCTGGTGAACTCCGAATCACCACGGTCAACGGCGATCAGTATCTGGCCATCGGGAGTGGGTTTCTCGAGGTGCTGCCCGACAGGGTATCTATCATGACCGATATGGCGGTGCCCGAGGCCGAGATCGATGAGAAGGCTGCCGAGGAGGCTGTCGCACGTGCCCAGAGGGAGCTTTCCGAAAAAGCATTGGCCGGGGAGGAGCTTGCATTCGTCCAGTCCTCGCTCCTCAAGTCGTTGGCGCAGCTTCATGTGAAGCGCCGCTCGCGGCACTAATCATTCCGCTTGGGGGCCTGTCATGGATGCCCCTGAAAGTCCGCGTCAACTTCTTGCACAGTCGATTAGTGCGGGTCATCGGCTGATTGGTCAGATTCTTCTTTCGGAAGACTATTGCCTGCGTCATGTCGATGACGCCGGGAGGGATGACCTCGAGATTTCCACTGATCCCATCACTGCGAGGGAGATTGCCCGGTATGATGAGAAGGGAAACTATCGACCCTTGAAAAGTGCCCCAAATCTCAGGAGAGGTTGGCTGATTCAAGCAGGGTCGATGGAGGGGCTTGAGATTGCTTTGGAATTCTTCTACCCATCGGCGCTGGGCCTCTGGTTCTCATCGATCAAAGATACCCTTCAGCCGACACCTCTGCGTGAAACACTGGAGCGCCAAACCGGGATGTACCGCGTTACCCAGCTTCTGCGAGATGATCAGGCCAGAGAGTTGATTCACTGCCATTGCAATTCTGCCCAGGGATGCCTGCGCTCCCTTCTCTGGGAAATTGCTCCCGGGGTGCCGATCAACTCATTACCTAGGGATCAACTCTCACTGGCCAAGGTAGGGGATGACCGGATTCCTCTAATATGCCGTGAGGCGTGTAATCTTCTTGTGGCGGCCGCACGGCCGATTGCCAAGGGTAATCTTCCCAAAAAGGAAGAGTCGTAGGATCATCCCGAGATGCCAAATCCGATTCTGACCAAACTCTATCGAGGGAGATCGATTCTCCCGATGAGTCGCCCTGCAATCGAGGATGGAGGAATTGCTGTCCGGGGAAGTGAAATTCTCTCTGTGGGAAGGTGGGATGATCTGCTTCGAGAGCACCCCGGGGCGACACGGTTGGATCTCGGAGAGGTGATCCTGATGCCGGGTCTGATCAATGCCCATTGCCATCTGGACTACACAATGATGAGGGGAGCCCTTTTCGGAAATGGTCCCTTCTCGAACTGGATTCAGCGCCTCAATGCGATGCGCAGATCGCTCGATCAGAGCGACTATCTGGATGCGATTGCTTCCGGCCTGCAGGAGCTACGCCAGTGGGGATGCTCCACCGTATTCAATATCGAGTCCTTTCCGGAGTTGGTACCGTTCCTTCCCGAATCCCCGATTCGTGCCTGGTGGTTCCTGGAGGTGATGGATGTGCGCAGCAGGCTACAATCTGCTGAGGCTTTGGCCGGTGCGATTAATTTTTTTGAGAAAGCTGGGGAGGGAGTGGGTGGATTCGGGATTTCCCCTCACGCTCCCTACACGGTTTCCAAGGATCTTTATCAGCTGGCGGGTGTCTATGCGCAGAAATACCGCATGCCTCTCTGCACTCATCTGGCCGAATCGGAGGAGGAAGTCTCGATGTTTTTGAATGCTGAAGGGTCTCTCTATGAGTTTCTCAAATCGATTGGACGTCCCATGGATGACTGTCGTGGCGTCACTCCGGTGGAAGTCGTGATAGGGCAGGGACTGTTGCCTCAGGGATCGTTGCTCGTACACATGAATCATCTCGCCGAGAGCGACCGTGAGTTGCTAAGGCGTACGGCCGGTGATTATCCGGTGATCCATTGCCCGCGAACACATGAGTTCTTTTCGAGAGAACCGTTTCAGCTCGAATTTTACCAGCAAGCGGGTATCCCTGTATTGCTCGGCACGGACAGTCTCGCCAGCAATCACGACCTAAACATGTTTGCCGAAATGAGGGCTATGGCATCCGCTTATCCTCGCCTGGATTTCATGGAACTTCTCTCTATGGTCACGACACGCCCCGCTCATGCGATCGGTCATTCCGGGAGACTCGGGGAGCTCTCACCGGGTGCTTTGGCCGACTTTATTGCCATTCCTGATCCGATGGGTGAGGGGAGCGTGCCGGAACGGGTACTCGCCAACACCCTGCCTCCGAGGTTATGGATTTCAGGCGAACAATGAAATTCCCCAGACAGTTTGCGATACGCTTCTTCGTGTCGCTCAAATCATCCCCTTGGATTGCACCCCTGATTCTTGCTGCTGTGTTGCTGGTCGTGGCTGGGATTTATTGTCAGGTAACTTTGTTCCAGTTCCTCCCTTTCTGGGATGACGACACCAACATTCACCGCAACCCCCTTTATTCACCACTCTCCTGGGGAAGCATCGCTCTGTTCTGGAAAGGGCCCTTCCAGCAACTGTACATCCCCGTCACCTACACGGTCTGGGCCGGATTGGTGGCGCTCTCCAGGGTGATCGCCGGAACGGGCATACCCTTCGGCCCCATTAACGGCACGCTTTTTCATGCGGCCAACCTGCTTGTTCACCTTCTCTCGACAGGGATGGTTTTTCTTATTCTGAGGAGGTTGCTTCGTGCTTCCTTTGGTGAAGGAACGATCTCTTCATCGCGTCTTCTCTGGGCGGCAGCAGTCGGTTCCCTGACCTTTGCCATCCATCCGATCCAGGTTGAGGCGGTGGCTTGGGTTTCCGGACTTCGCGATCTGCTGGGCGGTGCATTTTCCTTGGCGGCAATCGCGCTCTTTCTCTCGTGGCTTGATCAACGTGATGATCCGAGGGGAAGGGAGATCCTTCGATACGTCGGGGCGAGCTTTTTGCTTCTTCTGGCCTTCGGTTCCAAGCCCGGCAGTGTCGTTACCCCGGCTCTGGCGTTAATCTGCGGGGGATGGCTACTGCATCGACGGGGACGCTGCTGGAAGCCGCTTTTGTGGCTGATTCCATGGTTTCTCGCAGCCATCCTGGAGGTATTGATGACATCGAAGGCGCAGCCGGCTGCGGAGCTGGCCCGAAGCCTTGTGCCGCTTTGGGCACGGCCATTGGTGGCTGCTGACGCTCTTGCATTCTATCTCTGGAAGATTTTTTGGCCCTTCGGTCTCTGCGCCGATTACGGGCGCTCGCCGAACTCGCTTTTTGATGCGGGGGTCCTCTATTGGACCTGGGTCATTGCGACCACTCTTGCCGTGGTGCTGGCCATTGCCCGACGCCTCCGACTTTATCTGATTCCGTGCGCTTTAATGGTTCTTGGGGTTTTGCCGACCCTTGGCTTGATTCCATTCAACTTTCAGGTCGTTTCGACGGTCAGCGACCGTTACCTCTATCTGGCCATGCTCGGCCCGGCGCTCGCGTTTGCGCTGATGATTTGTCAGACCGATTTCCGCGTTGCCCTCGGAGCCTCGCTCGTTTTTCTCCCCGGTTGGTCGATACTGTCGCTACTCCAACTTCCCCAGTGGGCCTCCGGCGATCTCTTTTTTCCGGCCACCCTGGCACGAAATCCCACCAGTTGGAAATCGCGCCACAACTATGCCTGCACCCTCGACGCACAAGGCAAGCTTCCGGAGGCCATGAAAGAGTTTGTCGAGGCGATCCGTCTGCGTCCTTCCAATGCCGAGGCCTATAACGACATGGCGCTCACACTTCTCAAGCAGGGCCGTCGTCAAGAGGCCATCCAGGGATTTGAACAGTCGCTACAGGTGAGGGCTACCTGCGGCGCCGCCAGGAATCTTGCCGCAGTGCTTCTTCTGACCGGAGACCCTCTCAAGGCGGCCCAAGTCTACCGTCTGGCGACGCAGATCGATCCGAGTGACCTGCAGAACCAGAGGGCACTGGCATGGTTGCTGGCGACACATCCCGACAATCGTGTCCGTGACGGCAGGCAGGCGTTGGCTCTCTCCGAACAGATCGTGAACGCGACCAATGCTCAGGTTCCCCTGTTTTTACTCACGCTTGCGGCATCGCTTGCCGAGTCGGGGGATTTCGACCATGCCTTCGTGGTGGCGTCTCAGGCCGCACAAGTCTACGAGCATGCTGGTGAGCCCAAGATGGCCGTTATGATCCGACAGAGAATCCTTCCCGCGTTACAGGCCCATCAGGCGATCCGGGACGATCCCTCCCGGGGTGGTTAGGGGCCGATCCCTACGGTTCTGCTTGCGCGGAGAGCCTCGGCAAGGGACTCTCCCGCTCCATGACCAAACGTACACGCTCCTCCGAACGGGCACCTGATGCTCTCCGGGAAATCTCCTTTCAGCCCGGCATCGCTCCCCAAGCCTCCGGCTCTGTTCTTGTTTCTTTCGGCAGGACGCAGGTTCTCTGCGCCGCCAGCATTGAAGATGGTGTTCCCCGTTGGATGAAAGAACAGGGAGTTGTCGGCGGATGGTTGACGGCTGAGTACTCAATGCTCCCCTATTCGACAGCTCCCCGGAAACAGCGTGACAGCTCCCGTGGAAAAATCGACGGTCGTTCCACCGAGATCCAGCGCCTGATCGGCAGATCACTCCGCGCTGCCGTGGATCTGGAGGCCCTTGGGGCCAGAACGCTCTGGGTCGACTGCGATGTACTCCAGGCTGACGGAGGAACCCGGACGGCATCCATCACCGGTGCCAGCGTTGCAATCGCCTTGGCCTGCGACAAACTTGTAAAGGAAGGAAAACTTGCAAAGAGTCCCGTTTCCCGTCGGATAGCCGCCGTGAGCGTTGGTGTTGTGGCTGGTGATGTCCTCCTCGATCTTGATTATCTGGAGGATAAGGATGCGGAGGTTGATCTCAACCTGGTGATGACCGGCGACCTTGAATTCATCGAGCTTCAGGCCTCCGGTGAAGAGAGTGTTTTTGGGGATGAACACCTGGCCAAGATGCTTGATTACGGACGTCGGGGAATCAGGGAACTTGTCGCCAAACAGGAGGAAATCCTGGCATCGAACTGAAGTAGGGCTTCAAAAATCCTTGACCCGATGCCCTGCAACTGACCATATCAACAACTCAACTAATTTCATTATGTCCAGAAAGTGCTCCATCACCGGTTCGCGCCCCGTTCGCGGATCCAAAATTCATCGTCGCGGTCTTGCCAAGAAAAAGGGTGGCATCGGTATGCATGTCACCGCCATGACACCTCGTTATTTCACGCCCAACCTCAAGACAAAGCGCATTTGGGTTCCCGAACTTAAGAAGTTCGTCACCGTGAAGGTCACCGCCCGCGCCTTGAAGACCATTTCGAAGAACGGAGCCCACGCAACGCTCTCGAAAGCAGGACTCATTTAACCAAAGCAACATAACCCCCAACAAACGAAAGGACCAAACACCATGGCATTCAGCGTCGTCAGCAAAAAGAGCGGCAAGACTTACTTCCTTCACCATCGCCTTCAGGAGCTTCGTGGTGGCCAGAAAGTAACTCTCTACTATTTCGGAGGAGAGGCCAAGGAGGGTGCACTCGATGCGCTTCCCGCAGGTTATGAGATCTCCGAGAACGAGCGGACCGGTCTTCCCCTTCTGAAGAAGAAGAAGTAGTCTGTTTTTAAATTTCCTCCCCGAGGATACGGGCGCCGGACAAGTTTCGGCGCCCGTTTTTTTTGCCCCTGACGAAGCCTCCTGCAGTCCGATGGGAGTTTGACCATCACCCGCTAAGCGACTAAAAACATCATCCATGAGTATAGAGAGCAACTACGCACATCCCGAAGCCCTAGTCACCACTGCATGGGTTTCTGATCATCTGAAGGATGAGGGGATCCGGATCATTGAAAGCAACGAGGACGTCCTTCTTTACGATATGGGACACATACCGGGTGCCATTCACATTGATTGGCAGCGCGATCTTCAGGACCACACGATCCGCGACTACATCCAACCCGAGGCATTTGCCGCTCTCTGCTCAAAGAATGGAATCACTCCGGAGACAACCTGCATCTTCTATGGTGATAAATCCAATTGGTGGTCCTGCTACGCTCTCTGGGTGTTTCGCCTTTTCGGTCACGAAAAGGTAAAAATCATGGATGGTGGGCGTGACAAGTGGATCGCCGAGGGACGCCCTCTCACGAGGGAGTTGACTCATCCTGCACCATCCCAGTATCCCGTGCCGTCCGTGCGTCGGGATGGCGAGATCCGAGCCTTCTACGAAGATGCCTTGGCTCAAAGCCGAGACAAGCTTCCCCTCATCGATGTCCGCTCACCGGGCGAGTTCAAGGGGCTTGTCACCCATATGCCCGAATATCCCCAGGAAGGAGTGCTTCGTGGAGGCCATATTCCAGGAGCCCGCAGCGTTCCTTGGAAGGAGGCCGTCAATCCCGACGCGACGTTCAAGAGCGCCGAGGAACTTCGTAAGATCTATGAAACGGATCTCGGACTGCAGAAGGATCATGCAATCGTGGCCTATTGCCGCATCGGTGAGCGCTCGAGCCACACCTGGTTTGTTCTGAACTACCTGCTTGGGTTCCAGAATGTGCGCAATTATGACGGTTCTTGGACAGAGTGGGGTAACAGGGTGGGGGCTCCGATTGAGAAATCAGTTTGAGGAGCTTTCATGTCTTATCCCGCCAAGCTTGAGACGATCATCGATCTTTTCTCAGGTCTATCCGACGCTGAGAAAAGGGAGACGCTTATTTCCTATGCGGATCAAGCCCGCTCACAGGAACCAAGGGAGGGCGAAATTTTTGATCTCGAGGATGTACGCAAGGATGAGGAGTGCACGGACACCGTTGCAGTCTATCTCCGCCTCGATGAACAGGGAGGCGCTCATTTCCGGGTAACCCTTGGACCCCAGGTTCAAACGCTCACGCGAGCCATGAGTTCGATCCTATGCAAGGGGCTCGATGGGATCACTCCAGAGGATGTGCTCGAGATTCCCGCCGACTTCGTGCCAAAAATAGTCGGTGCCGAGCTTGTCCGTCTTCGCAGCCAGACCGTCTATTACCTGCTCACGAGGATGAAGGGCGTGGCCAAGGTCTGGTTACAGCGTCGCAGGGCTGCTGAGGTAGCGGGTGAGGAGGGGACTTCCGGGAACTAGGACAGCGTGGCACGTTGCTTCCTTTTCAAGCCGGACGGCATCGGGGATTTCTTTTTGTCCTCCGGCGTGGTTCGTCTGATGGCAAAGGAATATGGCGAGGAGAATCTCGTCATTACCGTTCTTCCCCCGCTCGAGTCCGTCATACGGGGACAATTTCCGAAAGCAACGCCCGTCGTTCTTCCTTTGAGGAAGAACAGGGTCATTCTGAATGTCTTTGTTGCCAATCTTCTGCGCTGCCTCCGTCCTTGGATGATGCTGATGGGAACCAAGGTGGATGTTTCGATCTCGCTGCGCCACATGAGGGACTATTTCCAGAACGTCCTCTTTTTCAGCGTGCGGAGTAAGAAACGGCTCATCGCCTCCAATCTCCTGTTGGGAAATCGTCGCCCGGTCAGACGTTGGACAGAGAAGGCGTTCATCGGACTTTTTCGTCCGATGGTAATTGAGTATCCAACCGCCGGGGCTGGGGTTCCAAGTGAATTGGAGGTTAACAGACTCCTTGCGGGTGCGGCTCTGGGAAGGAATGTTTCGCTGGAGGAGATCTGGCCGGAGCTGAAATCTGTGAATCTACCGCCAGTAGTCGGTCCCTATTGGGTCTGTGCACCTTTCTCGAGCAGTCTTGAAAAGGACTTTCCCGAGCAACGATGGATAGAGATTTTTCAAAATCTGAAGACCTATGAAAAACTTCCGCAGTTGGTTCTGACAGGTTCGCGAGACCAGCTTGGAAGTCTTGAGGCCATGAGGGATCATTTCAAAAACAGCGGATTTGTTGATGCGGAGATCCCTAGGATCGTTCTTCCGGAAAACCTCCAGTCCTTCATCGACCTGCTCGCAGGTGCTTCCTGTGTCCTGACTGTCGACACTGCGGCGGCTCACGCGGCGACCGCCTTGGACAGGAGGACGGTAATTCTATTCTCCGGACTTCATCAGGGGATGTTTGCTCCATGGAGCAGGAGTTCTCGCCAAAAATGGATCCTTCCCAAGCACGGAGGCGAGGGCGAATGGCATTCCATTCATACCAATGAGCAAATCGTGACAGAGATCAAAGCTACACTTCAGGCACCATGAGCCTGAGGAAGCACTGGTAAGAAGCTCTCCCCGGGAAGAGTGTTTTTTCATTGCAGGCCACAGAATCCCGGTGTTTGATTCCTCACCCATCTGATCCAGCGTAGCTCAGTGGTAGAGCGGTCGGCTGTTAACCGATTGGTCGTAGGTTCGAATCCTACCGCTGGAGCCATGCTCTGCATGGCGATGTGCGCAAGCACAAGTCCTTGAAGATTCGAAGCCTTGGGTTCGAGCCGAGCATCGCGAGTCAGACTTTCCGAAGGAAAGCCCCTTAGGGGTGAGGGCATACCCCTCATCAATCCTACCGCTGGAGCCAACTTCTTTTAATCAAATTGGCTTGTTTCAGGAGGATGAGGCTTTCTTTGCCGATTTCCTTCTTTCCGAGGAGCTCTCTTTTTGGTTTCTTTCAAGACTTCATGGACATGCATGCTGCACCTTCGACCGTTACCACGGGCCCCCGTCAGGCCGACAAGATCCCTGCGGAGCTACTGGCCAAGATCGACGAGGCGGTGACCCACTATCCGGTCTCCAAGAGAAGCGCCTCCCTCCCTCTCCTCCATCTCTGGCAGAACCATTTCGGATTCGTCGACGAGAGCGGTGTGGAATGGATCGCCAAGCGCCTTGATCTCGAGCTGATCAACATCCTCGAACTCGTTACCTTCTATCCGTGGTTCCGCCAGCATCAGGCTGGCCGCATCAGCGTCCGTGTCTGTCGCACTCTCTCCTGTGCCCTTGCGGGCGGATACGAAGTTCGCGATGCCTTCTGCAAGGCCGCTGGCATCGATCCCAAGGCCCCCATGCACGGACATGTTCCTCCGGTGAGTCCCGACGGCAAATTCAGCGTTGAATTCGTCGAGTGTCTCGCCAGCTGCGGATCAGCTCCTGTGGCGCTGATCAACGATGACCTAGTCGAGGACATCACCCCGGAGGGAACAGCCACGATTCTCAGCCAGTACAACTGATCACCACCGGAGGCTTACCACCATGAAATCACTTCTTCTCCCTCCGCACCCCAAGGAGCGCCGCATCGTTTTCAAGAACGCCTGGACCGAGGGCTATACCCCCGATATCGACTGTTACCTCAAAAATGGTGGTTACGAGGAGCTGAAGAAGGCTCTCAAGATGAAGCCTGAGGAGATCATTGAAGAGGTTAAGAAGGCCAATCTCCGCGGCCGAGGCGGCGCGGGCTTCCCCTGTGGCGTGAAGTGGGGCTTCATCCGCCGCGACGACGGCAAGCCGCACTACATCACCTGCAATGGTGATGAATCGGAGCCTGGTACTTTCAAGGATCGCTACATCCTTCATAACGATCCCCATCAGCTTATTGAGGGAATGGCCATCGCCGCGTATGCACTGAACGTCAACCTTGCCTACATCTACATTCGCTGCGAGTTCCCGAAGGCCGCACGTATCGTGACCAAGGCCCTCGAGGAGGCCCGCGCCAAGGGATTCCTCGGCAAGAACATCTGCGGTTCCGGCTTCGATGTGGAGATCCATGTCCATCAAGGCGCAGGTGCCTACATCTGCGGCGAGGAGACCAGTCTCATCGAGTCACTCGAGGGGAAGCGTCCTTATCCCCGTATCAAGCCTCCCTACTTCCCTGCCGTCCTCGGCCTCTACATGTCTCCCACGATCGTCAACAACGTGGAGACCTTCTGCCACGTGAAGCAGATCTTCAAGATCGGCTCCGATGAGTACTCCAAGATGGGTACCCCGGGCGACGGCGGAACCCGTGTTATGTGTGTCTCCGGCGACGTGATGCGTCCCGGCCCCTACGAGATCCCCGCTGGCGGAGTCACGCTTGGTGAACTGATCAACGATATCTGCGGCGGGATGAAGCCCGGCCGAAAGCTCAAGGCGGTCATCCCCGGCGGAAGCTCCTCCAAGATCCTGCGTGCCGGAGAGGTCTTCAAGATGAAGGTGAAGGGACCTGATGGCGAGATGATCGACAAGGAGGTTCCTCTCCTTGACCTCGTCATGGATGCCTCCAGCCTTGCCGCCGCCGGCACCATGATCGGGAGCGGTGGAGTGATTGTCATGGATGATTCGCGCAACATGCTCTGGGCTCTTAATAACCTGAACGAATTTTATGCCCATGAGAGCTGTGGACAGTGTACTCCCTGCCGTGAGGGTGTGCTCTGGATCGACAAGATGACCACTCGCATGGTGAAGGGAGAGGGGATTCCCCAGGATCCGGCCACTCTCAAGAATGTGGCTGACAACATTGCGGGTCGCACCGTCTGTGCCTTTGGTGAGGCGGCCTCCTGGCCGGTGCAAAGCTTCCTCCAGAAATTCCCCGAGGAGTTTCAGGTTCCCGCCAAGTAAATCGCTATGACCCGTCGCGCCGCCCCAAACAGCGGTGCATTGCTTGCGGCCGCCGCGACGGGATTGCTAGCCATCGCCCTCGGCGCATTCGGCGCCCATGCATTGAAGGGCGTTCTGGAGGCCAACCAGACGCGAGATATCTGGAACACGGCCGTCCTTTACCATCTTGTCCATGCACCCGCGCTGCTTTGGGCGGCGACCGTCGAGCCCTTTCTGCAGGGAGCCATCCTCTGCTGGGTTCTGGGCATCCTGCTCTTTTCCGGAAGCCTCTACGCCCTGGCCCTGACCAAGATCAGCGTGCTTGGAGCCATCACACCCATCGGAGGGCTCCTGCTCATGGCCGGATGGGCGATCGTCGGTATCCGTTCCTTCAAATCATGAAGAACTGCAGGATGAATATGGAACTCAGGAACCCAGGAAAGAAATAAATGAGTAGTGCATGGATGAGGCATTGGCGTCCGTGACGCGGCACATGGGATTCATCCCCTCACATTGTCCTTTGGCCTGCTTCGCAGCCTATTCCGTACCCAACTGGCTCTTGTAAGTGAGGTTCACCAATACGATTCTTTGACTCCATTTTCCTGAGTTCCTGAGTT
>CAIZIQ010000268.1 GCA_903933015.1 uncultured Spartobacteria bacterium | reverse complement strand
GGGACTTCCTCTACACGGGAGTCGGTGTGACCGTTGAGTTCGGCAAGAGATGGAACACCTCGTTCTTCTACAACGCCGCCGCCGGTAACAACAATCTCGAGAGCCAGAATATCTTCTGGTCCCTAGGCGCCAAGTTCTAGGCCGATTACATAAGAGATGGCCCGCCATGGAATGTGGCGGGCTGTTCTTTTTCCTATTCTAAGCAGTTCAAAACTGCAGCGTTCACGAATGAGACGGGGCTTTTCATTTCCCCTTGGTTTGCTTCAGAATACTTAATCCCATGACGATTTTCAAAAAACCGACCCTCAAGTTTTCCGAAAAAAAGCGCCGGGAAATGCCCGAGGGGCTCTGGACGAAGTGCCCCGGATGTTCCGATATGGTGCATCATCTCGCGATTGAGGAAAATCTACGCGTCTGCCCCAAGTGCGGTCATCACTTTGCCATGGGAGCCCATGAGCGGATTTCCACGCTGGTGGACGAGGGGACCTTCGAGGAGACCGATGCGGCGATGACTGCCGTCGACCCACTTGGTTTCAAGGGGGTTGCCACCTATGAGGATCGACTCAAGAGCTACCGGAAGAAGACCGGACTCGTGGATGCGGTCATCACCGGTTCGGGTCGCATGGGCGGTCAACCCGTCGGCTTGGCCGTGATGGATTTCTCCTTCCTTGCCGCGACCATGGGGTCGGTGGTGGGTGAAAAAATCACCAGGATCATCGAGGCCTCCACAAAGGCCGGGCAACCCGTCATCATCGTCTGCGCCTCCGGAGGAGCCCGCATGTACGAGGGAATGCTCTCGCTCATGCAGATGGCCAAGACCAGTGGGGCGCTCGCCCGCCATGCCGAGGCTGGCTTGCCGTATATCGCCGTGCTAACCAACCCCACCACTGCCGGAGTGATGGCGAGTTTTGCCACCTTGGGGGACATTGCCTTGGCGGAACCGAGGGCCATGATTGGATTTGCGGGTCCCCGAGTCATCCGTGAGACGACGCATCAGGAGTTGCCCAACGGATTCCAGACCGCGGAGTTCCTGCTGGAGCATGGTCTGATCGACGAGATCGTTCCGAGGTCCAAGATGCGCGAGACGATCATCACGATCCTGGGGAACCTGATGGGTAAGTAGGGGGGAGGGAATGCACTCCTGATATCAATCAGGCAAGGTGACCATTGTTTCTTTCCCTGTGTTCCTGAGTTCCACATTCAAAATTCAGCCTGCATTTTCTTCGGGCCGATCAGAACTTAATTTGGAACTCATGAACTCAGGAATCTGAAGAAGGTTTCATGATGGATTCATTATTTGAGGAACGTCCCCTTGATTGGCTGATGTCCACTCAGGGGCGCGGGGTGCAGCCCGGTCTGGAGCGGATGCGCCGACTGCTGGCCGCACTCGGGAATCCCGAGAACAATCTCCGCTGCCTGCATGTCGCGGGAACCAATGGAAAGGGTTCGGTCTGCGCCTTCACCGAATCCATCCTCCGTGCCGGAGGCTTGAGGACGGGTCTCTACACTTCCCCTCATCTGGTTGATTTTTCGGAGCGCATCCGCATCTCCGGTGACATGATCGGAAACGGGGAGTTGGAGTCGGCGATCCGGCGTGTTCGGGAGGCGACCGAGGGATGGCCCGGGGAGGAGCAACCAACTTTCTTCGAACTGGTGACCGCAGTGGCTTTCTACTGTTTTGCGCGTGCCGGGTGTGAGGTTGTGGTCTTGGAGACAGGCCTCGGAGGGCGTCTCGATGCCACCAACATGGCACCCAAGATCGCCTGCGCTATCACGCCGATTGCCCTCGATCACACGGAGTGGCTCGGAAGCACGCTTACGAAGATCGCCCGTGAGAAGGCGGGGATCTTCCGCTCCGGCATCCCGGTTGTCATTGCTCCGCAGGAACCGGAGGCATTTGCTGCTCTTGAGGAAGCGGCTCGGGAGATCGGCGCACCCTGCGCCTGGGTTCAAGAACCTCTGCCGGAGCATGTTCCGCTGGGACTCATCGGTTCGCATCAACGGTGGAATGGGGCTCTGGCCCTGACTTTAATCCGCGCCGCTGGATTCGAGTTTTCCTCGGATGTGGAGCAGGAGGGGCTTGCCTCTGCCGAGTGGCCCGGGCGCTTTCAGCGCCTTGGAATCAAAGGTTCTTCCGAGGGAGGCCAGTTGATTCTTGATGGAGCTCATAACCTGCATGCGGCGCGGCAACTTGTCTCCACCTGGCGTGAAGAGTACGGGGAGGGGCGCTGCAGGCTGATTTTTGGAGCTCTGGCGGACAAGGAGCCCGGAACCCTCCTTCAGGAACTTGCGGTCATTGCTGACGAGGTCTTCTTGGTCCCGGTGGCATCCCCCCGTTCGGCGAATCCCGGGGTTCTGGCCCAAGAATTCGCCAACAAAGGGATGCGGATCCGGGTTTTTGGATCGCTTAAGGAGGCCATGGAAGAAGCTGGGAAGGCCACCCTGGGTCAGATTTCCCTGTCAGGGGAGGGGCTGGAAGTCCCTGTTTTGCTTGCCGGATCGCTCTTTCTGGTCGGGGAGGCTCTTGCCTTGGAAGCCGGCGGGGGAGTCACCTCGCGCAGTCAGTAAACACGGATCCCCGAGGGCTTTTTGCGGGGTGCAATCACTTTTCTGCACTTTAATTTGAGGCGGCTGCCGGTTCGGCTTGATGGGGCTGTTTTTGGGCACGAAAATCCTTTTTTGAACCTCGTATTCCCCAACTCCAAAAGAGAAAAAAGAAAAAAAGAAAATCGCCACGAATCTCGTTGACCCGATACCGTTGTATGACCTACAAATTGCGGTCATCTGTTCCTCGAGACACAACATATAGTGTTTTATGGACCTTTTCCCCAAAACCCCAAAGCCTCTGCCTTCAACCCTTCAGACTGAACCTATGGAACCTCTTTCCGGACAACTCTCCCTCAGTGGAGTCGACCCCCTGCAGGGGCGTGAATTCATCGTGCGCAAGCGTGATGGTCGCACTGAATCCTTCAACGAGGAGCGCATCCGCCTTGCCGTGGAGAGTGCTTTCAAGGCCGATCGCGACATTCCGAGCGATTACCCCCTTTCTCCCGAGGATCAGGCGGCAGCTCTTTCCGTCACCGCAGCCGTCGTCCAGCGACTTTTCAGCCGCGCCATCCGCGGCGAGGAGCTTGAAATCGAGCGAGTCCAGGATGCCGTGGAAGAGGCCCTCATGGTCCAGGGGCATACCCAGGTTGCCCGCCGCTACATCATCTATCGTGAGGATCGCCGCAAAGCCCGTGCCCTCCGCGGTGATCGCGATGTCACCGGACAGGTCCAGGCCGAACTCCATGTCACCCTCCGTGACGGCAGCAAGGAGGTGCTGGAGCCCCAGCGTATCCGTCGCACCCTGATCCGCGCTTGCCGCGGTTTTGAGGATCGTTGCGAGGCCCGCGAGATGGCCGATGAGACGATGCGCAACCTCTACGATGGCGTTCGTATCGACGAGATCGAGAAGGCGATGATCTTCGCCGCCAAGTCCCGCATCGAGCAGGATCCGGCCTACGGCTACGTGACCGCACGCCTTCTTCTCAACGTGATCTACGGCGAGACGCTTCCAGGCTTCGAGCACTACCACGATGTCACGGTGGCCCACGCCACCCGCTTCAAGGCCTACCTCGAGGAGGGTATTGCCGCCGGCCGCCTGGCCCCCGAGCTTCTGGAGTTTGATCTCGAGAAGATCGCCGCCGCCCTCCGTCCCGAGCGTGACCTGCTCTTCAACTACATGGGTCTCCAGACCATCTACGACCGTTACCTCATTCATATCGGTGGCCGCCGGATTGAGTCGCCCCAGTTCTTCTGGATGCGCGTTTGCCTCGGCCTAGCCATTAACGAGGGTGCCCAGAAGAACGAGCGCGCCATTGAGTTCTACGAACTTCTTTCCAGCTTCCTCTTCACCTCCTCCACACCGACCCTCTTTAACAGCGGCACCCTGCATCCGCAGCTCAGCTCCTGCTACCTGACGACGGTGATGGATGACCTCGATCACATCTTCAAGTGCATCAGCGACGACGCGAAGCTCTCCAAGTGGGCCGGAGGTCTGGGCAACGACTGGACCAATGTCCGCGCCACGGGCTCCCTCATCAAGGGAACCAACGGCGAGAGCCAGGGCGTCATCCCCTTCCTCAAGGTTGCCAACGACACCGCCGTTGCCGTCAATCAGGGCGGCAAGCGCAAGGGGGCCATGTGCGCCTACCTCGAGACATGGCACCTCGACATCGAGGACTTCCTGGAACTCCGCAAGAACGTGGGAGACGAGCGCCGTCGTACCCACGACATGAACACCGCCAACTGGATCCCTGACCTCTTCATGAAGAGGGTCAAGGAGAATGGCCAGTGGACCCTCTTCAGCCCGAGTGATGTTAGCGATCTGCATGATCTCTACGGACGCGCCTTCGAGGAGCGTTACACCGAGTACGAGGCCATGGCCGACCGTGGCGAGATTCCTCTCTTCAAGCGCGTCGAGGCGAGCGCCCTCTGGCGCAAGATTCTCTCGATGGTTTTCGAGACGGGCCATCCCTGGATCACCTTCAAGGACCCCTCCAACCTCCGCTCCCCTCAGGATCACCAGGGGGTCGTCCACAGCTCCAACCTCTGCACCGAGATTCTGCTCAACACCTCCGCCGAGGAGACTGCAGTTTGCAACCTCGGATCGATTGGTCTTCCCCTGCACGTCAACGAGAGTGGTCTTGATCTGGTCCAGCTGGAGAAGACCGTCCGCACCGCCATGCGGATGCTCGATAACGTCATCGACATCAACTACTATCCGACTCCGGAAGCCCGCAACGCGAACCTCCGCCATCGTCCCGTCGGACTCGGTCTGATGGGCTTCCAGGATGCTCTCTACAAGCTGAAGATCAGTTACGCGAGCAACGAGGCCGTCACGTTCGCCGACACCAGCATGGAGGCGATCTCCTATTTCGCGATCATGGCCTCCACGGAGCTTGCCGCCGAGCGTGGTGCCTACGAGAGCTATAAGGGATCGAAGTGGGATCGCGGGATGCTTCCGATCGACACCATCGATCTCCTGGAGCAGGAGCGAGGAATGCCGGTCACCATGGATCGCTCCTCCACGCTCGATTGGAATATCGTCCGTGCCGCCCTCCGCAAGCATGGCATGCGCAACAGCAATACCATGGCGATCGCCCCGACCGCTACGATCTCCAACATCACCGGTGTTTCCCAGTCGATCGAGCCGACCTTCAAGAATCTTTTTGCCAAGGGCAACCTTAGCGGCGACTTCACCGTCATCAACAGCTACCTCGTCGAGGAACTCAAGTACAAGGATGGTTCCATCCTCGGAATCGACCGTATCCCTGAGAACATCCGCGAGATCTTCCGCACCGCGTTCGAGGTGGAGCCCGGCTGGTACATCGAGTGCGCCAGCCGTCGTCAGAAGTGGATCGACATGGGGCAGTCGCTGAACCTCTACATCGCCGCTCCGAGTGGCAAGAGGCTCAATGACATGTATCTCCATGCCTGGGAGACAGGTCTCAAGACCACCTACTACCTGCGTGCCACGGCTGCCTCCACCGTCGAGCAGAGCACGAGCCAAGCCCGTCCCAACTGGGTCAATCAGCCCAAGTCCAAAAAAACGGAGAAGGAGTTCACCCCCGAGCAGGCCGCGGCTTGCAGCATCGAGGCGATGCGCAACGGGGGAGAGTGCGAAGCCTGCCAATAAAATTCCCCACCCCACCCGTCGTCACCAACACAACAATACCAACGCTGGCAAAAACGACAGTCCTCACATAACCTTAAATTCAATACACCGCCATGTCCTGCTGCTCCTCCTCTAGCCAACCCGCCACCTTCCACGACCTCACCAAGCGGATCGATCCCGACCAAAAGCGTCTGGTCAACTGCAAGCAGGTCGACGTCAACCAGCTCATGCCCCTGAAGTACACCTGGGCCTGGGACTACTACACCAAGGGGTGCGCCAATCACTGGATGCCGAACGAGATCCCGATGCAGCGCGACATTGAGCTCTGGAAGTCCAACAAGCTCACGGCAGAGGAGCGCCAGGTCATCATGCGTAACCTCGGGTTCTTCAGCACCGCCGAGAGCCTTGTGGGCAACAACATCGTGCTCGCCATCTTCAAGCACGTCACCAATCCCGAGGCCCGTCAGTACATGCTCCGCCAGGCCTTTGAGGAGGCGATCCACACCCACACCTTCCAGTACATCGTCGAGAGCCTCTCGCTTGACCAGCGCGAGGTCTTCAACATGTACCATGAGGTCAACTCCATCCACGACAAGGATGCCTTCGAGATGACCCTCACCGCTTCCATCATGGAGGATGGATTCTCCACCGACACCACCGAGGGTCTCCAGAAGTTCATCAAGAACCTGGTCGGTTTCTATGTCATCATGGAGGGTATCTTCTTCTACAGCGGCTTCGTGATGCTTCTTTCCTTCAAGCGTCAGAACAAGATGGTTGGTATCGGACAGCAGTTCGAGTACATCATGCGCGACGAGTCGATCCATTTGAACTTCGGCATCGACCTCATCAACGGTATCCGCGAGGAGAACCCCGAGGTCTGGACCCCGGAGCTCGAGTCTGAAGTCCGCGCCATGATCCTCAAGGCTGTCGAGCTTGAGATCGCCTATGCCCAGGATTGCATGCCCCGCGGCATCCTTGGGTTGAATGCCGGTCTCTTCCGCGATTACGTCCAGTACATCGCCGACCGCCGTTTCGACCGCCTCCACATGCCCCAGGAGTTCGGTAGTCAGAACCCTTTCCCCTGGATGAGCGAGGTGGCCGACCTCTCCAAGGAGGCAAACTTCTTCGAGACCAAGGTGACGGCGTATCAGAACGCCGGCGCTCTCGAATGGTAGCCGTTTGGTGATTTTGGCGCGGAGCGGCGTCGCAGTTCGCTTGCCGTAGGTTTACTACGGCGGCGTTCACGCTCCTGGCTCTGCATCCAAAATCCCTCAATCGGCAAGTTATACGATAGCCGCTACGCCCCAACCGTTAGATTTCCCTCCCGAGACCCCGTGGTACTTCACTATGGGGAAATCCACCCAGAGGCAGCCCGCGACTGAAAGGTCGCGGGCTGTTCCTTTTCCGGCATTCCGTGGCGGGGTTTCCTTTGGAGGCAAGGTCGACAAGGGAAGGAAGCTTGCCTCGAGCTTCAAAGGTGCTGGGAGAAAGTGTTGCCGCAGGTTCCATAGAATCCATCTGGCTAGACTGCTAGAGGATATCAATTAAGCCGTTTGCACCTGTTGGGAAAAAGTGGTGCCGGGGGTTGAGATTTGTGCCTGGTGAGATGATCTTTTAAGGATCTTTCCCTATCCGTTATTTCCAGGATGAAGCCACACAGAAACCTCTTTGCCTCGGATCTTGAATCCCTGAAGTTACTGATGGAGGAGATGCCCGTGGCGATCGGTATCGCCGAAATCAAAAGAGGAGGGACTCCATCAAAGCTCGTTCAGCCTGAGGCTGAAATCGTTTACTACAACCGACGCTGGAGGGAGACTTTCGGTTTTGATGTTGCCGATGTCATCACGACGGCTGAAGCCACGAGGAGACTCTATCCCGATCCAGTCTACCGGGCTAAGGTGATTGGCTGGAGAAATCGCGCGGTCAGCGAATCTTTGCGTCAAGG
>CAIZIQ010000267.1 GCA_903933015.1 uncultured Spartobacteria bacterium | reverse complement strand
GGCTACGCATGTTGTTAGCGAGCACCTTGGGATTGCGGAGACACTTAGGATAGAGGTCGTCCAATCCGACATTGAGTACTTCCGCAAGATAATAGACATCCGCATCCGAGACCCAGATGAGCTGGGCTTCGATCTTGGAGACCCTTGATCTCGTGATCTTTTCCATTCCGAGGATTTGTAACTTTGCGGCCAGCATGTCCTGGGACCAGCCCAGACGATTACGGAGCCAACTGACTTTCGGACCTATAATATTGCGTGTATTCATGGGGCGTCAGCAAACGCCACCCCGAGGCTTTCACGCTTTTTTGAATCCGCGCTGAGGCCTTTAACTTGATAGCTGAACTGGAAGGTCCGTCTCTCCTTCACCCCCCGGATAATGCATTTCCTAATGAATCTGGTGCTCCCGATTGGGAGCAACTTGCATACGCGTATTTTCCTTCAAAATGACTTCTTTAGATGGCCACCATTGGATTCCTTGCTCGTCGCGGGGCATTAAACGAATATCCTACCCCAGTACTTTTCGATGACCTTCATAACCACCCTCTCGGATATTGAACTCCTAGCTAATAAGGCAGGATTGTCATACGTCGCAGGGGGGGGGTGTTACAGATAAGTTCCGCGAGGTTTTCTCATACCTTCCTGAAGGGACAGTTTTTTCTGTTGAGGGGGATGTCGTGACAATCACGGTTCCTGAATCCAGATCCTCTGAGAAAGCGGAAGCCGGACGACTAGCCGAAAAGGCTGCCCAGAGGGCGAAACAGGGTGAATACGAGAAGGCGAAGGATATCTATCGGCGCGTTTTGGAACTGGATCCTGCCCATCCCAATGCCCGACGCGATCTTGCTATGGTCTGCGTGGAAACAGGTGATAACGATGAGGCCAAGGATTACCTGATTGAGTCCCTTCGACTCACTCCGGATGATCCCTGGAGTCTCGTAGTCCTGGCGAACCAGTACGCCAAGGATGATGATCAGGAGACTGCCGCCAAATTCGTTCGTCGGGCCCTCGAACTCAAACCCGGTGATCCATGGGCTCTGAACACTTTGGCCACTGCCCTCATGGAGCAGGGAAAGCTGGAGGAAGCCATTGCCACCTACAGACAGGCAATCGCCAGTGATCCTGCTTTTGCCAATGCCCACTACGGACTCGCCATGGCTCTCATCCGTATGGAGCGCTTCGACGATGCCGCCAAGGCGCTTCGAGAGATGTTTGCTAACGGGAAGCTTCAGGATTCCCGGACCAAGATCGTCTTTGAGAAGGCTCGATCCGCCTACATCCATGTTCAAAACATCATCGCTAACAACCGTCTCTCCGAGACCGATAGCCTGGTGGACCGCCTGAGTGCGGAGGGAGAAAGCCGCTCTGGATACCCTGTGCAGTTTGAGGAGGGCCCTCTCGACGCCCAGATCGTTGCCCGAATCAAGATGGCGTGGAGACACGACACTGATCACCACATGGTGACATTGAGGGAGGGTGATTTCCCGAAGTTGCTGAAGAACTATCACAGCGCGCATGAGTTGATGCATCTCTTGATGGAGAGCGATGCCAGGGATCAGGGAACCAACCGCTGGTTTGTGACAACGCCAGAGACCAGATCCAATTCAGCCTTGGCTCTAAAAGCTGATTTGCGTCGTTTGGAGAAGAAGGGCTACAGCAATGATCAAGTTGCTAGACTCATCAATGAACTGATTACCGGGGTCAACCTCTTCCTCTTCAACTGCCCCATCGACATGGTGATCGAGAAGAGAATATGGAGGGATTACCCCGAACTTCGGGAGTCCCAGTTCTGTGGCTTGGCGTCCATTGCTCACAATTCCCGTAAGGTCACCATGGATCCCAAGATCCGTGATTTTGTTCCCCCAACCCTCCTGCGCATCAACGACATCCTCAACGGAGTCTTTGCCCTCTTTGTGGACGAACTCTTCGAGGGAGCCACTTCCTACGCCGATGCCTATCGCAAGTTCCCGACGTTCAAGGATTCCGAGAAGCTGTACGTTCTCTGGAAAGAGAAGAGCTCCGATCTGAGACCGGGCTCTGAATACGACCTTGTGGATGCCTTTGGTGAATTCCTCGGGATCCGCGATTGGTACACTTGGAAGTCAGACAGAGGATTTCTCCCTCCAGCTGGAATCCTGAATGATCTCGATAAAGAGGGAGCGACCAACCCAGAGCTCCTGAAGGCCAAAGCTCCTGCCAGTGTAATGTACCTATTGGATGCGCTTGAGCGTTTCAGCTCCATAGAGACAGATGAGGTGAAGAGGATCGCCTTTGAGATTGCAGTCATTGGACAAGAGGGAATCGACTACTTCTCCCCGGAGAATAAATACCGGCTCAAGAGCCTTCACGGACAAGCCATGAGTGGACTTCAGCTCATGTGCCTTATGTATGCAGGGTTTAAGCAGGTTGCCCCTGACATGGATTCGGGAATGGATCTTGAGAAGGAGTACCAGCAGGCATTGGCTATCTGGAAAAGAAAACAGTAGTTGATTCAGGGGTAGGACACTCAGTGGGGTGTTGAGATGGTAGTGTTTGAGGCATGAACTCGATTCAGATCGAATTGGAAAAGGTTTCGGATGAATCCGGATGGGATGGTTTCATTCACTCTAATGGGAAATCTGTCGATAATGGCTGGACCATTGATTGGATTGAAATGGCCAAATCTGCAATGGAACCCGGCGATTACT